>CAZPDS010000056.1:0-16650 GCA_964585485.1 uncultured Bacteroidales bacterium
TCCCTGCCGGCGGGAATCGGCGAATTTTATTACCTTTGTTCCTCTTATTCTGATCCTATTCGCATGAAGAAAATCTATATAACCGGTATCGGCGCTATTTCCGCCATCGGCCGCGATGTGCCTTCGATGCTGGAGGCACTGCGCAACGGCCGCCACGGCATTGGTCCCATCACGCTGACCGATACGCTCCACAAAGGCATCATTCCGGTGGGTGAGGTAAAATATACCAACGAGGAACTGGCGCATAGGGCGGGGACCACCACCGCCGGCAAAATTTTTACCCGTACCGCCCTGCTGGGTCTGATCGCCGCCCGCGAAGCCCTGAGCCAGTCGGGTCTTGACGTCAGTGCCGGCCGCAGCGGCTTTTTCTCGGCCACCTCCGTGGGCGGGATGGACCGTACCGAAACCTTTATCGAAGGTTATTATGAAAATCCCGGTGCCGGCCGTATGCGTAATGTGGTAGCCCACGACTGCGCCGATAGTACCGAGAAAATCGGCGAGGCTCTTGGGCTGACGCGGATGATGGGCACCATCAGCACCGCCTGCTCATCATCGGTGAACTCCCTGATATACGCCGCCAAGCTGATCCAGGCCGGTCTGCTCGACAGCGCCGTGGCTGGCGGTACCGATTGCATCACCCGCTTTACGCTGAACGGCTTCAACACCCTGATGATCCTCGACAAACAGCATTGCCGCCCCTTTGATGAAAGCCGCACCGGCCTGAACCTCGGCGAAGGCGCCGGCTTTGTCGTACTGGAATCCGAAGCCTCGGTGAAGGCCCGTAACGCAAGCCCGCTGGCGCTCCTGGCCGGCTACGCCAACGCCAACGATGCCTACCACCAAACGGCCTCTTCGCCGGAAGGCCTTGGCGCTACCCTCGCCATGCAGGGCGCCCTGCAACTGGCCGGACTGAAACCGGGCGACATCAGTTATATCAATGTTCACGGCACCGGCACCGCCAACAACGACCTTTCCGAAGGCATTGCCATGAAAAATATTTTCGGCGAAAGCCTGCCACCCTTCAGCAGCACCAAGCCGTTTACGGGCCATACCCTCGGCGCCGCCGGCGGCATTGAATCCGTGCTGTCGGTCCTGTCACTGCAACACGGCCTGATTTACCCCAACCTCAACTTCCAGCAGCCCATTACCGGCCTGGACCTCACACCCGTGACCAAACTGGTACAAGGCGCTGACCTGCGTTATGTGCTGAGCAATTCCTTCGGATTCGGCGGAAACAACAGCACCGCCATCTTTGCTAAACCGTTTTAAACTGACTCTTCCCATGAAAGCATATATTACATCCGCCACCGCCATTAGTCCCCAGGATACCTTTAACCAAGGCATCTTCAGCGGAAGCGCGCTGATACCGCCCACTCCACGCATGAAATGCCTGGAACCCGATTACAAGGAAATCCTTAACCCCGCCCTTAGCCGGCGCATGAGCCGCATCGTAAAAATGGGTGTGGCCGCGGCCCTGAAAAGCCTTAAAGCCGCGGGCATCGAAAAACCCGGGGCCATCATCACCGGTACCGGACTGGGCTGCCTGGAGGACACCGGAAATTTTCTGGCGTCGATGATCAAAAACAAGGAACAGTTTCTGACGCCCACCGCCTTTATCCAGTCGACGCACAACACCATCGCCGGACAAATAGCCTTGCTGCTGAAATGCAACGAGTACAACTTCGCCTATGTGCACCGCGGATTCTCCTTCGAACATGCCCTGATGGACAGCTTGCTGATGCTTGAAAACGGTGAGGCCGAACAGATACTGCTCGGCGGTATTGATGAAATCACCAACGACTATTATGCACTTACGGCCCGCCTGGGGTTCTGGAAAAATGAGCTGCCGCAAGACACGCCACTGCTTCATTCCAAAACCCGTGGCACCATTGCCGGAGAAGGATCTGTTTTCTTCACCCTCGACCGGAATCCCGCGAATGCCTGGGCCAGCTTCGATGGCCTGGAGATGATCTATAAACCCGCTTCCGCGGAGGTGATCGCCCGCGCGGCAGAGCAACTGCTGCAACAAGCCGGCATCGGCGTAAACGAACTTGACGCTGTGATGTTTGGCTACAACGGCTGGAAAAAACACGATGGTTGGTACGCCGAACTGTCCAACGGCCTCTTCGCCGGCAAAGCCTTGCTGGGTTTTAAACACCTCTGCGGCGAATACATGACCGCCTCCTCCTTCGCCGCCTGGCTCGCCGCCACCATCCTGAAAAACGGCAAGATCCCGGCAGGCGTGCAGTTGTCCGGCCCCACGCATGAAAAACAGCGATATATCCTGATCTATAATCATTATATGGGCATCGATCATTCCTTAATGTTACTGCGTGCATGCTAAACTTCGGAAGAGCCAATACCTTGCTCTTTGCAGGATTGCTCACCCTTAACCTGCTTCAGTTTTTTATTTCCGTCAGCGGATGGTGGTACCTGCTGCCAGTCGTCGTGTACCTCACCCTGATCATCATCGGATCCTTCCGCGTGAACAGCCAGTTTCACCTTAAGGTAATCTGCTCGAACCCGGACGTGAAGGAGGGCGTAGTGCTTTCCTACGACGACGGTCCGGATCCACGCAACACCCCACGCCTCCTCGACATCCTGAAAAAACACCAGCTCAGTGCGGCCTTCTTTCTGATTGGACGCCAAGCCGAAGCACAAGCTGATTTGGTACAACGCATCTATAACGAAGGCCACATCATTGGAAACCATACCTACGGGCACTCCCATTTCTACGATTTCTTCCCGGCCTTCACCATGGCCAAAGAACTGCTGAGATCACGTGAGGTCCTCCGCACCATTACCGGTGCATCCGTCCGCTGGTTCCGGCCGCCCTACGGCGTCACCAATCCCATGATTAAGCGAAGCCTCCGCAAAACCCACTTCATCGCCATCGGATGGAGTATACGCTCGCTGGACACCACCGCCCGTGACACTGATCGTGTACTGGAACGCGTGCGCAAAGCAAAGGCAGGCGACATTATCTTGCTGCACGATACCCGCCCCGATGCACCGGAATTGCTCGAGAAAATCATCGGCCATTTCAACGAAAAAGGATTGAAAATCATCTCACCGGAACAACTGATTCCGGAAACACCCTACCAATCAACATCAGCGATCACCTCATGAAAGCACGAACAACGCTACTGCTTCTGATTTTTCTGCTGGGTGCGAACCTCCTGAGTTCCGCGCAAAAAGCCGATACCTTGTACCGCAGCATGCGCGATACCGCCGCCTTTAAAGTGCAACTGAAGGCCTTCAATGCCAGCTTCCGCAGCATGGAGTGCAACTTCACCCAGTGGAAAAAAATGAAAATGCTGAAAAAGCCAGCCCTTTCAAAGGGAAACTTTGCCTTCCGCAACGGAAACGAGATCCGGTGGGAATACACCGAACCCTTCCGCTACACGATTGTGATCCGCGACCAGCAAATCACTATCCGCGATCAGGAAAAATCCAGCCAGTACGACATGAGTTCGAACAAAAACCTGCTGCAGATGAACGTTCGAATGACCAAGCTGGTAGACGGCAGCTTCCTGGACGATCACGCGGATTTCAGAACCAGCTATTTTGAGAACGGACACTTCTACCGGGTGCAGCTGACGCCCGTTTCCAAAGCCTTTAAATCATGGTTTTCCAGCATCACCCTGACCTTCGACCGGAAGGATTGTTCCATCGTTTCCCTGAGAATGAGCGAAAAGGGCGGCGATACCACCGAGCTTCGTTTCACCGAAAAAAAGATCAACAAACCCATAAGCGATGAGCGATTTACTATTAAATGATTTTTTCACGATCACCGGGATCGAAACGGACGAAGACCATCCGGAGAAAATTGAGGCCGGCGTCGTGTTGAATCCGACGCATGCGGTGTACGGCGGGCATTTCCCCGGACATCCGGTGGTGCCCGGTGTGTGCATCGTACAGATGATTAAAGAGGTGCTGTCGCAACATCTTCAAAAAGAGTTGCTGCTGATTACCTCCGAAGAAATCAAATTTCTTAACCTGATCGTACCCACCGATGAGCAGGCGCTTCGTATGGAAATCAAAATCAAATACCCGGGCGACGAGCGCGTGCACGCCAGCGTTGTGGTGCGCAGTCACGAACACGTGTTCACTAAATTCCGCGGAAGCTTCCGCTAATCGGCATGTTCCCGGAAAAAAAAAACAAGCCCGATCCCACCCGTTTCAGCAAGCCGGACGAGTTGTTGTTGCTGCTGGCGCTGCAAGCCGCGCTGCAAGCCGGTAGAGCGATATTGAACGTATATGCTGGTGCATTTGATGTCGACTACAAAGCCGATGATTCCCCGCTCACCGAAGCCGACCGGGCGGCCCACCGGCTAATTTGCGACACACTTGAAATCGCCGGACTTCCGATGATCAGCGAAGAAGGCAAGTTGCCGGATTACGCTGAACGCAAGGACTGGCAGCGCTTTTGGATGATCGACCCCCTGGATGGCACCAAGGAATTCGTGAGCCGCAACGGGGAGTTCACCGTGAACATCGCCCTGATCGAAAACGGGAAAACCATACTGGGCGTGGTGTACGCCCCGGTGATCGACGAACTCTTCTTCGCCCTGCACGGCCTGGGTGCCTGGAAATGCACCAACGGCCAAAAGATTCCGGCAAACCCCGGCAAGACCGAAACGATTCTCGCGCTCTCCAGGCCCTTGCCAATCGCCAACGCGAAAGAAGGATTTGTCGCCATCTGCAGTCGCCGTCACGGCAACGAAGCCGCCCGGAACTTTGTAAGATCCCTGCATCCCGATGATCAAAACATCACCTACCTGGTGCGCGGAAGCTCCCTGAAATTCTGCGCGGTAGCCGAAGGCAGCGCCGACGTCTACCCCCGCTTTGCCCCTACCATGGAATGGGATTCCGCTGCCGCTCAAGCGATCGTGGAACTCAGCGGAGCCGTAGTGCTGGACGCCGAAACCCACGAACCACTCAGGTACAACAAACCCGACCTGCACAACCCTTTCTTCGTTGTGATGAGACCTTCAGCCGATAAGATGATCAGACCTTAACGCCCTTCAATCCATTTCACAATATTCTCCGAATCCGGCTTCTCCGCGGGGGGATAGGTTGCCACCCAACGTCCCTCTTCATCTATAAGGAATTTCTGAAAATTCCAACTCACCTTCGCATCGCTGACCCCGTTGCGCTTTTTCTTCGTAAGCCAGGTATATAAGGCATGCTGGTCCGATCCGCGCACCGATATCTTTTCCATCATCGGAAAGGTCACACCATAATTCAACTGACAGAACGATTGGATCTGCTCGTTGCTGCCCGGCTCCTGCCGCAGGAAATTGTTGGCCGGAAAACCAATGATCGTGAACTTTTCACCTCCGTATTTCTTGTAGAGTTCTTCCAAACCCGCGTACTGCGGAGTATAGCCGCATTTGGAGGCCGTGTTCACAATCAACACCTTCTTGCCCTTTAATTGTGACAGCGGGAAGGTACTGCCATCAATGGCGGTCACTGTAAAACTATGCAAACTCGTGGCCTCCTGGGCCTCAACGATTGTTGTCATAAGTATAAGCATTAAAATTAAATTACTCCTTTTCATATCGATTTTCTGGGTTTATTGGGTTTATTGGGTATCTTGGATTCTTTGCAAATAAATTTAAGCGCTAATCAAAATGTTTTATGAACCAACTCGACCCAATTCAAGCGTTCAAACTCAATCAAGCTGGCCGCATTGAAATGACTGCAAAGATACATCAGGCCGAAGGCCAAAGCAAATTATTTGGAATATTTCTAAATAAAACGCTTCCGCAGATTACGGATCAGCCCCACTGCAGCCACCAGGGCCCAGGTTCCTTCCAGAATCACAAAGGGCAGCACACCCACCAACCAGGAACCGTAGCAGGCCAGACCGGCACCTACCAGATTCATGCATAAGTACAGCGTGCCCGTGGCTTTCATCTTCCCGAAAGTAAGCAGAAAAAAAGCCAGCAGGATAAGACTGACGCCCGCCGTGTTGATGATATCGGAAAATTGCATTTTCGAAATATTAAGTCCTTCAAAAGTACAAATAATACGGAAAAGGTCCGGTGAAAAAGCCAGGAAAGGAAAAAGACAGGCCCCGCGCGCGCTCCTCCGTTCGTCCGGGCACAAGCGGCCCAGATTCGTCGGGCAAAAGCGCCCACTCACCGATTAGCCCATAGGATTCCCGAATTTTTCCGTACGTTTGTATAGAAATTATCCCAAATATTATATTGTATGATCCGAATTATTAATCCCATCAAAATCCTGTCGATGCTTATTATGACCGGTATCTTTTGCCTGGCGAACACCGCCACCGGACAAACCACTCACGGTTTCCGGCTGATTGAAAAACGATTTGTGAAAGAAGTCAACGCGGACTGCTACTTCTATGAGCACGTGCAGAGCGGCGCCCAGTTGTTTAAAGTGGCCAACGACGATGACAACAAATTATTCTGCATCACCTTTAAGACCGTTCCTTACTCTGACAACGGCATCGCGCACATCATGGAACACTCGGTGCTGAACGGATCCACGAACTTCCCCGTGAAGAGCCCCTTTGACGTGCTGTCCAAAGGTTCCCTCAAGACCTTTCTGAACGCCATGACATCCAAGGATTACACGAAATATCCCGTGGCCAGCATGAACGACAAGGACTACTTCAACCTCATGCATGTATATCTGGATGCAGTGTTCAACCCCCTGATTTATTCCGATGACCGCATTCTGAAGCAGGAAGGCTGGCATCATGAACTGCTGGCCAAAGACGGTCCACTGACATACAAAGGTGTAGTGTACAACGAAATGAAAGGCGCCTACTCCAGTCCCACCCGGGAATTATCCTACCAGATGTTTAAGAATCTTTTTCCTGACAACCTCTACGGCTGGGAATCGGGGGGCTATCCGGCCGCCATTCCGCAACTGACACAGGACGAATTCGAAGCCTTCCATAAAAAATATTACGCTCCGGAAAACAGCTATATTTTCCTTTACGGGAACGCAGATCTCGACAAGGAATTGGAATTCATCAACCGCGAATACCTTTCGAAATACACCAAAACCGGCAACAAAGCGGTGATTGAAGATCAGCCGGCCTTCAGCGCGATGAAACGCGTGGAAGCTTTTTATCCGATGATGGAGGGCAAGCCGACCAAAGATCAGACGTACTTAACCCTGAGTCTGGTGGCCGGCCAGGGCACCGACGAGCCCCTGACCATGGCTCTCGACCTGATCTGCGACTTACTGTTTAACCAGGAATCGGCCCCGGTGCGCCTCGCCCTGCAGCAAGCCGGCATTGGCAAAGACCTCGGCGGTTACAGCATGGGCTACAAACAAAATGTGATCATGATCACCGCTCAAAACGCGAATCCTGAAGATTCGCAGCGCTTCTATGATATTGTGATGAACACTATTCGCGAAACCATCGCGAAAGGCTTCGATAAAAAAGAAGTGGAAGGTCTCCTCAACCGCAATGAGTTCTACCTGCGCGAAGGTGCTGATGCACAGAAAGGGCTTACCTACAGCAGTCGCAATCAGAGCAACTGGTTCTTTACCGGCGATCCCTTCCGCGGACTGGAATACGAAAAGACCCTGGCCGAGGTTAAACAAGCGCTGACCACCCGCTACCTCGAGGATATTGCGCAGCGTTGCATCCTCGACAACACCCACGCGCTCCTGCTCACCCTGGCACCCAAGCCCGGGATGGAGAAGGCCAACATTCAAAAGACGGACGCGGAACTGGCTGCTCTAAAAAGCAAGATGAGTGAAACCGAAATGGACCAGCTCATCAAGGAAAACAACGAGCTGATTGCCTTCCAGAAACGCGAAGATACGCCTGAAGCCCTGGCCACCGTGCCCATGCTGAGTCTGAGCGACATCAACCCGAAAGCCAACTACTTCGCCTGCACTGAAACCAAAGCCGGCAACACGAAAGTGCTGCATTACGACGATTTCACCAACAACATTCTCTACCTGAACATGTATTTTGATCTCAATGTGCTGACGCAGGAAGAACTCCCTTACGCCTCCCTGCTGGCGCATCTGATTGGCATGCTCGACACGGAAGGCTACACCTACGGTGATCTCGACCGTGAATTCAACATCCACACCGGTGGCTTCAGCACCTACCTCAAGAACTGGCTGCCCGATCAGGACGATCAGAAAATGAAAGCCGCCTTTGTTGTCAACACCAAACTCATGAACAACAAGGCCGACAAGATGTTTGAGCTGGCCGGCGAAATGCTGCTGAAAACAAAATTTGCCGACACGGCCCGCATCCACACCTTACTGGAACGCCACCAGGCGCAACTGGAAGCCTCGCTGCAACGCGATGGCTCCGGGGTCGCCGGACGCCGCCTTCCCTCCTACTTCACCCTCAACGGGCAGTTTAATGAAATGACCGAGGGTTTGGACTACTTCTGGTTTATCTCGGACCTTGCCAAGGCCTACAACAGCGACGCCGCTGCCATCATCGCCAAACTTCAGCAGGTGGCCGCCCGCCTCTTCAACAGCAACAATGTTTTCTGCACGCTGAGCTGCGCCAAGGCCGACCTTAAGCCCTTCAACAATTCGCTGAAAAAATTCGTGGAAACCCTGCCGGGAACACCCGTTACCACACAAAGCTGGAGCTTCAAACCCATCATCAGCAACGAAGGTATACTCACCACTTCCAAAGTACAGTATGTGATCCAGGGTTACGACTTCAAAAAGCTGGGCTACAGCTGGAATGGCAACATGCGCGTGCTGAACCAGGTGCTGAGCACCGATTGGCTGAAGAACCAACTCCGCGTGATTGGCGGCGCCTACGGCGGATATAGTTCGGTGCAGCCCAACGGTATCTTCACCCTGAACTCCTACCGCGATCCCAACCTGCAAGCCACCATCGACAACTACGCCGGAACCGTGAACTACCTGAAGGACTTCAAGGCCGACGAGGCCGAGATGACACGCTACATCATCGGCACCGTCTCCCGCCTCGATGTACCGCTTACCACGCCGCAAAAGGGCAACTATGCCTTCAATTACTACCTCAACGGCACCACGGCCGCCGACGTTCAGAAAGAACGCGACCAGGTCTTATCAAGCACCGCGAATGACATCCGCAATTACGCTGACCTGATCCAGAAGATCGTCGACCAGAAAGCCATCTGTGTTTACGGCAACACCGAAAAGATCAAGGCCGAGCAAAGCAGCCTGAAGAAACTCATCAAGATCGAAAAGGAATAGACTTTCGATACCCTTCAAAACCGCTCCTGAGAGGGCGGTTTTTTTTTGCCCTGACCAACCGTAAACGCGGGACGTGGGTCTTTATGCATTATTCCGTAACATCCTGCAGCCCGATTCGTGCGCCGGAAGGCAGCGATTCCATAATTTCGTTCCTGCAAGCCTGATGCTATATTTTTCTTAATGTTACTTTTTGCTTAATCCAAAAGTAACCAAAAAATCAAGTCAAAACCTATGCTGGCCATGCGCTCTCAAAAACGCGGGCAAATCATGCAAAGGGGCGCCTGAAATATCCATTGGGTTTTTTGCATCATGATACAACGTATAATATTTTATGCATTTTTCAACCAACTACAGGATATTTCAGGCAAACAGCCCGACCAGGGCCATGAATGCCACTACATCCCTTCGATGTCAATGTTGTATTTTTCCAAAAGACCCGGGAGCCCACTCATGGAGAACTTTGCTTTTTTAATCCGGTTGATTTCCGGATCGATGGAATAATTGAAGGACGTGCGAAAATCGGCCTTTTCGATAATGGTGTTCTCGAAGTTTGCCCGGGAAAGGTCGCAGTTTTCAAACAGCGAGTCGGTCAGGTCGCATTCGGCAAAATCTACTTCCTGCAGTTTGGTATTCCGGAAAATTGTTTTCCGGATTTTTGTCTTGTAAAAGGTGGTATGATTGAGTTGACACCCGTCGAACATAAAGGACAGGCCAATGCCGTTGCAGGTGTCAAAATGCAATCCCAACATCTTGCAATCCTTAAATTTGACATCGCGGAACGCTGTCTTCGACAGTGCCACCAAACTTAAATTGCAGGCAATAAATTCACATTCGGTGAATTTAATATCCGACCAGTCCGCCTCCGAAAAATCACAATTTGCAAAACGACAATTCTCATATTCGCCCTTTTCCAGGGGATGGTCGCTGATGATTTTATGATCGAATGTAGTGTCGGCGATGTAGGTTTGTTCCATTTTCGGTTGTTGTAGATATACAGTGGCGTCGCATAAACCCCGGTGCTTTACTCTTCTCCGGCAAAATGACCAACGACACGATTAATTTATATTTGCCTCCATCAGTCCGCAAAATCCATAACGCAATTCCAGTCGTATTGTTTATGCGGCTGTATGGATACGGCGATACTTTTATACACCGGATCCAGGATGTTTTTGCGGTGTCCGTGCGAGGCCACGCCTTCATCCAGTAGCAGGCTGATCACAATATCCAGGGCCATTTCGTTCCCGTAATCGCAATTCTCCGCGCAGAGCGGGAAGTCCCTGGTTCGCTCGTTGAAAGATTTTCCGGTACTGCTGCGGTGTCCTTCCCTGCCGGTGATCCCCATATCCTTAGCATGCTTCAGCGCGACTTTATAGAGTTGCGGATTAAAGCTCAGGGGGGGCTGAGGAGCGGCCTTCTGCAAATCATCGATAAGCGAAATGTAATAGCTGGATGTTTGATCCGTACCGGCCGAATCCAGAAAGGGCAACAATATCTCGTTTAAAAAAAAGTCGGGATAGGCCCGAACGATGTTAACATAGACTATCACATTTCGTTCGTTTTCGCTCAGGTATTTCACGTCAAGGGCGGTATTGCAGCGCATCAGGATGGAATCGGGCAGGGTTAAGGAGTAGCCGCGGAGACTAAGCAGCAGCAACAAAAAGATCGTGAGGGTGCAGTGTTTCAGAAAAGTCTTCATACGTTGAAGTATTGCTGAGAATCGTTCACTATTCGGGCCAGAGGGGACAATTACAAATATACACAATTTTGTTTGCCCCCTGAATCACGCACGGCATTCCGTCCTAACAGCCCCTATCGCCGGAAGGCAGAACGCAGACCCTCAGTACAAGCGCACCGCTCTGCTCTTCAGTTCCGCCAGATGCAATTCCAGCAGTGCTTTTAATTCTTTGTTGATATCGGCGGGGGCTTCACTGTCGTTTATTTTGAGTTCGTCAAAGATGCTGAACTCAAAATTTTCAGCGCCGGCTTTATTCCAATCGTCCTGCAGGCGCGGGTTTGAATGCATTCCGGCCGTTAGCTGAAACAAATCGGAGTTAAAGGCACGCTCCAGATCCGCGCTGGTCTTGAGCAAAATCCGGTCATCCCGAATGTTTTTGATTTGATAAATACCCGCCCTGAATTTCATGGACTTGTACGCTTCTTTCCGTTCTTTCTTTGTTTTCATCTGGTTGAATTATGTAAACCAAACCCTGCTGTAGGTTGCCTCCCCACATTTTCGGATCACAACTGCTCTTTTCGTCAGATACAAATTACGTTCTGTGGCCCGGTGCGTGCGCCAAACGACAGAACGCAGTCAGGCTGTCACAATCACTAACTTTTCATCCAGTTCTTTATGATCTTACAACCATCGAAATACCTGGACACCACACCATATAACTGCTCATCCGACATTTTAGAATCCTGTATCAATTCATCAATCATACTTCGGAATTCCGGCACGTAATGCAAACGCAGTTCTTCGGTCCAAAACTGCCGGAAATAATAACCTTTGGTTAAGGACAATATCCACGGCACCCAACTGGCAAAACGTACGGCATCAATACTTTTTGATTTCCGCAACTGAAATTGTATTTCAAACAGGTTAAGCACAATAGAGGCATACTCTTTCATTTTAATTTCCAGGGCCGGATCAATTTCGGAGCGTTTGAATGAGGAGGCATCGGCGTAAAGCTTAGACAAATCCGCATTTTCAATGATCATTTTAAAAACGTCGATGGAGGACGACTCGGCCATGATGTAATTGGAATCGCGATTTACTTTGACACTTTGCCAAAATGTCCATATCGCAATAATCAAGGTTAATACCCCTGCAATACCGACCACTAAATCCAAAATTTCTTTCGTTGTCATTGTTTACTATTTTTGTTTTGATGAAAGCTACGTATCCTCGCGTATTCCCTGTTGGGCCGGCGCCACACGAAGCATTAACCATTAGCAACGGTGTTCATTTTTATCTTTCTGTTTATCTATCATATAGCAGTTCTTTTTAATCTCAATCAATCCGCACTAACCTATCCACGAAGCACAAATTTATTTTGTATTTTTTGAGCGTTGGCAACTGCGAAGCATTCACGAACACCTTTAAAATTAAACAACTTGTGAGTAATCCTAAAACCGTCCTGAAAGGCGGTTACGTGGGCAGGTGATCTGTTGTATAGGGCTTTAGTTTACTCATGCGTTTCGGCGGCTGATAAATTAACAGGCAGAATAAATTCGCGCCCAACACTATAATGAATGAGTTTTAGAAATTGAAGCCTTCCAATAATCATGGCAGGGTGTGTATTAAACTCATGGGCATAATTCACAATATCATTAGCAGTGATTGAATGTGGGTGTGCACGGAGTAACTTTTCTTCCTGCTCTTTTGAGAAGGTATGTTTTACCGCAAAGTCGTGCGCTTCCTGTTCTTTTTCGGGGTCGGCAGCGGAAAAGTCAACATTTTCGAGCGAAATATATTTCTTCCCATGTAAAATAATATGCCCTAACTCGTGAAAAAAAGTAAACCAAAAACGGTCGTTTTGCCCGTAACGAGCGGTTAGCTGAATTAATGGGTTTTCATTAATCCACCGCGTAGAACCGCTAAGCGGTACTTTGGGCAATTTGGGGGTAAACAACAATATTACGCCAGCTACAAAACAAAGTTGCTGCAATTGTTCAAAAAAATTAACGGGTTGCTCTACCATTAATTTACGCATGGAAGGTATATTACCTTTCAATATTTTGATATCAAAAACAGGGGCTGCAATTTCTTGTGCTTGTAATTCACCTTGTCGTAACCATGCTGAAATTGCATGAGGCTCGTGCGTATGCTTTAAGGAAGTATAGGCAGCAGCTTTGAGTTCCGATTCCATGTATAGTTTTTCCCATCCAGAATGCGAGGCAACACCAAAATAGCTTAACAGATTAATAGTTTTTTCCTCAATATTTCGAGTAGCGACAATCCAATTATGTTTAGCCATTTCGGCATACGGAAATTCTTTTGCCCAATTTTTAGCTTCGGCAATTGATTCTGCATACCTTTTACGGGCAATAAATTCATTGTATCGGGCTTGTTTATTAATCCAGAAATCGGCAGGGATTTTTGTTACATTTTCGAATAGCACAGCCATTTCAGGAGTCAAAGAACTTTCTTCGTTTAGAACGGCAATAATGGTTTTTTCAGGCTTCCCGGTTCGTAACGCAAACTCTTTAATTCCCATGCCCATTTCTTGTAATTTCTCCCGAAGTGTTGCTGCGGGATGGAAAACAATTGTTGGAATGTATTGATTGGTAGCCATGGTTTTATTTATTATTCTTTTTTTCGTGATAATCAGTAATTTCAATGATAGAGACCTCTACAAGCTGCGTTAAATTTATTTGTTCTTCCGTTTGAGCACGTTCATCAGGTAGTATGGGTTTATAAATTAACCTTGACGGCTGCTCCAGGCTACATGCCCATTGACCGCTCCTGTTTTCGGTTAATGGGTGGTGATGACCTGGCAAATTAAATAAAACCGAAAAATTTTTAGCATCGTACAAGTCGTTAAGTCTTTTATGCAAAAGCTTAGCCTGATTGTTACCCAGTTTACGTTGTGCCAGGCTAAAATCATTCGCATATTTTTCTACTTTTCTATCTGCAAAGATAATATCCATTTTTGTAAATTCATAATTTGACTTACACTTTCTGTTAATTAAAATAATTTAATCGGCCAATATTTCCGTTAAAATTCCATCGGTTTCCTTCTCCAGTTGCAGAATTTCGGCCGTAATTTCTTTAATACTACGGGGCGGTATATAGTTGTAAACCCGTCTATTCCTGCTCTGTTGGAATGTGCTTTTCCTTGCAATAATTCTCAACTTCCGTATCGTTTGCAAAATAGCCGTCACAGAATTCATCGAGCTCTTTTTCGGCGCCCGAAATATATTTTTCGCTGGCGGTCATTAGTTTTTCTGTCTGTTCGATGAACCTGCTGAACTCTTCATTCATTTTGCAAAGTTTGTCAATGGTCTTAAAGTCCAGATCACGATATGCCGCAGGGAAAAGGATTTTGCTTTGATAAGGGTTTGCGTTCAATTCAATTATTCCAATACCAAATGATTGATTTAAACGACCCATTTCTTCAATCAAACTATCACTGAACTCGAACGCGACCCGGTAAAATCTTTGATACGTGTTTGTGCATCACGGTCGGTATAGCCGATTTTGAGCAAACCCTTGTGCGTAGCCACACCTACCAATTCATAGGCATAAATGGTGGGATTGGTGGTTGGACGGGGAGGAAAAAATTCATTTTTACTCATCCTTTTTCGTTTTAGCATCCTCGATACCCAGGACCTCTTTAGCGTTCAACGAACTCACTACTTTTTTACCCGTTTTAGATTCGAGCTCTTTTAGTGCTACTTTGGCCACATTGCCGCCTTGCCTGGCTGCTTTTTTACTTTCTTCAAAGTCTTTGGGGTTGGTTGCCTGCGAAATATCTTTGGTTGATGCCTCAGCAAGCATACTTAATATCAACTCGGTATTGGTCATGTTGTCGCGCAGGTTTTCCTTTTTCAGGCCTTTAAAAACTTTGTATTCTCTGGTGGTTTTTCCAGCCCACGCTTTGGTAATAATGTCGGTAAGTGTTGCAAATTGCTGTCTTTCTTTTAATCCTCGGTTTTTCCATTCGTCAGTAAGCTCTTTGCGTATTTCTATGCTTTTCAGTCGTTGATTTATCCAATTTTCGGAATAGCCCAATTTTATATACTGCTCCAATGCCCTATCTATACTCAATTCAGGATCTTGCATCTCGTCCAAGCGTTCAGCAGCTACTTGAGCCAACCAAAGTTTGAAAGGTTCTGCTTTGGGAGATGGGATCGATTGAATGAGACGAAACAATTGCTCAGTATCTGCCACATCCGTTTTGTAATATTTTCCATCAGCTGATTGCATTTTCAGTTGACTACAATTTGTAGCCAACTGACTGCCCTCCGTTTTTAGTCTCGTTTTGAGCACACTCCAGTACTTTCGAGGGTTGGGGCTATCTGTTAAAACAGCAATAACATCCACAACAGATACAAACCACTTCTCCTGATCCGCATCCCAAACAGTGCGTACCTGCTTATCTTCAAATAGTTGTATGGTTTCTTTTTTACTCATCTTCAGCTTCATTTTGTGATAAATCCATTGGACGAATCATTGAATCAATGAAAGCTATTTCATCTTCGGTCAAGCCGTATTTTTTGTAGAGCTTTTCGTCTGTCCAAGGTACGGAGAAGTCCTGCATGGGAACAAAGTGATATACTTTTTTGGTAGCATGTTGTGCAGGCTTATTTAGTTGAACTTGTCAAATTACTACTTCATTTTTCTTTTCTGTCGGTGTCGCCACTGTGTATGCGTGTTTTAACTTTTTTCTTTTTGGCCTTTCGCAAATATACTAAATAATATCGGCCGTATTCCCGGGATGTTCTGCAATACGGTCACTCACAACCGCACGCAGCATGCGCCGTACGACCCTGGCGATTAGGTGTTGCTTTATTTATCCTGTCAGTCGCCCTTAAACACATCTGAGTATCCGTCAATAAATGAAACATCTCCAATCTTGTACATAGCTTTAGTTGAACCAAAAAAGTCCATTTGACGCAGCGGTTTAATAGAACTACTGTCGGTAAGGTACATTTCGATTGCATTCCTGATCTGGACGAGTTGCCCGTAATTTACTTCTGGTTTCCCGTGCGATCCAAATACGCGATATTTCGCGTCGCTATTTTCCAGGATTACATTGATGCTATTTACATACGCTCTACCGTCATCCAGAAGCAATAAGCCATTATAGATTAAATCTCCGGTAAAAATATATCCATTTTCATTGTCAATAATGGAGATCGACTCTTTCGTATGGCCGGGCGTAGGTAGAATTTTAATCTTACGATTGCCCAGATCAATATCTTTCTCCACAGGGAATAATCCGGATATTTTTAAAGTTACAGTGCTTTTTGTTAAGGTCTCATCCTGCTTTAAATCGATCAGGCTATCGACAGATATCCTGTCTTTTAAGGATAGGATGTCCGGCATTGCAATTCGATTAAAATCACCTATGCTTCCAATATGGTCAAAATGAAAATGGGATAAGAGTACGGTAATGGGTAGTGTTGTCAGTGAGCGAATGAGCTGCGCGATGCTTTCATGCTTGTTTTCGCCAGTCCCCGCGTCAAAAAGAATAGCTTCCTTGCTCCCCATTATCAAAAAAACAGCATTGCCCTGTGAACTCCCGGGCTCAGAGATGATGTACGTTCTGTCATCAATTTTTTCGATACTGTACCACCCACGCTTCTGCTTACAAGCACTTGTAATGAAAAGCAAAAGAATCATTACGCAAATATGTATGTGCTTCATTTTTGTCGTTTAAAGTAGCCACTAAGGGTTGGCGGTATGACAAGTTGCCGATTGCGGGCGATTTCCTGGCA
>CAZPDS010000057.1:0-16152 GCA_964585485.1 uncultured Bacteroidales bacterium
CGGTGTACAAGGATAACGACCTCTTTCCTTTACGCGTTAATGTCGGCGCACAAATTGGCGTCGAGTATCAGTTTAAAATCCCCCTGAACCTGTCGCTTGATTGGCGGCCAATGGTCAATTGCCTGGGGTTTGGACATCCCGGGTTGAACCACATTGTGAGTTGGGGGCCGGGACTGGGAATCAGGTACAGGTTTTAGTAATGCAGGTTGATGTTGCCAGGAGTGGCGTATTAACTTCGGCACTCTCTGCGTAAACTTAAGGGGTTGCTGTTACAGCAACCCCTTTTTAGTGGCAATGGATGGAGCGCAGCGAGGCCGCTTCCGGAGCGCCTAACGTCATGGCGTGATCAAAATCCTGACAAGCCTTGTTGTTGTTACCCAAGGCTGAATAGACCATGCCACGCTTGATGAAGTTGTCGGCTTGTGCGGGTTCTATTTCAATGGCTTTACTAAAGTCGACCAGGGCTTCATTAAACATGCCTTTATTCCCGTACATCATGCCGCGGTTGTGATAGCCTTCCGCGAAAGCGGGATCTAGTTTGAGCGCCTGGGTAAACTCAGCTATGGCCTGGTCGTAAAGATTCTGTTTTCCGTATACGGTTCCCTTGTTGTTGTATGCCATAAGATAAGACGGATTCAGTTCACTTACGCGGGTGTAGTCCGCAAGGGCTTTTTCGTAGTTGGATTGTTGACTGTATATGTTGCCACGGTTGATGTAAGCGTCAAAATAGTCAGGCTTCACCTTAATAGCCATGGAGTAGTCAGCAATGGCCAGATCAAAAGCACCTTGTTTTTCGTACAAGGCACCCCGGTTGAACCATGCTTTATCAAAGGCTGGATTTAGTTCGAGCGCCCGGCTGTAGTCCTTGATGGCAAGCTGGTACTGCCTTTTGTTTTCCAGTAGTACAGCCCGGTTATGGTAGGCCATATCACTGCGGTCATTATAACGAATCGCTGTATTGTAAAACCTCATTGGATCGTGGTACGCCCTGGATTTTTCCACCGTGATGATGGTGAGTCCTGCGATCAGGATAACCGTGACCCAGGTGGTCTTTCGTCCACCCAGCCCGATAAATTTTTCCGGGAGGGAAGTGAGGATAATCATAAGAATACCCGTCATGGGAAGAAAGAACCGATGATCCAAATAATCGAAATTAGGGTGCTTAAACAACAGCGATGGTGTCAGGAGCAGTAGGAACCAGGCCAGGGAAAAAAGTTTCTCTTTACGGGCATTTTTTGTGATGATGAATGCGTAAAGGAGAATCAGGGTGAATAGTATGCATCCGGCTACCACATTAAAAACAGAGAAGGATGGAATAGGGGCCAGGTTGTAGGGTTGAAATAGTCGCGCAATTGACTCGGGAACGATCCGAAGGTTGATAAGCAGGGCGTCCAATCCGAAATGCACGGGGTCAACGGGATGCCCGGCTATGGCTTGATGGCGTAATGCATACCAGGCACCACCCGCCAAGGCATAGAGTGGTACGAGGATCAGAAAGGTGGGCGAGAATGTTTTCTTCCCTTGTTTTAACAGTAAATAAAAACCGAAGAGCAGGGGCAGAAAGGCTGCCGTTTCTTTACTAAAGAGAGCAAGACCGAATGATACGAAGTGGAGTAGCAGCAGAGAGAATTTTTTGGTAGTTGCATAAGCAGAAAGGAACAGCATCGATAAGAGGGAAAAAAGAATCAACAACAGCTCAGCACGGTTGGGGATGTGAGCAACCGTTGACACGAAAAGCGGATGGGCTGTGAATAGCAAGGTGCCGAGCAGGGCCGCCTTTTGTGGAATCGCCAAACGTTTCAAGAGAAGGAACAGGGATAAGCCGATCAGTCCAAACAGCAGCACATTTGTAAAATGAAACATCCAGGGATTGTCGCCGCCGGAAAGCAGGATGTCGGTCATGTAGGAGAACGTGCCCAGCGGTCGATAAAATGAGCCCGTACCGGTGATGAACTGATCCGTAATAAAGGCCTGGCTCGTGTTAGAGAAATCGCTGAGAAAAGTAATCTGATCAGAGATCATCTGGTCGTCGTCGAAGCGGGTGTAGCCAAAGCCTAAAGTTTGTATGTAAATCAACACGGGAAGGGCGAAAGCAAAGAGAGCCGTGGGTGTGGTTCGTGGTTTGCGGTCTGCGACTCCGGATGTTCGTCCGTGATCGGTGCCTTGCCCAAACCGGGTTGATGGTGCTTTTTTTTTCTGCATGGAAACGACGATTCGCTGCGAATATAATTAAATTCACCAAACTACCGTATACAGAACTGGAGGCCTGTCAACTACCACGACTATCGACTATCGACTATTGACAAACGACTGTTGAAAGTTGGGGATAAGTTCCGGACTCCGGAGCGAAAGAATATTTTTACATTTGCGGCCTTAATGTGGAGATGTCCGGGGCAAGTTTTCCGCGACGGCGATTTACGACCTGAAATTTTTGTGAATGACGAATATAACTTAAAACATTATGGGCGGATTGTTTGGTGTGATTGCGAAAGAAGATTGTGTAAATGATTTGTTTTATGGAACGGATTATAATTCCCACCTGGGGACCAGCAGGGCGGGCATGGCGGTCTACGATGGTAAGTCATTTACGCGCTCTATTCACAGTCTGGAAAGTTCCTATTTCCGTACGAAGTTTGAACCGGAGCTCAAAAAGTTCAAGGGAAACAGCGGTATCGGCATTATCAGTGATAATGAATCACAACCCATTATTGTCCGCTCGCATCTTGATCAATACGCTATTGCTACGGTAAACAAAATCGTTAACATCAAAGAGCTTACGGATTATTTTTTGGCACAGCGTCAACATTTTCTTGAAATGAGTGGATCCGGCGTCAATCCAACGGAGTTGATTTCAGCTCTTATCAATGAATGTGAATCGTTTGAAGCAGGCATCGGGAACCTGCTGGATAAGCTCCAGGGCTCCTGTTCCTTGTTGATTTTGAATAAGAAGGGCTTGATTGCGGTGCGTGATAAGCTGGGTCGTACGCCCTTGATACTTGGTAAAAAGGATGGGGCCTATGCCGTAGCCTCCGAAACCACCTGTTTCGTGAACCTGGGTTATTCCATAGAAAAGTACCTGGGTCCCGGTGAAGCGGTGTTAGTAACCTCCGATGGTTATCAGCAAATCCGCAAGCCCGGCGATAAAATGCAGGTCTGTAGTTTTCTGTGGGTCTATTTTGGATACCCCAGTTCGTATTACGAGAATCAAAACGTAGAGGACTGTCGCTATAATTGCGGTCGCGTCTTGGCAAAGCGGGATGATGTCGAAATCGACCTGGTGAGTGGGGTTCCTGATTCCGGCGTGGCCCATGCTATTGGTTATTCCAACGAAAAGAAAATTCCTTATAAACGGGCCTATGTGAAATATACACCAACCTGGCCACGGAGTTTTATGCCGCAGAACCAGGACCACCGAGATCTTGTGGCCCGTATGAAACTCGTTCCGATTCGAGAAATTATTGAGAAAAAGAAAATTGTCCTTTGCGACGATTCTATTGTTCGTGGAACTCAATTAAGAAATAATGCTGAGCTTCTTTTTCGCTATGGGGCCGAAGAAGTTCATATCCGCACCGCTTGTCCGCCATTGATTTTCCCCTGTCAGTACCTGAACTTTTCTATGTCGCGTTCAGGTCTTGATCTGATTGGACGGCGCGTGATCAAACAATTGGAAGGAGCCGAAGATGCTCATCTTGAAGAATACGCCGACAGCAAAAGTGAACGCTACCAGAAAATGGTTGACATGATTAGCGGGCAAATGAACGGCACTTCACTGCGCTTCCAGCTCCTCGACGACCTGGTGCAGTCTATTGGGCTTCCCAAATGTAAACTATGCACCCATTGCTGGGATGGGACGAGTTACTTTTGAGAATTTGAGAATTTGAAAATTTGAGAATTTGAAAATGCAGGGTGTGCCCACAATGTGGAAGATCAAGGGTGGGGTCTGAAGAACAGATTGACGAACCTTCAAACCCAATACCCAATCTACCTAATAAACGCATTCAACTCCATCAACTCGATCAACGCAATCAGCCCCCTATTCCAGTCAGCTCACGCTACTCAGCATCTTCCAGACGGGCAATGGAATCAAGTGCCATGCGCAGTGAATCGGGATTGATGAGCAGGGAGTCGGGGATGGAGGTCAGGCAGTTGTAATTTCGTTTTATTTTTTGTTTGGGTTTAGGAAATTTCTGGCGGTATTCGGCCAGTGAGGGATCTGCCATAACCTTTTCCATAAAGAAGCCAAACACCGGCAATGCAGCGTGGGCGCCTTCTCCAATTTTACTACCCGGACGGAAATGGATGCAGCGCTGAACACCCCCAACCCAGGCACCGCCCACCAGGCGTGGTGAAACTCCGACAAACCACATATCGCTGTGATTGGAGGAGGTTCCTGTTTTTCCTCCGTATTCTGTTCCGTCTTTAAAAATCTCAAAACTCCATAGGTTTTGCACCGTTGATCCTCGTTCAATCATGCCGGCCTTCAGCATTTCCTGCATTAGGTAGGCCGTTTCATAATCCACGGCCTGCGTGCGTTTCGGACTGTGCTCCCAGATAATTTTGCCATTTCGGTCTTCGATGCGGGTGACCAAAACCGGGGCTTCATAGTTCCCCTCCGCAATAATCGATGCATAGGAGTTTACCAGATCAAGAAGTTTTACCTCGCCGGATCCCAGGCAGACGGAGGGTACGTATTCCAGTTTTGAGCGGATACCTAAGCGGTACGCATATTCGATCACTTTCGCAATACCAACTTCCCGCGCAAGCGTAACGGCGATGCCATTAATGGAGTTGGTGAAGGCGGAGCGCAGGCTGACGGGTATGTTGTAAAAGATCCCGTTTACATTATGCGGCCGCCATACTTTTTCTTTTCCCTTTTCGATGTATTTCCACTCCACGTATCCGTCGTTGCGCATGTCGCAGGGCGTCATGCCGGCAGCCAGGGCCGCCGCGTAAACAAAGAGTTTAAAGGTGGATCCGGGCTGGCGTTCCGATTGATTTACATGGTCATATTTGAAAAAGCGATAGTCGATATCGCCCACCCACGCACGCACATAGCGGTTTTGCGGTTCAATGGCCACAAAGCCGGTGTGGAGCAGCCGCATGTAAAAACGTATCGAATCCATTGGACTCATCATCGTGTCGGCCGCGCCATGTTTAAAACTGTAGATGTTCATCGACACTTTTTCTTCCATACGGGCCATAGCAGAATCTTCGCTGCCGGTTTGTTTCCGATAGGTTTTGTAGCGCTGGCATTCCAGGGCGTTGGTTCGGATGAAACCGGGGATCTCGTTGTATTGTGAATCCCGCCAGGGATTGTCGCTTCCCCATTGCCGGTTGAACTCTGTCTGCAGGATGGTCATCTGTTTCTTAACGGCCTCCTCGGCGTACCGCTGCATGCGGGAGTCGACCGTGGTGTAAATTTTCAGACCGGAGGTGTAGATGTCCACGTCGTTGGCCCGGCAAATGCTGTCCACTTCCGCAGCAACCGCCATTCTGAAGTAGGGTGCCTGACCGTCCGATAGATCTTCGACTCTGTACCGGAGTCCCAGCGGGAGCCGGGTGAGCGAATCCTTTGTTTGCTTACTGATGAGTTTATCGCGCTCCATTACACCCAAAACCACGTTTCTGCGCTTTTTGCAATTGATGGGGTTCTTTAATGGATTATAGGTGCTTGGTGCCTTCAACATGCCTATCAGCATCGCAATCTGCTGATCTTGCAAGCGGTCGGGTGCAGTGCCAAAATATACCCGGGCCGCGGTCTTAATGCCAAAGGTATTGTTCCCGAAATCGACGGTGTTGAGGTACATTACCAAAATTTCTTCCTTGGAGTAGAACATTTCTATTTTTACTGCGCCGATCCATTCCTTAAGTTTCATCACAACAAGCCGGGCGTAGGGAATGTGTCCAAATAGGCCCCTGGAGTAGGACGAGCGCGACTTGTACATGTTTTTGATCAACTGTTGGGAGATGGTACTGGCGCCACGGTAGTTGCCGTCGAACCAATCCCGGAAGGCCGAAGCCAGCCCCCTGAAGTCGATGCCGCTGTGCGAATAGAAACGATTGTCTTCTGTGGCAATCAGCGTATTAACAAGCATGGGCGAAAGCTCTTCGTACTTGACCGGCGTCCGGTTTTCCTTAAAGAAACGCCCCATCATTTTGCCATCGGCACTATATACTTCCGAGGCGACACTTTGACGGGGTTTGCGGATTTCAGACAGACCGGGAGATTTTCCGAAGAGCCACAAAAAATTTATGTCAATTAAGAACAGAAGTAGAAGAAAAATCAAAAAGGCCATCAAAAAGCCACGTAAAACCTCAATGTACCAGGCCCTTTTCGTATATGGCTTCCATAGTCTTAGCCACTGTAACCGCACTTGCAGGAGCACCTTTTTAAACATGGGCGCAAAGATAGCTCAAAATCAAATGAAACGAGCTGTTTAACGATACTTTAAACAACTTTACGGTAACGATTGATGGCTATGAGAATCACCGTGATCCCGTATCCGAGCAGGAGTGCGAAGTCCTTCCAGATATCGGCAAACCCTGATCCCTTCAATAAAATCATACGTATAATTTTCATGAAATAGGCAATCGGGTTCAGGTAATTTAGCCATTTTGCCCAGTCCGGCATGCTGTCGGTGGGGGTGAAGATGCCGCTCATCATGATAAAGATGATCATGAAGAAAAAGGCACCGAAAATGGCCTGCTGCATGGTGTTGGCAGAGTTGGAGATCATCAGCCCGAAACCCTGGATCAATAAAAGATAGACTCCGGCTACGGCGAATAGTAGTAAAAGGCTGCCTCGCATTGGAATGTTGAACAATAGTTTCCCGATGATGAGCCCGACGCCCAGCATCATTAGCGCGATCAGCCAAAAGGGCAGCAGTTTACCGATAATGAAATGTATTTTTTTAATCGGGGTGACATTGATCTGCTCGATGTTGCCCATTTCCTTTTCGCGAATAATGTTCATGGCCGCCAGTGCCATGCCGATGATCGTTACCAGCAGCACCAGAATGGCCGGAACCATAAAGACCTTGTAATTCATGTCGGGATTGTACCAAAAGGAAGGGATGATCGTAATGCTGCTCAGACCGGGCTGATTTTTTGAAACACCGTACCAGCGCGTAATTATTTCACGATTGTAGCTCCCTATGATTTGCGCGGTATAGGCCTGACTTATTCCGGCCACAGAGCCGTTAATGGCGTTGATCAGTAACTGAACCTGAGCTGTGTTTTCCCGTACGAGCGACTTCTCGAAGCCGGCCGGAATGTTCAGCACCATGTCGGCCTTGCCACTTTCGATGTCCGCCTGCGCTTCCTTCATTTCAAAAGTGCGGCCGGTAACGGTGAAGAACGTTGAATTGCTGAATTTTGCACTCAACTGACGGGATGAACTACTCAGATCGTTGTCGACCAGGCAGATTTTTATATGCTTCATCTCCATGGTGGCCACATTGACCAGTATCAGTAACTGCACCAGGGGAACCACAAAGATGATGGGCAGCATCATCCGGTTGCGACGTATTTGCGTGAACTCTTTTTGCAATATGAAAAGGATGGTCTTCATTTCTTGTCCGTTTTATTTAGCCAGCCGTACGTTGAATTTTTTGGTGCTGACGAAAAGAAGAAACAGGGTGGTGGCTAGTAGTATCGCGGTCTCTTTCCATACAAAGGCAAATCCCAGCCCTTTCAACATAATTGTTTTTAAAATTATGATGAAGTAGGTGGTGGGGTTCAGCCAACAGATCCATTGAATCCAGCCCGGCATGTTATCAATTGGGAAAATAAAGCCTGATAGCAGGATGGTCGGTAACATCAGCCCAAGCAGGGAGGCAAACATCGCCACCTGTTGACTGTTGGTGATGGAGGAAATCAGGATGCCGATGGAAAGCGCCAGTGTAATGAACAGCAGGCATTCGGCCAGCAACAGGATCAGGCTTCCTTGCACCGGCAGGCCGAAGACGTAGTTGCTCACCAATAGGATGGTGATTACATTAACAAAGGAAAGCGCTATATAGGGCGTCACCTTTCCGAAAATGATCTGTGCCGGCTTGAGGGGTGATACCAGCAGGACTTCCATGGTGCCGGTTTCTTTTTCTCTTACCAGGCTGATCGACGTTAGAAGCGCGCAAATAATAACAAGGATCATGGCCATGGTGCCCGGCACAAACATGTACACGCCTTTCAGTTCGGGATTGTACAACATTCTGCTTTCGGTGATAAGCTGCATAGGCACGCGCCGTAATTCGTTTTCATGAGCAACAAAGTCGTTGATGATGGCCGCGGTATAGTTAATCACCAGGTTCGCAGAGTTGGCATCGGAAGCATCTGCAATGAGATGGACCGAGGCGGTGTTTTCTTTTTGCAGTTTCAGACCAAAGTCGGGTTCAAATACGACCACCTCTTTTACTTTGCCTTCGCGGAACAAGGACTCAATCTGCTGCTCGTTCTGTATATATTCACTGATGATAAAGTAGCCCGAAGAGGCCAGTTTGTCAATGATTTTTCGCGTCGTTTCGTCCCGTGAATGATCCAATATCGCGATCTTGGCATCTTTAACTTCCGTAGTGATAATATATCCAAACAGCATCATCAAAACGACAGGTATCCCGAATAAGATAACCAGTGTTCGCCGGTCACGAAAAATATGCAGAAACTCTTTTTTTACAAAGCCGAGAAAGTGCTTCATACGCGGGCTTTTTTTTTGACTATTGATGAATGAGGGTCGTTGAATTATTTCGAACCAGTTGAATAAATACTTCGTTCATGGTGGCGGCTCCGAACTGCTCTTTAAGTTTTCGCGGGCTGTCGAGCGCCGCGATGCGTCCGTCGACCATGATGGAAACGCGATCACAGTACTCCGCTTCGTCCATGTAATGGGTGGTCAGAAATATGGTGACGCCTTTGCCGGCCGCATCATAGATCTGTGACCAAAATTGACGACGGGTAATGGGGTCAACACCGCTGGTGGGTTCGTCCAGAAAAACGATTTCGGGATTGTGCACCAGCGCCACGGAAAATGCCAGTTTCTGTTTCCAGCCCAGGGGGAGATCGGATATCAACTTGTCGGCGGCGTCGTTCAATCCTAATTCTTCAATCAATTGTTGGCTCTTGCTGCGGATGCCGGCCCGGTTCATTCCGTATATACCTCCGAAGAAGCGTATGTTTTCGCGAACAGTGAGATCTTCGTACAGGGAAAATTTCTGGCTCATATAACCAATGCAGTTTTTGATTTTGTTCGGTTCCCTGTATACGTCAAAGCCCGCTACCGTTGCGCTTCCGGATGTGGGATGGGATAATCCGCACAGGATCTTCATGGCAGTTGTTTTGCCCGCCCCGTTGGCCCCGAGGAAACCAAAAATTTCGCCGCGGTACACTTCGAAGTTCAAATGATCATTCGCGGTGAAGTGTCCAAATTTTTTCACCAGCTCTTTTACGATGATGATGGGTTCGCTATCGTTCATTTTTGTTTTTCATCAGGTGAATAAAGCAATCTTCGATGTCGGCCTTCACGATTATTACCTCTGCGTCCGGGTGTGCAAAACGGATCTTTTCCTTCATGCTCTGCACCGAATGTTGCCCCGGGCGTGGGATAAAATGCAGGTACTGACCAAAGGGATATACGTTTTCGCATTCGTCCAGCTTTTCGAGATCCCGCAGTAACAGGTGCATGTTCGCTGAACGCAGAGCGAACAGGGTCTGCGTAAATCCAGCACGGATTTGCCCGGGGGATCCCGTATTGAGGAGTTTGCCATCCTGGATCAGGGCGATGCGGTCGCACAGGGCGGCCTCGTCCATGTAAGGCGTCGATACCAGGATGGTGATTCCGGATGCTTTCAGCCGATGCAGCATTTCCCAGAATTCTCGGCGAGAAACGGCATCCACCCCTGTAGTGGGTTCATCCAGGAACAGAATTTCGGGCTTGTGAATCATGGCGCAGGATAAGGCGAGCTTCTGTTTCATTCCGCCCGACAAGGCACCGGCACGCCGATCCTTAAAGGGTTCGATCTGGCTGTAGATGTCCTTGACCAGATCGTAATTCGCCTGGATAGTCGTTCCAAAAATGCTGGCAAAAAATTGAAGATTCTCCTCAACCGTGAGATCCTGGTACAGTGAAAACGTACCCGGCATGTAACCAGCAATCCGCCGAATGGCACGGTAATCCTTAACTACATCATATCCGCCGACGGTAGCCGTACCGGCATCGGGTATCAGGAGCGAAACCAGAATACGGAACAGGCTCGTTTTCCCGGCCCCGTCGGGTCCGATAAAACCAAACAATTCCCCGGGCTTCACTTCAAAGGAAATCCCGTCAAGCGCCCGGATGGTCGCATAGTGTTTGCTAATATTTTCAACAACAACATTGTTCATGAACTAAGGATGATAAATGAAGAAATCAAAAGAGCGACATAATGCAGGATGAAAATTCATCCATATAATAATATTTAATGCACAACAATATTATAGTTATTGGTTATTGATTTTTAATTCTTCGCAGCAAACGTCGCTTCCCCCGGCATCCCGATCTTCAAAGCCCCATCATTCTTAACCTTTATTTTCAGGGCGTACACCAGGTTTACACGTTCTTCTTTGGTCTGTATGATTTTGGGCGTAAATTCCGCGGTGGCCGAAATCCACGTAACGGTTCCTTCATAGGTCGCCATTTGCTCGTCCCCTTTGTCAATGCGTATTTCTGTTTTTTGTCCGAGTTTGATACCCGCCAGTTGCGCTTCGCTCACGTAGGCCCGCAGGTACATGTTTTCCAGGTCGGCTAGTTTGTAGAGTATTTTACCCGGGATCACCTGTTCGTTTTCGCGGACGTACTGGCTGAGCACCGTACCGCTCATTGGACAGATCAGATGACATTTTTTAAGTTGCTGATCTATTTGATCAATTTGTTTTTGCAATGCCAGAATTTCGTCGGCCACACTGCCGCCCTGGGTGCGGATGGATTCAATCTGCCGATCCACTACGCTGATGGCGCCGTTGATGTCGTCGAGTTGCTTGCGCGTGGCCGCACCGTCCTTAAAGAGTTTCTCAAGCCGTTCTTTGTCGGTCAGCAGGTTGTTTTTTTGCTGCAGCTGCACTTCGATCTGTGAAGCCACATTGGCGGACTTTGCGGCAATGACATTTTTTTGCGCCAGCAGCTGTTCTTTCTTTAATTGATAATCGGTGGTGTCGATGAGGCCGATGGGGGTGCCGGTTTTCAGGACTTGTCCTTCTTCCAGCGAAAGCTGAAGGATTTTTCCGGAGACCTCGGAAGAGATCAGCACTTCATCTGCTTCGAAGTTACCATAAGCGTCCGACTTGTCATTCCGGCCCGAACAGGCGGCTAAAAAAATGAGGCCGAGGATCCATGCATATTTTTTCATGCGATTGTATTTTGAATGATTTATAATTTTCCCAGCGCATTCAGGTAGCTGATGATCGCCAGTTGCTGTTGCAGGCGGTGCAGCTCAAGGTTTAGCCGGGCCTGGGTTTCGTAATTTAATTCGGTGATGTATTCCGTGGCGGTGATGACGCCGTTGTCGAGTTGTGAAGCCGCCGTTTTGGTGATGCGCTCCCGTAATTTGATCAGTTCTTCGTCCTGAATCATCAATTGCGTGTACTTTTCCATATCAGTGGCGTCTTTTTGAGTGGCGATGCGCAGGTTTTTATCAAAGGTTTCTTGCTGGAGACGGAGCATGTTCTTTTGCAAGTCGATGAGGCGTTTCTCCCGGCCCGACTGATAAAAGCCGGAGATATTCCAGTTGGCTTTCAATCCGGCGATGGCGAAAAAATCGAAGTCGTTGGAAAGCATATTATACCCGGGTCGGCCGTAGCCCGCCTGCCCAAAGGCATAGAAGCGGGGGCGGAGGTTCGCGTTGATAAGTTTTTTGGAAACCTCCAGCCGGTTCATCTGCAGATCCAGCAGTTGCATCTCGGGTCGTTGGTTGTCGTAAACAGCCGTGCTAAGGGCCGACTCCGGGAGCAGCAGTTCAGTGCTTTCGGTAAGGGGTACGTTGATGAATTCCGACAACATCAGCAGGGCGGCTGTTTTCGCGTACTTTAGTTCAGACAGTTGTTGATTGGTCTTGATGAGTTCTGCTTTGATAACATCGGCCGTACTCTGAAGAACGGTTCCGTTTCGGATTCCGGCCTCGGTCTTCGTGAGCCGCGAATTCAGTTCATCCTGCAGAATGCGAATGACTTTTTCGTTCTGTTGGACCAGTAATATCGAAAAATAGAGGCTGTTGATGCGTTCGTTGATTTTTTCAGTTTCTACCTCCACACTCATTTGATCCGCTTGCAGACCGCTGGTCTCCACTTTTTTCCGCGCTGAGGTCAGGCCGCCATCCCAAAGCACCTGATTCAGGTCGATCGTAAGTTTATACTGATCCTTGCTCATCTCCGGCACCTCGAACATCGGACTGAACTGCGGGATGCTGGTAACAGCGGATTGATATGTGGCCTGTGCGTTCAGTGACAACTGCGGATAATACTGCGTGTTGAGGTTTTTCAATTTCAGCGCAAGCGATTCATTCAGGAGTTCCTTTTGTTTGATCAGCGGGTAATTGTCGGCCGCAAGGCGGCGGCAACGAGCCAGGCTCAGGGTGTCAGCCGTTTGCGCGGATGTGCTCAGCCCTGCGCAGAGCAGTAGGAATAGAAGAAGTGTTCGTATCTTCATAGCTTATTTAAGTTTTAGTGAATTAATGATGAAATCCGCCACGGCTGTTTTTCGTTCCGACAAAAAATGATCGTAGGCCCTGGTGTTTCCGTTAAAAACGAAGCCTTCAATAATGGGCCGTGCGGCGAAGGGCATGATGCACATGCTAACCAGGTTAACGATTAGATGCGGGAAGGGGATGGGGCGCATTTTCCCGGCAGCGACCTCTTTTTCTATTAACTGGCCAAGCGTTTCCGGGTCAATGCCGGACTGCCGGATCAGACCGACGATGCGCTCGGGTTTGCGCTGCAGTTCA
This sequence comes from uncultured Bacteroidales bacterium, assembly GCA_964585485.1. GTDB lineage: Bacteria > Bacteroidota > Bacteroidia > Bacteroidales > CAIWKO01 > CALGYY01. Next base: position 12,966 of record CAZPDS010000057.1, read on the forward strand.
TGCATCACGAACGACGGCAGGTGCGGGTTTTTGAGCATGGTATCAATGTAATGGGATACAAATCCACGGATTTTCTTTTCAAAGGCTTGATCCGACATCATGAGGGTGCTGATGTTGGGAAAGAACTGGCTGAAGGCTTCGTCAAATATGGCATCAAACAACTTGTCCTTACTTCGGAAATAGTAATGCAGCAAGGCCTTGTTGATGCCGGCCTCATCGGCGATATGCTGCATGCGGGCACCGTCGTATCCTTTCTTTAAAAATACTTTTTTAGCAGCATTCAGGATCTGGACTTCTGTTGTTTTTTCTTTTTCTGTCATGATGATTTCAGATTTGTTCAAAAGGTTTAAACAAAAAGTTTAACCAGATGGCAAAATTAGTGCATTCTACTGGATTCGACAAGAAAAACGGAAAAAATCTTGCGAAATGAACATATGTTCATTAATTTTGCAGTCGAAATTGAGAAAATTCAATGCCACGTCCCAAACGTTTGCGCCGTGTTATTCGTCCCCCCATGATTAAAGGGCTTAACTCTTATGGAGAACGTCTCCTGAAGTCAGAGCCCGTTTTGCTATGGCTGGAGGAATACGAGGCCATACGCTGGTGCGACTATGAACTCAAGACCCAGGCCGAGGCGGCGCAGCTAATGAATGTATCGCGCCCGACACTGACACGGATCTACGAAAGTGCCCGAAGAAAAATGGCGCTGGTGCTGACCGAAGGCCGGGATCTGCGGGTTGAGGGCGGCAAGGTGGTCATAGACGGAGAATGGAGCGTCTGTCCCGCTTGCGATAGCATTTTTAATAATGCTGGTTTACCGGAAGAGGCCGGTTGTTGTCCGCTATGTGGAAACCTAAAAACAGAAAGGTATCAATGATAACAGCCCTTGCGCTTGACGGGAACACACCAGAATCAACGATTGCGCGGCATTTTGCACGCTGTTCGTACGTTGCACTCTATACAGCCGGTTCGAAAGAAATCGTTTACCTGAAAAATGTAAATCGTGCCTTAAAAGAAAAGGCGGGGCCGGCCACCGTAAAAATGTTGTGCGACTACAAGGTAGGGAAGGTGGTGTCGGGGGAATTTGGTGCTGGCGTTCAGGATCGGCTGAACCAATTTGGCATTCAAATGATTATTATTCCGAATCCGGAACGGACCTTACAGGAGGTGCTGGATCTTTTAATGGCGAATAGAAAATAGTGTATTGAATATAAACTTAAGATGTAAAACGATGAAAGTAGCAATTCCCACCAGAGGAGGACAAGTTGATGACCATTTTGGTCATTGTGAGTATTACACCATTTTTACTATTGATGAGGGCCAGGTTATTTATACTGAAACGATGAAAGCTCCTGAAGGTTGTGGCTGTAAGTCGGGTGTGGCCCCTTTGCTGGCGAATCAGGGCGTGAACGTTCTGCTGGCCGGTTCGATGGGCATGGGCGCATTGAATGTTTTGGAGCAACATGGGATTGAGGTCATCCGGGGATGTCAGGGTGATGTACAACAATTAATAGCGGAGTTTTTGAAAGGTCTTTTGGCGGATAGCGGCGTTGGATGTTCCAGTCATGAAGGCTGTCACAACGACTAAACATGGTGGAACATCGCTCACAGATTCGGGTGTCCTATGCAGATACAGACCGTATGGGGTTCATGCATCATTCAAATTATGCAAAGTATTTTGAGGTTGCACGCTGGGAGATGTTAAGGGCGCTAGGCCTGAGTTATCGTCAAATTGAGGAGGGTGGTATTTTGATGCCGGTTATTTCCATGAAAATGACGTTTCTTAAACCGGCCTTTTATGATGATGTGATCACCATTAAATCGGTCGTGAGGGAAGTGCCCCGGGCCCGTATGTTTGTCGATTTCGAGATGTATAATGAGCAGGAAGTTCTGATACATCGGGCCAACGTAGCGATGGCATTCCTTCGGGCCGATACGCTGAAGCCCTGCCTGCCCCCTGAAGAAGTGCGCCGTCTTTTCGCGGAACACTGCATGGATTTGAACTTATCAGGCTGAAAGAATATGAAAACAGTTAATCTTTCGAAAATTTCGCCGGAGGAGTGCAGCGGTATACAGATGATGGGAACCGCTCACTGTGCGGCAATTCAATGCAAGTTTCAGAAAACCTCGGCTTGTAATGGCATAAACATTATTGCAAGCGGACGGAACAGCAAAGGCTATCGAATCGGTGCCGAGGGGATCCTCGACACCGACTCTACAGGCGATGAATCGGGCAACACGTGAGTATCTGTTGCATTAAACTATAAGACTATGGAAATTGACTATTTTAGTTTATTACGTGAAGATGTTCGCTTTCGCGAAGGTCTGAATGCCTGCATTCAATGTGGAACCTGCACGGCAATCTGTCCGGCTGCTGAATTTTATCAGTATGATCCGCGCGAAATTACCGTGCTTGTTCAGAGCCGGGACAATGCCCGGATAGAGGCGCTGCTTAAGAGCGATACCATCTGGTATTGCGGTGAATGTCTCTCCTGCAAAACCCGCTGTCCGCGCAATAATACGCCAGGCTATATCATTCAGGCCCTCCGGCATCTGTCGCAAAAAACCGGTCTGTTCGTGGAAAGCGAAAAGGGCCGGCAGTCGCTGGCGGCCAAACGAACCGTGGGGGATGAAATTCTGCGAAGTGGTTATTGTATGTACGTCGATCGCATGACGGATACCTTGCATCCGGAACAGGGTCCGGTCTGGGATTGGGTGCGCGAACATGCGGCCGGAGTTTATGAACGTTGCGGTGGAAACTATAAGGGAGAAGGCCCTGGAGCCATGCGCAAAATCTCAGATGAAGCACTGGCTGAACTTAAACAAATTTTTGATGTTACCGGCGGAACGAAGTACTTCGAATGGATTGAAGAATGTTCCCGGAAAAAGGCGGCGGAAATGGGCCTGGAGTATACCGGCAAGGGTACCGATGAGGAATATTTCCGCTTTGTGAACCAACAGGACAACGGAAAGCACGGTTGCGGTGCGGAATGAGCACGGTCAAAGAATGATATTTCTGTTTCAATGGCCTTTGCTATATTTGTGATCAAAAATAGCATCCAATGAAATATCTCCATGTATTACGGGTGGCCTGCTTGCTGCTGCCAGTGCAGAGTATGGCCCAGCCGGTGTGGCCGACGCCCAAAAAGATGGACGTTCGCAGCGAACGCTGTTTTACGTGTGCTGG
>CAZPDS010000058.1:0-15943 GCA_964585485.1 uncultured Bacteroidales bacterium
TTACTGTACATCCGGTGCCTGTAGCTGATTTCGGTGTACATCCCGACGTTGTCAACACGAATGATCCTCAGGTAAACTTCGACAACAACTCCACAGATGCGACTATCTGGACATGGAACTTCGGCGATCCGTCTTCCGAAGGTCTTAATTACTCAGCCCTTCAGAATCCAGTTCACGATTTCATCACGCCTGGCACCTATACCATTGAACTGGCCGTGGCCAATCAGTATGGCTGTGTTGACTCAACAGCCCGCACCGTCGTTGTCCGCGAACCTTTTATTTTCTGGATACCCAACGCGTTTTCGCCCAATGGCGATATGGTAAATGATTTCTTCGGCCCCAGCGGAACCGGGATTAAAGAAGAAACCTTTTTAATGCGGATCTTTGATCGTTGGGGTGAGGAGATTTACTTTACGGTTGATTTCAATGCCCCCTGGGACGGTCGGAATATGCGCAACGGGAAAAAGTTATTTCACGGCGTTTTCACCTATCAGATCTACATTGTGGACTACAGCAACCATCCGCACGAATTCGTTGGTTCGGTCACGCTGATCGAATAATCTCAATCAAGAAAAAAAAGAGAGGCTGCCGATTTCCGACAGCCTCTTTTATTTTTCAGGGACGGTAATCAATGGCACCAAGATCCGGTGGCGGATTCACGAGACGATTGTTTCCCAGCAGATCATTCGTCAGATCGTAAATGGACGACAAGATGACTGTAGCATTGCCGGCATCGATGGCGGCGGACAAAGGTCCCAGCCTGTAGTTATGACTGTAGGTATCCGTGAAAGCGGGATCCAGGTTAAGAAGAACATCACTGAAATGAACATTGGAAGTATTCAGTTCTTCGCGGCGCAGCAAGCAGTTCTGGAAGTGGTAATGAAAGGCTGCATCCGAAACAGAATCGGCCACAAATTCGTTCGCGACGCTTCCATAAATAATAGAGTTGCCAAAGTAGGCCGAATCCAGATCACCCGTGTACACGATGCCGTTCGTCATATCTTCATAATAATTTGTAATCAGCAAAGCCGGGGTAGTACGGGTAGACAGGTTCCAATAGTTGGCCAGGGTGCAATGCCGGAAATCATAGGATCCGCCCGTGGTAAGAGCCGCGTTATAAACCCCACAGTTGGAGATTATGGTATTGAACGCCTTGATTCTATAGAAGCGCGACAGCAGACCAACTCCCGACATATTGCGAATTTCCGTATTGCTCAGAATGAGTTTATTCCCCATGCTGGCATCCAGTGTTTCGGTTTGCAGTCCGATGTAAGCGTTTTTGATAATGGCATAATTGATCACATTATCCACGGAGCCTTCGTTCAGCCAAATACGGTCCCATTGGCCGGGTAATTCAGCGTAAGCTGCCTCCAGACGCGGGCCCTGAAAAACAACAGGCTCTTCCTGTGTTCCGTTCACGTGCAGGCTCCCACCTTTGTAGACCCACAAACCGCTATTGTTGTAGAAGTGCAGCCTGACGCCGGCTTCGATGTTCAAACGAGCGGTCGAATCGACCACGGCCCATCCGTAAATAAGATACGGAAGATCATTGGTCCAGGTAACATTTTCGCCTTCGGCCGCCACAATACTGTAGTGAAGAGAGCTTCCGAGCCATTTATCAGCACGGATGTAATGCGCATTCTGCCCCCAGGCAATCAGATCAACATCCTGCTGTTGTCCGTTGGTGGTAAAAACCAGCGAATCCTTAATCACAAAGGGCAAGTTGCCGGACTGCGGATCCACTGTGACTTTCACGAAGATGAAGAGGCTGTCGCGGGCCGGAATTTCGACGTCCGAAAAGGAAGATCCCGGCATGCCATCCACATTGACGGAGAAGCAGGAAGAATTTCCGCCAGCCAGGCTAATCGATGTTAATACAGGCTTGTCGCTATCGTTGCGAATGGAGAAATACTGGGTTGTACTTCCTACCGTGGTAAACACCGTATCGAAAAGAACCTCTTTCACCGAAAGTGCCAGGAGCGATTCCTCATCATAATCTGGTTCCTTTCGGCACGAAGAGAAAACGATAAGCAAGAGCAGTGAGCCCAGGATCAGCGGAAGATAAAGGCGGTTAAAACGCATAGCAAAGAGTACGGTAAAATTTTTATTTTAGTATGAACAAGGGCAGCAAGGCACAAAAATAATCAATTGTTCGCGACAAGAAGGGAGAAAAATGGGAGCATGCGTCGCGGTTCTCAAAATAAAATTAGCATTTTCTTAACTTAAATGACGGAATTTTCTTATCTTTATGATATCATAAAAAAATTACATCATGGACACGAATCTTGTAGTAATCGCCACCTACAATTATTCCCGCGCATTGTTGCTGAGGGGACGCCTTGAATCCGAAGGCATTGAATGCTACCTGGCCAACATCAACCTGGTGAACCCGGATATATCGTCAGGGGTCAAGGTTATGATTAAGAAAGAAGACGTAGCTGCCGTTACCCGCATCATAAAAAGCATATCGAAGGAGTATGGCGAAGAGGCCGACCTAAAACCCATGTTGTATAAAATTCACCGGATCCTGGTTCCGGTTGATTTTTCTGATTCCTCGCTGAATGCCTGTGATTATGCACTAGCGCTGGCCTCCAGGCTGAGCGCTGAAATCAAGCTTGTGCATGCGTATTACGATCCCCCGGCGGTGGCCTCTGCATTTCCCGACGCTTTCAGTTACGAACTGGGGATGGGAGGGCTTCAGAAAGATCTTGAAAACGCGGCAAAAGAAGAATTGGCGGCGTTTAAGGACAACGTCATCAAACGTGCCCTGGACAAAGGAATAACCGATGTGAAGATCACGGCCAGGCTGGTGCACGGATTAGCAGAAGCCGAAATCAAAGAAGTGGCCAAGAGCTACAAACCTCATCTGATCGTGATCGCCAACAAAGGAAAAGGCAAAGCGGACTCCCCCATTGGCCACGTTACGGCGGAACTCATCGACACATGTAAGTTTCCCGTGTTTGCCATACCCGATCAGGCCTTGTACCGGGATATTGAGAACAGGCGTGTGCTCTACCTTACAGAATTTGACGATCCGGACTTTTCCAGTATCCGCAAACTTATGAGTATTATCAGCCCCTTCAACATGGACGTGCAATGCGTTCATATCGGAACGGAACAAAACCAGGCCTTCGATACGGTGCAGATGGAAGAGCTGCAGGATAAGCTAAATGCCGGTTATGGCGATTTCCATATTGAATGTCAGCTCATCAGCAATCCAGATATTGTTGACGGCATACAGCAAATTGCGGCCTCCAGCAAAATTGACATCATTGCCATGTCGAACCGCAAGCACTCACTGCTTTATCGACTGTTCAAAGAAAGCAATGCGCGTAAAATTTTGTATCACACAACGATTCCGTTATTGGTTTTCCAATTGAAAAGTTAGCTACTTTTTCGGAAAAAAATCGGAGATGTTGGTGGTGATGGTGATGTAGTTGGGTACACCGCCCAGGGTGTAATGGCTGCGTGCGTAAGAGAAGTTGAATTTCGAGACCCTGAAGCCAAATCCGTAGGAAAAACCTGACAATCCTTTTTTCGCATCGATGTGCAGTTCTTTACGACGCTGGTAATTGTATCCAAAACGGAGGGTGAACACCTTCACCGGTGCAAACTCAAGTCCGATTACAAAGTGACGGCCGAGTTTATCTAAAAACTTTTCGAAGCGCCTTGGCGAGAGGGAATCTCCGGTCAGCGGATCCACAACAGGCGTTGGGTTTGCCGGGTCTTCATAGGTAAGATCCCATTTCTCGAGATGGTTGATCAGCACATGAAATTTGAGGGGCAGCTTTCCAAATTGTTTCGACATACCCAATTGCAATTCAAAGGGCAGCGATTCACGAAGGCCGGGTGTATAGGTATCCAGTTGCAGTCCGATATTCCGTGCAATCAGGGTAATGGCCGCATTGCCTTTCTCGTGAAAATAGCTTCCGGCCACATCCACCGCCATCCCAAAACTATTGTAATCCGCCAGGTCCGAATAGATCAACTTCATGTTGGCACCGATGGTGAAATGCTTTGAAAGATGTCGTCCCCAGCCCAGGGTCAGCGCGTATTCCCCCGCATTGAAGTTGCCGTAGGTTTCGCCATTTTCATCGGCCCGTGTAAACCGCCCGTAACCGATAAACTGTAAGGTTGCCGCAAAGCTGCCGACCTTATTAAAGGTGTGGGAATACGAAGCAAAACCGTAATTTACGTCACCAAAATAATCAGTAAAACTCAGGGCCAGACCATGATGGAGGTCCTGATCAATAAAGGATGGGTTTGCCAGGGCCGAGGTTAAATCCTTATCCCTGACACTTAGAAAATTGCCACCAATAGCGGCAATGCGGGCCGAATTCGTGAGGTTGAGAAACGCGTAGGTATGATCTCCGCCTATTTGTGCCTGGCTAAGGCCGGATACTAACATCAGCAAAATCAGCAATCGGAGAGACTTCATCAGGCGGGTTTGATAAGATTACAAACGGCTTTGTGGCGATGTGTTTAATGTTTCAAAAGTACGAAAAAAATCCAAACCGTCAGTTTAACGCATGGGGGCGGGAAATATTGCCAACGAAAGCCGGGGCATCACCTTACGGGAAGGTCTCGGGAATGTGGCACCGGAATTTCGCAACAAACTGAAAATTATGTAACTTTGTAGATTACTACATAACAAGGAAAATACGATGAACCGCAAACTTACCGCCTCCCTCCTGCTTATCACATTCATGTTCACCTGCCGTGCACAGATACCCGCCGGATACTACGATTCAGCGGCCGGGCTCAGCGGAACCACGCTCAAAACGGCGCTTTACAATATCATCAAAGATCATACGGTAATCAGCTACACGGACCTTTGGACCGCTTATTACACAACTGACGACAAGCCGGGCAACATTGTCTGGGACATGTACTCGGATAATCCCTCCGGAACAACGGCGTACACTTTTACCCTCGGCAGCGACCAGTGCGGAAGTTACGGTGGTGAGGGTGATTGCTACAACAGAGAACACAGTTTCCCGGCCAGTTGGTTTAATGACGCATCGCCCATGTACTCTGATTTATTTCTCGTATATCCGACGGACGGATACGTCAACAACAAGCGATCAAACTACCCGTTTGGTGAAGTAAACAGCCCCTCCTGGACATCAACCAATGGAAGCAGGCTGGGCACTTGCTCCTACCCCGGATACACCAGTACTGTATTTGAACCCATTGATGAATACAAAGGAGATTTTGCACGCTCCTATTTTTACATTGCCACGCGTTATCAAAATTTGATTGCGGGCTGGATCTCCAACACCGGAGCCTCGGCGGTACTGGCCGGCAACAACACGGTGTGTTTTACAACCTGGCAGTTGAATATGCTGTACGCGTGGCACCAGAGCGATCCGGTGAGCACAAAAGAGACCGACCGCAACAACGCTGTTTATGCCATACAGGAAAATCGCAATCCCTATATTGATCATCCGGAATGGGTGGCCAGCGTTTGGAACTTCCCTACGGCTCTCGAGGAAGTGTCTGCTTCAAGTCAACCCAGAATCTTCCCGGTGCCCGCCACAAGCCAGCTTCAGATCGAACTTCCGGAGATCCCGCGCAGGACCGAACTCCAGATTACAGACCTTAGCGGAAGGATACTTTTGTCGGATAAAATGGACGGTGCTTCCTGCACCCTGGACATCCGCCATCTCGCGCCGGGTATGTATCTGTTGCGCCTGTCCCATTCGGAAGGAACCAGCGTCAGCCACTTCATTAAAGAATAATTCCACCTTAACTTCGACCTTCACTATGAAAAGCAAGCTTCTTGTTCTATTACTCATGCTTTCGGGTACATTATGCGCTCAACCACCCGTCATCGACAGCACCCACATGCCTGCACCGGGAACAATAATAACCCGAACCTTGATTACAGATCTGAGTGCCGTTGATTATACCCTTACGGGAAGCGACTACCTCTGGAATTTTTCCATGTTGGATGGCGGTACTTACCTGACCGACACTTTCGTTGCGGTATCCTCGGCACCCTTTACCTATGTTGCTACATTCAGCAATCCTTTTGATAAGGAGCACAAGGCGACAACAGCGAAGCGACAGTCGGTGGGGCAATCCCTTCCGGGGATCAGCATCAACGATATGTACAATTTCTATAAATCGGCCTATTCTTATTACGGTCAGGTGGGATTTGGCGCAGAAGTAAACGGCCTGCCCATCCCGGTCAAATACGACCATGCTGATACCATATATAAGTATCCTTTTATTTTCGGCGACACTTATTCGTCCACCAGTCAGTACGAAATCAGCATTCCCAGCCTGGGTTATCATTCGGAACGAAAATTCCGCGTGAATTATGTTGACGGATATGGAACCATCATCGTCCCGGGAGATACTTTCAATGTTGTTCGCCTTCGTTCAGAACTTCAAATTTTCGACTCGCTGTACATCGATTCACTCGGTTTTGGCTTTGGCATCGACCGCGCGCAAACAGAATACAAATGGATTTCGCCGGAAAGCAAACTGCCCGTGTTTGAAGTTACCATCAGCGAGAGCGGTATGGGCGGAAGCATAGAACAAGCCTGGTTTCTGGACCGCCGCGATCACTCGGCTACCCCGGAGTTTTCCGGAAGCACCATCCATATTTATCCCAATCCCGTGACAACGGAATTGATAGTAAGCGGCCTTGCGGATACGCCGACATCGTGGGAAGTATTCGACCTGAACGGACGCTGCTGCCTGCAGGGAGCAAGCATTACCGGCTCTATCGACACCAGCACATTGCCCGCAGGCGAATACCTGCTTAGCATCAGAACATGCAGCATCCATCGCACGATAAAATTTATCCGGAATTAGTCAGGTAAGCCTGATGATTTTTTGAGACTTTTAAAGGTCTTAAGGTATTGGCGTCGGAAGGGCGAAAGTCCGGGATTGGATTCGGTATATTCAACAACCCGAACGAGCGGATCCAACAAGGGGTTTGAAGAATAATCGGCGTCCGCCCATTTCACGGCAAGGCTGAGCTGCAGGCGAAGTGATGCCGGATCTGGACGAGTGGATCCGGTGTAAACCTTTAATAAGTGCAGAGCCTCCTGAAAGGCCTCCCTTCGTGTAAAAAATTCGATGGCGCGAAGTTGAAGCGCAGCGGCCGCATTTTCGGACAAATGATCCACCAGTGTCGTGTACCGCAGGCCGAAGGCAGCCACGCCCTGATCGTTGAAATAGGTGCCTGCCTGCACATAGTTAACGAAATACGTATTGGTATCACCGACCAACAGAAGGGCGGGCAAGGATTTCATCATCGTTTGATAGGTTGCCGGCGGAAGTACACGCTGGCGGGCGCGGATGACCGGTGTACTGTCCGTTTCGCATTCGGGATTAGCGGCGATCACAGCCACCACCGTATCGTAGATCTGGCGGGCCAGCATATAATCACCGGACGCCTCTGCCCGGCCGGCCTGATCATTATAGCTGGTGCAGGTTCGAGCCACATTATCGCAATGCGAGCGACGGATGGTTTCGACTGCAGATTTCAGCCGGAGGCTAATCAGGCTATCCGCTGACAATCCACAATGCGAAATCTGAGTCTCTGTGCGCTTCAGTGCATCCCGGGCGGCGTCCAGACCCTTCGGCTGGATCAGCGATAGTGCGTATTGAATTCGTGTTTGCAGCACCGGCAGTCCAGTGATTCTTAACAACGAATCTAATTGCTTATTTTCCCTCAAGCGGATTGTCTCCGAAAGCGTAAGCGCCTGTTCAAACGAGTTAAAGGCATCCTCGTAATTCATGTATTTCAGCGAAAGCAGTCCGGTTTGGATATGAAGATCATAGCGTGCCTGCCGTACGGCGCGATACACCGTATCATAATCAATAAAGTAGCGTACATATTCAGAATGATGTTCCTGAAAAACCTTCGCTTCAGCCAGTCTTTGATCAGCGCGGTCGAGTTCTCCGGATTTCAGATAGCGATGGGCTTCCTGAACCTGAGCTGAAAATAGTCCATTGTAGGCCCTGGTGAAGCCTTTCTCTAATCCGGCCGGGCATAGATCCGCAGCGAGTGAATCGCAATCGGCGGCGGCTTTATGATACCAGTCTAAGGCCTGCTCGTATTTTTTCCGGCCACACAAGGTATCGCCCCGCTTCACCATTTGGTTAATCAGTTTCAGCATAACCGCGTCGGCACCCGCATTTCCGATGATTTCACGGGGGTTTTTCTGCTGATAATCCCGGGCCTCACGCACATAGGCCCGTGCAAGATCATAGCGTCCACCTTGCAAAGCCTTTTCGGCCACCGTAAGATAAGACTTATAGAGACCATGTTTAGATGCCGCATAGTCCTTGTAAATTTGTTCGCTGCAGCTAAAGCCCGGCGTTCCTTCACAAAACCGTATTGCGCGTTCAATAAGGGTCAGCGATTCATTGTACTTTTCCAGCACAAGGTGATCGTGACCTTGTAGTTGCAGTGTTTTAAGAATTTGATCCGCGAATGCATGCACACTATCGCTCATGGCGGGATCCGGGTTCATATCTGTCAGAACCAATTGAATGATATCTGCCGCTGCGATAATGCTATCGTGCTCAACAAGCAATTTGGCCCGTTCGAACCACGAAGGAACAAACAGCGGGTTATAATTGCAGGAGCGTTTAAGGTAGAGCAGGGCGCGAGGCGTATCGCCCGCGGCCAGCAGTTTTCGGCCGCGTTCATAATAGATTTTATCGAGATTGGCAAGACTATTCTCTTCCCGCTGTCGGATTTGGCGGGTTCGTTCCGAAAATGCAGTAAACAAATCAATATAGCCAATCGGATCAAAAGAAGAAAGCGAAAGTTCTCCGGGAAGATCGAGCTGATAAAGATCTTCCACCTGCCTCTCGATATCTTTCAGCATTATATCATACACAATAATTTTATCAATATTTTCGAAGTCAAAGGCATCGAGTTTCTGATTACCAGCGGCGATAATAGCTTTCGACTGATAGTAGCGATCGATCAGTTTAAGTTTTCTGGCGAAGTGAAGCAATGCCAATGAATCATAGGAAATAAAATTCTCCGTTACGTGAAAGGTAAAGGATGGCTTGCGGATGGTATCACTGAAAGTTTTAAAACCAATTTTATTGTAGCCCCAGTGCAAATCACTGCCTGTGTAGTTAAAAGCAGCCACTTCTTTTTTGTATTTGTCGAAAAGCACGGCTTTGAAGGAAATGCGGTTCGGAAAAAGAACATCGGAGATATCGAATCCTTTATAGAACACATCACCGGAGCAACGGGCCTCGTTGATATCGACCGACGCCTCGTAGGTTCCATCCTCCAGACGAATAACTCGAATCACCTGGCGGTACGAATAATCGTAGGATGTAAAGTCGAATCTTCGGGGAATACTTTTCGCTATTTCCTTAATAAAATAATTTTTGATGTGAGCATATTCCGAGGAATCGGTGTTGTAACTCACCTTAACATTCTCCGTAGTGGACTGGTCGAACACGACGGTAAACTGGGCCCTGGCCCCCGTGGAGAGCAGAAAAAACATAAGGAAGCCACACCAGCGCAGGCCCGGAGAAAGTCGGCCCTTATCGCCCATTCCGGATCTCCGCCGAACCGTGTTAAAAATGGAGGCGTTCATACTACAAAGTTGTGGATAATCTGCGAATTCACATTTTTTTCAGCATTATGATATCAACACATTAATGTTAATACCGATCGCCAAAAAAATTACGAAAGAAGGAATTCCAGGCCGTCTTCGGCGAGGTAGGTTTCCGGGAATATTGCGCGGGCTTCCTCCAGCAAGGGGGTGAGTTCGTCGTACCGGGCCGAATAATGACCGATAATGAGCCGTGAGGCCCCTGCTAATCGGGCAATTTCCGCCGCATCGCGGGCAGTCGAATGCATTTTTTCACGGGCTGCTGCCTCACGGTCAGAAAGAAAAGTAGCTTCATGGTAAACGACATCACAGCCCTGGATCACCGGAAGAAAAGTGTCCGTGAAGCCCGTATCGGAGCAATAGGCATACGCCAGTGGTTTGCGTGCCGGCAGGGTAAGCTCTGCATTGCTCACCAGGGTTCCATCAGAAAGCTGAACATCGCGTCCATTCTTAAGGTCGGCAAAAGCCGAAAGCGGAACGTTCAGGGAGGCTGCCTTTTCGCGGGCCACTTTTCGCAAAAACTTTTTCTCCTGAAAAAGAAATCCATGGGTTGGAACACGGTGAAGCAGGGGGAAGGCGGTGATCTGTAGCCAGCTGTCTTCAAAAACCAGGGAAGTTTCGCCCGGCAAAAGCGGGTGAAAGATCAAAGGGTACAGAAGGTTTGTTTCGCTGGCCTTGAGTTGCAGATCGATGATGTTTTGAAGTTCGGGATTCCCGTAAACATGCAGAGGATCCTTCCGGCCAAAAAGATGCATAGTAAAAATAAGTCCGGCCAGTCCGAGATAATGATCACCGTGAAGGTGCGAAATAAAAATATGATGAATGCGACTGTGGCGAATTTTATACCGCCGCAACTGCATCTGGGTGCCTTCACCGCAGTCAATCAAAAAAAGGCGCTCATTTACATTTAGTAACTGAGCGCTTGGATGTCTTGATGCAGTAGGCGTAGCCGAGCTACACCCCAATATTCTAACCGAAAATGCCATTATTTCCCCAGCAGCGACATACGGTGGGTAACCGTCATTTCACCGTTTGAAATTTTGTAGATATAAATTCCGGCGGGAAAAGCAGAAGCATCGAAGACGAAGGAGTTGTAACCCTGCACAGAGCGGATGTTTTTTGTAAAAACACATTTGCCGTCGGCATCAAAGATTTCACAACGCACATCTTCGTTGCCCGGGCTCTGAAAGGCCAGTTCCGTTTGTCCGGTAAAGGGATTGGGGCTGTTTTGATAGACCGAAAAATTGTTTTGGTCGACCTGGGCGATGCTGTTGCTGGACAACACTTTGATACGGTAGCCTTCGACGGGCAAGGTAATGGTGGTATCACCCACGATGAAGACGTTCACATGAGCCGATACGTACATCGTAAGGTTATACGTTCCGGTATCGGTGGGTGTTCCGGAAAACTGAATACAGTCCTGACTTCCACCGGGGAAAACGCCGTTGGCGGGATTGGTGGCGTAAGTGATTCCGGCGGGCAATCCGTCGACGCCGACCAGTGTTAGTTCATAGATCGTTGTCGGAAGACTGTAGACCGTGGTATCGGAAGGTACCGAGATGTAGAGAATCTGTTCATAGGCCACACCTGCATAGGCATCTTCAAAGTTCGTGGCGGTATCAGGGATCAGAAAATCCGTCTGGGCAGGGTTCGGAGTACACTGGGCCTTACTGTCCAGGGAGAGTGTGAGCGAAGCCAGCACCATTACAATCGTAATTATTTTTTTCATAATGAAGATTAATTTTAATATTCGATTGCCAAAGATACGAAAATATTGTTCCTGTGGACATGGGTCGGCATATTTTTCCGCGGAGAGGATCCTTGCATCCAGGTCTAATCTGATTTTGAGCGCAAAAAAAAACCGGCCGAAGCCGGTTTTAATTAGGATTTGACGCTTATTCCTGCGATGTTTCCGGAGTATCAGCTTCAGTTTCAGGCTGAGACTCAGCATCCGTTTTCGCCTGCAAAGATTTTGCGACTTTTTCACCTTCTTCCATTTCGGATTTCAGGTTGGCCAGGGCCTGGATATCGCCCAGTGTCGTCTTCTCAAGGTTGTCCTTGATCTTCTTAACAGCACTCTTGGTGTTCTTTTCGCCTTTTTTCTTCTCGGCGGTGTCCTTTGCTTTGTCGGCATTGGCCACATCCTGGAAGATTTTAGAATGCGAAAGGATGATCTTCTTGTTTTCTTTGGAAAATTCAATCACCTTGAACTCAAGCTGATCATCAACGCGGGCGGTGGAATTGTCTTCCTTCACCAGGTGGCGGGTTGGAGCAAATCCTTCCACACCATAGGGCAGGGCAACTACCGCACCTTTATCGGAAACATTAATGATGGTTCCTTTATGGATGCTATCAATAGTGAAGAGGGTTTCGAAAACATCCCAGGGATTCTCTTCCAATTGTTTGTGACCGAGGCTGAGGCGACGGTTTTCAGCGTCCACTTCCAGCACCACAACTTCGATTTCTTCACCAATTTTCGTGAATTCAGCGGGGTGCTTGATTTTCTTAGACCAGGAGAGGTCGGAAATGTGGATCAGGCCATCAACTCCTTCTTCCAGTTCGACAAAGATGCCAAAATTGGTAAAGTTGCGAACAGTGGCTTTATGTTTGGAGCCCACAGCGTAACGGGTTGTAATATCGGACCAGGGATCGGGAATGAGTTGCTTGATACCGAGCGACATTTTACGTTCTTCGCGGTCGAGGGTCAGGATAACGGCTTCCACTTCGTCACTCACTTTCAGGAAATCCTGAGCGGAGCGCAGGTGCTGCGACCACGACATTTCGGAAACGTGAATCAGACCTTCAACGCCCTTGGTGATTTCAACAAAGGCACCGTAGTCGGCAATAACCACCACTTTACCCTTTACCTTGTCGCCCACTTTGTAACTGGCGTCCAGGGAATCCCAGGGGTGCGGGGTCAGCTGTTTCAGACCAAGTGCAATGCGCTTTTTACCTTCATCAAAATCGAGGATAACGACATTAATTTTCTGATCGAGGGTAACGATTTCCTCGGGGTGGTTGATGCGTCCCCAGGAAAGGTCGGTAATATGGATCAGGCCGTCTACGCCGCCCAGGTCGATAAATACACCATAGGAGGTAATATTTTTAACGGTACCTTCCAGCACCTGACCTTTTTCGAGTTTCGCGATAATTTCGGCTTTTTGATGCTCAAGTTCATCTTCGATGAGGGCTTTGTGGGAAACCACGACATTTTTATATTCATGATTAACCTTGACCACTTTGAACTCCATGGTCTTGCCGACATAGATATCATAATCACGGATGGGCTTAACATCGATCTGCGAGCCGGGGAGGAAGGCTTCGATACCAAAAACATCCACAATGAGACCGCCTTTGGTACGGCATTTTACATTACCGTTGATAATTTCATCTTTCTCAAGAGCATTGTTCACGCGATCCCAGGCTTTCAGCAGCTTGGCTTTTTTGTGCGAGAGCAGCAACTGTCCGGTATTGTTTTCCTGGCTTTCGACATAGACTTCAATCTGATCACCGATTTTGAGATCAGGATTGTAGCGGAATTCGGATAAAGCAATAACGCCGTCGGATTTGAAGCCGATGTTAACAACCACTTCCCTGTTGTTCATGGCGACTACTGTACCTTCCACCACCTCTTGCTCAACGATTGAGCTCAGGGTTTTGTCGTACATTTCTTCCAGTTTCAGGCGCTCGTCCTGGCTGTAGGCATCGTGTTTCTTGCCAATCGCGTCCCAGTTAAAATCGTCGGACGGGATGAGTTGAGACTTTTCAGGCTGAGTAGAGACCTCAGTCTGGCTGTTGTTTAATTCTTCAGTCATGTTTTGATTCAGACTTTGTATGCCCGCGGACGGTACGGACAGGGGTTAGGATTTCAGGTTCGGCAGCCCGGCTGCCGCTTTAAGTCGCCACTGCATCCGTCCGATGCAGGAGGTGACCATTTCTCCATCATTTGGGGGGTGCAAATGTACGAAGAATAATTGGAAATCAGGGTATTTTTTGCGAATTACGCAAAAGCTTCACCCACCATGGCTTGAAAAAGTCTCAACCAGCGTTTTGATTTCCTCCATAACCCAGGGCGGGGTTGATGTTGCACCACTGATACCCACGGTGGTAATTCCGCAAAACCAATCCGGATTGAGGTCGGCCGGGCCGGTAACAAAGTACGAACGTGGGTTCACCGCATGACAAATTTGAAAAAGGGACGTTCCATTGGAACTTTTCGTATCGCTTACGAAGAGGATAAGCTGATGTTGCGCGGCGAAATTCCGCAATTGAGACCCCCGGCTCGACACCTGTCGGCAAATGGTATCGTGGGGTATAAAGCAAAGCTTACGTTCAGGGGATTGCGCCGACAGACGTTCCTGAATGGCGGCGACAATTTCATTAAAACCGGACAGGCTCATGGTTGTCTGCGAATACAGGTATACATCCTTTGAAAAATCAATTTTATTCAAATCGGCCAGTCCGGCCACGATGATGGCCGTATTTTCGGTTTGCCCCACCAATCCGTTTACTTCGGCATGCCCCTCCTTGCCCGTAATCACTATTTGCCCGCCATTTTCAAGGGTATTCAGGTACCCTTTACGGATTTGCTGTTGCAGTTTGAGCACCACCGGACAAGAAGCATCAATAAGTTCTATATTATTTCGACGGGCTATTTCGTAGGTTTCCGGGGGTTCACCGTGGGCACGGATCATCACCCGGCTATGCTGTAAGTTCTTAAACTCAGCATGATCAATCATGATAAGTCCACGTTTCTTGAGACGCTCCACTTCGCGATTGTTGTGCACAATATCACCCAGGCAATAAAGCTGACCATGGGTAGACAGTTCAGCCTCAGCCGCTTTAATGGCGGAAACTACGCCAAAACAAAAGCCGCTTTTGCGATCAATGGTAACTTCCATAACTGCTTGACATTTGTTTTATGACAAAGGTAGTCATTTAGGTGTATTTGGCGAGGGAAACGCCAACTTCACCCTTCAAAATTAGCTATACAGTAGCGCTTGGGGGGAAATTCCGGTCCTGAATCATGAAAACGAAAATAATCGACTGCCAATCAAAGCTATACGTCTAAATATATTTAACACTATCTCCAGAAAATAATATTTTATACCTAATCGTGTTCGGATGCGAAAAAAGAATATATTTGCCAGCAAATCCGCAAAAATTCCTACGAATGAAAAAAATGTTATTCATGCTGCTGCTTCTTATCCCCATGCTGGTATGGTCGCAGTCGACTCTTGTGTTTCATGAAAACTTCGAACTGCCGTCGTTGGGCGACAGCGTGAGTTCTTCGGGAACGGCAACGCCGTGGGCAATCAGCACTGCCTTATACCATTCTGGTGCACGGAGTGATTCCTCCAAGGTGATAACCGCCGACACGTCCTATTTGAACCTGGCAACATTCTCTACGCTGGGGAATAGTTTTGTCATTCTCCATTTCTCACACATTTGTAAAATTGAGATTCTGGATGCCGGCGAAATTGAAGTTTCAACCAATGGCGGAGCCAGTTGGACAAAACTCACCTCAACAGAATACATTGCGCCTGCTGCGTCTCAATTTGTTAACAACGGCAATAAATTTAATGCCAACTCCTACCCCATCGACTGGGCACCGACCAATTATACCGCGGTACCCACCAATGCATGGTGGAAAGACGAAGCCTTCAACATCTCGGCGCTCGCCGGCAACCAGGCTTCGGTTAAAATCCGTTTCGTATTACGCGACGGCAATGCCAACGGTGCGAATCTTAATTACGGATGGATGATTGATGATATTAATGTTGTCATGTCCTATTCTGAGCTGGATCCACCCACCATTGCTTACGTTCCGCCAATCTTTTCGGGCATCGTTTACAATCTGGGACCGTTCAACATTCCAGCGAAAATTCAGGACGCCTCCGGTATTTCAAGCGCGAAAATGTTCTATAAGATCAACGCCGGTGTGCTGGATTCGGTGGTGATGACCGTTCAATCTGCCGACACCATGGTGGCCGCGCTGCCTATTGTCAATGAAGGCGACACCGTTAAATATTACATCCGCGCCTGGGATGCTTCACCGGCGCTGAACAACGTGCGGGAGCCCCTTACAGGATTCCGTTCCTTCGTGGCCACCAAGGGTATTTCAATCCCCTTTACAACAAACTTTGATGGCGCAATGCAACTGTTTACCAGTCAGACCCTGACACCAGGAACCACCTGGGAGTTGGGAACACCATCTTATAATAGCACCAGCGGGGCACACAGTGCTCCCAACGCGTGGGACGTCAACCTCAGCACAATCTACAAGTCAAACGCTGAAGCCTATCTTTATTCGCCCATTTTTGATTTCTCCACCGTAA
>CAZPDS010000059.1:0-15380 GCA_964585485.1 uncultured Bacteroidales bacterium
CGTCAGTTCGCAAATACTCACGTTCAGATTGATGGTATCCGTTACGGTTGTACATCCGATTACGCTAATTATATAGGTATTGATACCTTCCGGAAGCCACGCTACGACGGTAGCAGCGGTTGAACCCGTACCGGGGGACCAGCTGTAGGTGTAGGCATAGTCGTTAAGGTTAATACCCACACCGCTGACTTCCAGTTTAGTAGGCTGATGCTGACACACTTCAAGATCGGGGCCCAGGGTAATGGTTGGCACCGGGAGAACCATTACCGTAACCTGATCGGTAGCATCGCAACCGAAACCAATATCCTCGGCCACGGTAACGGTATAGGTTCCCGATTGGGTAACGTTCAGGATTTGGGAAGTATCGGCGGCCCCGGTACTCCACTGGTAATTAAAGCCCACGTTCTGTGCATTCAATTCGGTAGGTTCGGTAACGCAAAGATCCGGGCCTAAGTCAACGGTAGTCATGGCCAGCACCCGCACAAAAATGGTATCCATATCCACACAGCGGGTATTCACCGCACCATCCACCAGCACGGTGTAATTTCCGGTCGAATTCACATTGATGGTTTGGGTGTATTGCGCCACCGGTCCCCATACCCATTGCCCGCCGGGTCCGGCGTCTAGGGTAAGCACCTGATTGGAACAGATGGTAGTATCCGGGCCCAGGTCCACATCGGGTGTAGCAACCACATTCAGGGTGATATAATCCACACCGGGACAATTGGTCGTTGATCCGTCATCGACGGTGACGATAACATTGTGAATTCCGGCGCCCAGGGTAGCGGTATTTACACTAATTGTCGTATCGTTGATCAGGGGTGGAACATTCCCGTCCACGGTCCAGTGATAGTTAACAACATTGGTATCGCCGTGGGCCTGCAGGTTGATGACATCGCCCAGACATAGCAAGCTGTCCGGAATGTTGGGATCCAGTTCAACCACCAATCCTTTAATGACAATGCAGTAGGAAAAAGTTTGCTGGCCGACATAAGGACAATTATCATCGCGCACATTCACGGTAAAGCAGTGGGGAACGTTGCTGACGAAGGAGCTGTTGGGCATCCAGAAGAAAGAGCCCTGGGCATTGGGTGTTCCATTTCCGGTAACCGAAAAGGTGGCGCTGGAAATGCCCTGATTCCAGGTGAGGAAGAGATTATTGGTGGCATCGTCATCGTGGGCGAAGACATTAAACGCGACGGTATCGCCGAGGCAAATCTCCATCCAATACGTGCTGTCGGCCGGGTTGTAGGTAGATGCATTGGGATTAATCCCGGCCAAAATCGGCAAATTGTTTGAACAACTGATCACATTCAACTGCATATCTCTGATCGTAGTACCAATCAGGGTGGGCACGCCGCCAATCCGGCGCCATTGTTCAATGGTAACGTTGACCACCGTGATAATGTTAGCGGTGGGGTTCATACAGATATCACCGGTCAGAGGGTCGCAGGAAACCGGCGGCACCGAGGGCAGGGGTTGCTGGGCGGTATACCCGGTTAAATAGGTAACATAAACGGGACTTCCTCCGGGGCCACGGTCGAACGGGGTGGTCATGGAATACACCAGTGAGTCGCCATCCGGGTCGAGGGCTCCGTGGTTGTAGCAGAATTGCTGTCCGCTGCAAAAAATTGTTGACGGGGAATTGGAAAAAGTTGGCGAACTGTTGCACGGGGCCGCCAGGTTGTTCAGTTTTGCCTGGATGTACAGATAGGCACCTTCCGGATCGTCAATGGTGTTGGAATAATTCCGGCAACACAGCGAATACGAAATGGTCCAGTCGGAACAGGGTGTCAGCGTGACTTGCCCCTGATAAACAAAGCGGGTGAGGCCGTAAAGGGTTCCTCCGGACTGGCAGGTTGTGATTTGACCGGGACAAACGGGGGTAACTTCTACGCCGGCCGTGGGAGGAATTTTATTCAACACCACAGAAAAGGCTCCCGTGCAGGAGGAAGTAAAGTCAATTTCGGCGGTGGTAGGCTCGACGGTTCCACTGCAGTCCCTATAAAATGTTAAGGTTATGATGTAGTCATTGCCCCCAATACAGGTATACGTCAGGTCGGCACCTGCATCATGTGTTGCCTGAACCTGAGTAATATATCCAATAAGAAACGCTAATATAAGTATTCCCTTTTTCATAGATCGTTTATGATTTCATTAAATTAAACTCCCTGAAAATCACCACAAATATAAGAAAACTTGCGCCCAAATGTACGATCCTGCCTAAATTCCTTTTGTACATAATTCATATACATTTTTGATTTATAGCTTCATGAAAATGATGTCCGGAATTGATGGCGAAGCAGAACCCCGCACTTTCTTGTTTGGGGTATCGTATTTTCAGAATATGTTCAAAACAATCCGGTCTTCGCTTGGCGATGGGACCGGGAGCACGTAGGGATGGAAGCGCCGAACGCAGGCCACGTAGACATGACGCATTCATAAATGATTTTTTTTAATTTGGAATGTTTCTAAATTATTTGTACCTTTGCACCCAATTCGTCAACGACCTTAATAAACTAAATCTGATAAAATATGAAAGCATTAGTTGTATATGCCAATCCCAATCCTGAAAGCCTGAGCGGCCGTGTATGTCAAACCATCGTTGAAACCCTCAACGCGAAGGGCGATACAGTGGAAGTCCGTGATCTGTACAAACTGGGATTTAATCCAGTGCTCACGGCCGAAGAGCAGGCCGGTAATGCCCAGGGAAAACTCATGGCGGACGTTCTGGAAGAACAGAAACACCTGAGCCAGGCCGATGTTGTTTTCTTTGTTTATCCCATCTGGTGGGCGGGTCTTCCGGCCATCATGAAAGGCTGGTTCGACCGTGTACTCACGTATGGATATGCCTATCGTTATGGCGCCAAAGGTTTGGAAAAAATGCTGAAGGGCAAAAAGGCCGTGATACTGAACAACCACGGCAATCCGCTGTCGGCCTACGAAGGCGCTATGTACAATGCCCTGCGGATGGGATCCGACACCGGCATTATTGACTTCTGCGGCTTTGAGCTGGTAGAACACAAATTTTTCCCGTCGGCCTCCTCCGCGCCGGAAGAAGCAAAGCTGGCCTATCTGCAGGATGTACGCAGACTTTGCGAGAAAATTGCGTAACGTAAGCACAGACCCCAAAATCCCGACTTCGGCCGGGATTTTTTTTTGGCATCATAAAGAGAAATTTTGTTGTATTATTGTGATGTATGAATAACATTCATGTTTTAGTTACCGGCGGAAGTTCGGGCATCGGTTTTGAAACCTGCCGCGGACTGGCAATGTCGGGGCATACGGTGGTGTTCACCGCGCGAACTGAAGCGCAGGGTGATCTTGTACGGAACCGCCTCATCCGCGAAAGCGGAAATAAAAACGTCTATACCCTCCCCTGTCGTCTGGACGATTTCAGCAGCATACGATCCTTATGCACTACGTATGCGGAGCGTTTCGGCAAACTTCACATCCTGATCAACAACGCCGGTGTATGGGAAACGCAACGCCGGGAAACGAGCGACGGGATCGAGTGGAACCTGGCGGTGAACCACCTGGCGGGTTTCGTGCTCACCCACCGATTGCTTCCATTGATGGAGAAAGAACCCGGAGGGCACATCATTAACGTAAATTCCCAGGTAGCGCTCAAACGGGCTTTCAATTTTGAGGATCCGGAATTCCGACAATCCTTCCCTCCCATGGCCGCCTACCGTCAGTCGAAACGCGCCAATCTACTGGTCACCGGAATGTTGGCCGAAAAGCTGGCGCCCCGTGGTCTGCGCATAAACTGCGTACATCCGGGAGTTGTGCTCACCAACATTTACCGCAACCTTCCAAAGGGGCTTCGCTTTTTCTTCAGATTTCACATGATAAGCCCGGTAAAAGGGGCACAGCCCATTATCAGGCTGGTTCATGACGACAGCGGGTGCAGCGGTTTGTATTTTCACCGGAGTCGGGCGGTACAACCCGCCTTGGCATATGGTCAGCGTGATGAAGCCGAAAGAATCTACGCCTTAACGATTAAGTATGTAGAAAAATACATAAACAACTAATCTTTAATATATTAATCACTATTAACCTGCATCGCACAGGAATTTTTGTTAAAGCCCCCTGTTTTTTGTAAAAAAATAGTATTATTGCAGCCCATTTTTCATACTATGGATAAGAATAAGAAAAAGATTATCACTCATTATAACAACCTGTCTCCAGAGGTTTTAGATGCTCTCCGGGAAAAGTATCCCGACGGTCACATGCATCACATTTTCAAAGTCACCAAGCCGAACAACGACTTTTTCTATGCCGTAACGCTCGACACGGAGGACACCAGCTACCTCATCAAGGTGGATGTTAAGATTGACAACATCACGGAGGACAAGTTGGACGATGCGCTTTTCTCCAACATTGAAGGGATAAAGCCGACGGGGAAAGAGGACGAAGAGCTGGGCGATGATGAGGAAGATGAAACGCCCAAGCCGGACAGCGATAAGGACGAGATTTTCTGATTACGATCCGTCGTAGCTGAAATAAAAGCGGCCATCCATCCGGACAGCCGCTTTTTCATGCGTTGTTATTTCGATATTATTTTTTGCTCACGGCTTTCAACGCAGCGTCGGTAGCTTCAATCATAGGTTTAATGGAGATGCCACTGCCCACGGCTTCCTTCATCCATAATTCCGGAATCAGTCGCCCGGTTTTATAGATGCGCCAAACTTCATCGGCAAACTGATTTCCTTTTAACTGGCCCTCGATTTGAAAATCGATAAGATGACCCACCGGGTAGGCGGATAAGTAAAGTGGCGCGTCGATCATGTGGCTGTAGATACCCAGAATCGGTTGATCGGGGATACCGAAGACATCGGCATAATACAGGTTCCAGACTTCAGTAGCGATACGAACCACGGCATTGCGCAGTTCGGCCGGTGTGGCCTGTGGGTGTTCGTACAACCATTTCCATACACGCATATCGACAATAGATACGCCCATAATTTCGTAGCAGGCCCAAAAATTATCCAGCGCCAGCAGATGCTCTTTGTCCGGATCCACATTTGGAAAGCCGAGCAATTCGAGGTCGCGTTTCTGAAAAATAAAGGCCAGGGCTTCCGTAAAGGCGGTACTGGGGACACCATTGAGGAGGTAATAATCGACTTCGAACAGCGAAATCGTTTGCTCCACATTGTGTCCGAATTCATGCACGGCGATATTATAGCCTTTGTAGTCCATGCCATCGGATTGAATACGCGTACGCAGGTGGGCGACGTCGGATTTCATCAGGGCGCCCCAGGCGTGGCCGGCACCGCGTGAAGGATCCACGGTGATGTGCTTGCAAATGTAGTCGGCCCTTTCGCGGGAAAATCCGAGTTTAACCAGAATATTGGGAAGGTCTTTTTCAACAGCGTCGCGGTTGGGGTACTTTGCCCGGGTTGCGCTGTTTAGATCTTCCTGGCTGATGCCAGCCCGCGGCTTGAAACCATCGTACCAAATATCGAAGGGGAGCAGTTTACGGCCCAGGCGTTTGCTGATCAAGCCGGCCACCTGCTTCACCTGCGGCGAAGAAATAAATTCGATAAAAAGCTTTTCCACCACCTCTTGCGGGATTTCCATCTCCTGATCGAATTTTCGTTGTATTACCGTAGGATAAGCGGGGTTGTATGGATCCAGGTTTTTTAATGCATGAAAATTATTGAGCAGGTGCGCGTAGCGGCGATCCGATTCTTTTACAAAGGCCACTTCCTTGCCATTGCTGAGCAATTTGTTCGCGGCCGGATCCCAGGTATATTCGTTGCTGTTGATGACCTCGCTTGGAATATCCTGAAGAATAATGTGTTTCATCACATCATAAATCATTTTCTGTTTCAGCAGGCCTTCTTTACTCCCGTCGTAATTGGCTTTCAGCTCGTCGCGCAGGCCCCAGTGACTGATCAACTTCATGCCGGGTGCGAAATGGGTTTTACCACTTTGGTCAATAAGCTTATCCATACAGATGTTGTACCCGGAGATATAGGTATCGGAATTGGAAGCGGCCTCACCGGCTTTCAGCAAGAGCGTTGCCGGAACGCGGGAGATGAACAGGTCGCCCAGACGGGCATAGGCCCATTGCAGGCGGGACCAGGAAGTTCCTTGGGAGGATTTCTCGCTAAGCGAATAAAACGGAAAGTTCAGAATTGTGACGAAGGCAATTTTGTTCTCAAAGAAATCGTCGACCATATGCGCCGAAGGCTCGTAGCCACCAAACAGCTCGTCCAGGGGAATAATCTCGCCCTTGTCGATGTGCAGCGCGCTTTTCAAGTCGATGGAAATCTGATTATAATTTCCCAACAAGGATTCGAGGTTGGCTGAAATGCGCAAGAACAGGGCCTGGCGATCATCGGCTGTCCCCACATAGTAGGTATTGCAGAAAGTTTCAAACTGCTCGTTTGTGCCATCTGCTTCCGTCCACAAAGCGGCACATTGGCTCACACCTTTACGGATCAGAACGGCGTTCATGGCCGGGAATTGGGCCGTAAGTCCGCTTACGACCTTCTCGACGGTTTGCTTGTTGATAAAAGAACTTGTGTTCACGGGGTCGGGGGTTGATGAGCGATAGGGCAGCGCAGCGGCCTGCAGGAGGGGTGCGCAAAGGAGAACCAGCAGTAGCTTTTTCATAGCACAGGGGCTTCTAATTAAACTTTGATTTCGTCACCTTTTTTATTGAAGAAATGGTATTCCAGGAAATGGTATCCTGAATTTTTGCTGAGGCGTATCCACTTGTGAAAGGTAAAGAACCACCGCACGCGGAAGGAACGCAAGCCCTTTTTCAGGTAGGAATAAACGATGGGGTGAACGCACAGGTGGAGGGAAGCTTCATTTTGTTCCTGAATGAGGAAACGAATATGATTTTCGATATCATCGATCAGGGTAATGCTGGCTTTAATTTCGCCGGTGCCGTCGCAGACCGGGCATTTTTCCAGCATCTTGATGTTCATTTCCGGGCGGACGCGCTGGCGGGTGATCTGGACCAATCCGAATTTACTGGGCGGAAGAATAGTATGCTTTGCGCGATCGTTGGCCATCTCCGCACGCATTTTCTCGAAGAGTTTCCGGCGGTTTTGGGCTTCGTGCATATCAATAAAATCGATCACGATAATGCCACCCATATCGCGCAAGCGAAGCTGGCGGGCAATTTCCGAAGCCGCTTCCAGGTTTACATCCAGGGCATTGGCTTCCTGTCCGGTGGGGTTGTTGAGACGATGCCCGCTGTTCACATCCACCACATGCATGGCTTCGGTGTGCTCGATAATGAGGTAGGCCCCGTTTTTAAAAGTAACCTTTTTGCCGAAGCTGGCCCGGATTTGTTTGTCGATGCCGTAGTGCTCAAAAATGGGGACCTTCCCTTTGTGAAGTCGAATAATATCCACCTTTTCAGGGGCAATCGTCCGGATGTAACTTTTCAATTCTTCGTACATTCCCGTGTCGTTTACCACGACACTATTGAAGGAAGCGCTTAGGAGATCGCGCAGGGTGGCCGAAGAGCGGTCCATTTCGCTCACAATGCGGCGCGGCGCTTTGGCCATGTTCAGCCGGCTCACCAGCGACTCCCAGCGGCTCACTAATTCTTCAAGGTCCCCGATCAGTTCGGCCACCTTTTTATTCTCTGCCACCGTGCGGATAATGACGCCGAAATTCTTCGGCTTAATGCTCATTACCAAACGCTTCAAGCGGTTGCGTTCTTCGCTGTTTTTAATTTTCTGGGAAACCGAAACGCGGTCCGACAAAGGAACCAACACCATAAATCGCCCGGCAAAGGCAATCTCCGAGGTAATCCTCGGTCCTTTCGACGAAATGGGCTCTTTGGCAATCTGAACGATAATGTCCTGATTGGGCGTAAGGATACTGGCAATTTTTCCGCTTTTCTCAATGTCTTTTTCCAGGGTGAAAGAGGCATGGCTGATCGGCATCGGATTTTTTCCCTGAATCAGTTGTTTGGAATACTTGAGCAGGGAATTGACCTGTGGCCCCAGGTCGAGATAATGCAGGAAAGCATCTTTTTCGTATCCGACATCGACAAAAGCTGCGTTAAGTCCGGGGACCAATTTTCTCACTTTGCCCAGGTAGACATCCCCGACGGCAAAACTGCTGTTACTTTTTTCGCGGTTGAGTTCAACCAGGCGCTTATCCTCAAGCAGTGCGATTACGACTTCCGACTGATCGGTATCGATAATCAATTCTTTGTTGATCATAAATAGAATATCATCTGTTGTTCCTACGTGGTTTGCAGTAAACAGGATACGACAGATGTTGTTGCGAGGCTAAAAATGATTACACAACGCCCGAAGGCGTTGTGTAATAAGTAGGTTTCATAAATATCAGTCAGCGACTGTTATTTCTTTTTATGACGATTCTTGCGCAAACGTTTTTTACGTTTGTGCGTCGCCATTTTATGTCTTTTTCTTTTCTTACCGCTTGGCATAAGGGTACTCTTTAGAATGAATAATAACGAGAAGAAAATTATTTAACGTTCTTTTTTACAACACCGGAGAAAACCTTGGCGGGTTTAAAAGAAGGAATATAATGTGCGGGAATAACGATCGTAGTATTCTTGGAGATGTTACGGCCTGTTTTCTGTGCGCGCTTCTTGATAATGAAACTGCCAAAACCTCTCAGATATACATTTTCACCTTTGCTTAACGAACCCTTGATTGAATCCATCATCGCTTCCACAGTTGCCTGTACGGCTACCTTCTCGATTCCTGTTTTGCTGGCAATTTCAGCTACAATTTCTGCTTTTGTCATTGTTTTGAAGATTTAATATTAACAATAATAATGATTTATTACTTATCGTTGAAGTAATTTTCGAATGGGGCTGCAAAGATATAAATCTTTTGAGAATCATGGGGGTTTTGAGAATTTTTTTTTATTCTAAATTACTCTGACTAAATTTGTTCAAAATTTCCGGTGCGATGAAAGAGGGCTTATTAAGGTGGTATCAAAAGACAAAAAGGGAACTTCCGTGGCGACAAACCAGTGATCCCTACCGGATCTGGATATCGGAAATCATACTACAGCAAACCCGCGTGGATCAAGGCTTATCCTATTATCAACGATTTCTGGAAACCTTTCCCGACGTTCTGGCCCTGGCCGGAGCCGATGAAGATGAGGTACTGAAATGCTGGCAGGGACTGGGCTATTACACGCGGGCCCGCAACCTGCATCACACTGCAAAGGAAGTGGCCCACCAGAACAGAGGCCGTTTCCCCGACACCTATGAAGGTCTGCTGGCACTTAAAGGAATTGGCCCTTATACCGCGGCTGCCATCGCCTCTATCGCATTTAACCGTGTACATCCGGTCTGTGATGGCAACGTAGAGCGCGTGGTGTGCCGATATCTTGCCCTTTACGGAGATCCGAAATCACCGGCCGTACGAAATCAGATCGAAGGTTTCCTGAACGAACACATCGATCGGCGGCGTCCCGGGGACTTTAACCAGGCGATGATGGAACTAGGCGCACTGGTTTGCAAACCTGCCGCCCCGGAATGTACGCTGTGTCCTCTTCACCAAAGTTGCCAGGCCGCACGTCAGAGGCTAACGGCTGAACTGCCGGTGCGTAAAATCAAAAAGACAAACCCGGTCCGGCACTTTTATTACCTGATCGTGCGAACGAAGGGAACATCCATTACCTGGGTCCACAAACGTCAGGGTCAGGATATATGGAAAGGCCTGTACGAATTTCCGCTGATTGAAACCGACAAGGCCGTGAGTACGGGGGTTCTAAAGAAAAGTCCCGCCTGGGAAGCCCTGCTGGGGAATATTGCCTTACGGGTAAACAAAACCAGCCCGCAATTTACGCATCATCTCAGCCACCGGGAACTCAGGATACGGTTTCTGCACATCGAAACGGAAGGAATACCCGTCCTGCCAACGGATATGGAAAAAATTGCATGGGATGAACTGCGCAGCTATCCGGTGCCGGTGGTTATCGCACGTTACCTGCAAACCTTATAAGGCCGCCACCTCTGCCCGGATCCGGGCCCAGTTTTCTTCACTGATCTTAGCACCAATGTGCTCAATCACACTGCCCGACAAAATGGAGCCGAAACGTCCGCACACATCCAGGGTGCGTCCGTTGACTAGTCCGTAGAGGAAACCGGCGGCATAGAGATCGCCGGCGCCGGTAGTGTCGATGCAGTTTGCTTCAACCGGTAATATCGTGTGATGATCGCTCCCGTTTTTGACGAGCGAACCGTGGCAACCGGTTTTCACAATTGCCAGTTTGCAGATGCCACCCAGGGTTTCCAAGGCCTGCTCCGGCTCATGTCCGGTAAACGCCCGCGCTTCTTCCTCGTTGGCAAATACAATATCCACCCAGTCGCGCACCAGGGGCTGAAGAAATTCCAGGTGCTGTTCCACCACGTTGTAACTCGCCAGATCGAGTGAAATCAGCATATTGTGACGCGTGGCCATGCGAACGGCCTTCTCCACCAGGGCGTAATTTTGCACCAGGTAGCCCTCGATGTGAAAAAAGTCGTACCCTTCAAACTCCTCGTCCCTGAGATCGTCTGCGGACAGTTCCACGGCGGCCCCCAAAAAGGTGGCAAAGGTACGCTCGCCATCTTTGGACACAAGCGCGATAGCACGACCGGTTTCGGCCTCACCCGGGTGAAGCATCGGCTTAATCCCGGAGGCTTTCATGTCGTCACCAAAAAAATCGCCCAGCGCATCGCGACCGGTTTTCCCGATAAAGCCACAAGGTACGCCCATGCGGGCCAAACCATGAATGGTATTCGCGGCCGACCCGCCCGACGCCTGCTCCATGGGTAAGCCGTTGGCTTTCTCCAGGACCTTGGCTGCGAAGCTCATGTCCACCAATTGCATACTTCCCTTTTTCAGATCAAAAAGAGACAGAAAGTTATCGTTCTCCAGCTGTGTCATGATGTCCACCAGCGCATTGCCTAAGCCCAAAACCTTTTTCATGGTTGCCAAAATTTTAATTAAAGCGCAAAGGTAGAAATATTCCCAAAAGCGAGAGGACTCTTTCGGCGGAAATGGATGATGCCATTACAGCGGTGATGGATACCTCAAGGAGAACTCAGAGGTTGCGCTCCACGGTGGCGTCAATCACCACATCCGGCTTTATGTTCCGGATTACCTCGGGCTCATAATATCCCCAGTAAAAAATCATCTCGTAAATGCTCATGGAGAAAAACGGCTGGAGCGCCATCCCAAAGGAATCCGAAAAGCACAACACCTTCAGCCGGTTTCCGCAATTCGGGTTGCGGGTGTAGGTGGTTTTTTCCGGATAGGCGGGCAAGACCGTTTCGGAATAGCCTTTTCCCGCCTGTTTTAAACGGAACACCGGTACCCGGTCTGTTATAATAGACTGGTCGGGGATACCAATGAATTGCAGCAAATCGCCGTCGGTGACAAGCTCCGTGGAAATATCGTAGTCCGCCACGTTCAGTGGTTTCACTTTAAAAATTGTTTCGGTTTGCCGGAAAAAGGAGCGGTAGGCTAAAAAAGCGCCATAACTGTTCCAGTGCGTATCGAACTTCAGGTAAAGCTGATGATTTGCTTTGCCCTTGAGCAGATCCTGCCGGACATCCACAAAACGTAGCGGAGAATCATACTTTTGCCAGGCGAAGACCATCTGATCCGCCAGTGAAACCGGGCCACGAATCAGCCATCGCATACTCCAGGGCATATATTCGGGGTAAATGGTTTGCTTTTCGGGCCAGAACACGCGGATATAGGTGATACTATCCACGCTGCATGCGGCCTGCAGGCTTTCCCAGTGCCGTAAACGAAGTTCCAGTTCTGATGAGCTCATCAGGTTGCGGTGCGCGTAGCACGGCATGATGGCCGCGGTATCCGAAAAATACAGCCACTGTTCTTTCCCCCGCATTACCCTGGCCGGTTCGGGGGAAGAGCCGAAAACAAAGAATTTGATATGATTGGACGAATTGACCAGACGGGAACGAAAGCCAAAATGATCCCCGAAATAATTTTCGTAGTCGTCGGCAAAATCAGTACTGAACGCAAAGGGCACGGCCGCCGCCAGTTCACGCTTTTCCGCACGGCCATCCTCAACGCTGATCCCTGCTTTCATGGCCACATACGGCAGACTCACCATCATCATAAAGAGAACGATGAATAGGACAGCCCCAACGGAAGAACGCTTATGTGATTTATGGAGGGTCATCGATTATAATCAGAATTGAAAATAGATAAAAGCATTGTAGTTCAATCGGGCTATCTCTGCCAGGGCCAAAAAGAACAACAAGAGATACGCCGCATAACGCAAATGGCTAAATACGGGACGGAACGCACCTTTCATCCGGGTTTCCCATAAACGGGCGATGGCGGGCCGCAGCGGAAAGGCAAACAGCAGTGCCAGGCTGCCGATAAAAACAGAATACGGGGTAAACCACAGCCAGGGGCTTGTGGGTACGGCCTGCTGGTAGCAAAACATGCGCGCGAGAAATGCCATACCCTCGTCCAGTGTTGACGTCCTGAAAATCACCCATGCGCACACTACGGCCAACAGCATATACAAGCGGCGAAGCAGCACCGGCCATTTCTTAAAGCGAAGGAAACGGCTTTGCTCCAAGACAATCAGCAGGCCGAACCAGCCCCCCCACACCAGAAAATTCCATCCGGCACCATGCCACAATCCGCAGATGACAAAGGTGCCCATTACGGCCAGTGCGAGCCCGGGCCCGGCCAGATGACGTAAACCGACGGAGAATGGACGGAACACGTAATCGCGCAACCAGGTAGAAAGCGAAATGTGCCATCGTTGCCAGAAATCCTGTATGGATGTGGCCATATAGGGGTAGTTAAAATTCTCGCGAAAGCGAAATCCCAGGGCCCGTGCCAGGCCAATCGCCATATCGGTATAACCCGAAAAATCGTAATAAATCTGAAGGGTATACGCAAGTGCTCCTACCCAGGCCAGCAGGGTCGAAAGTTCCGCATCCGGCAAGGCAAAGACCTCCGTCGCCAGTACTCCGAGCGTATCGGCGATCAATACTTTCTTGGCCAATCCGCGAATAAAGCGGATCAATCCCTCCGAGATCCCATCCCTATCCACCGTCCGCTGACGAAGAGCGGGAGCTAAATCGTTGTAGCGATTAATGGGACCCGACGTAAGCTGGGGGAAAAAGGCGATGAACAGACCAAATTGCAGCAGGTTCTTTTGCGGGAGGGTCTCTCCCCTCTGTACATCCCACAGGTACGACAATCCCTGGAAGGTGAAAAACGAAAGGCCCAACGGCAGGAAGATACCGCGAAGAGGCGACTCTTCGGCAGCGTTCAACAGATCGGCCAGGTGAGCCGCGTACTTAAACCAGGCCAGCAGGGCGACATTCAGCACAAGGGCCAGGGTGAGAACCACCGGGGCGTAGCGACCAGCGCGGGGAATAAGCCTTCCCAGCGCATAATTTATCAGGATGGAGCCCAGCAACAATCCACACAGATAGCCCTCGCCCCAGGCATAAAACAACAGGCTGGCGGCCAGCAGAAAGATATTCCCCGCCGTTCGCCGCAGCAAGCATCCACCTGCCAAAACCAGTGGCAGAAAGAGAAAGAGAAAAACCGGCGAGGTGAAACTCATGAGGGCAAAGATACAGTTTTCGAAAAAGAAAGCCGGCAACTGTCCGCACCCTTTTGGAGCGATTGGATTCAAAAAAAAAACATCCTCTTTACTTTTAACGAAAAATACTGTATCTTTATGGATTCTTTACAGATACATTTTTCAAAACTGCATTCAAACAACCCTTACCGCCTACCTCAATCAAACGCCTATGAAAACCTCGTATTTACTC
Organism: uncultured Bacteroidales bacterium; assembly: GCA_964585485.1. GTDB lineage: Bacteria > Bacteroidota > Bacteroidia > Bacteroidales > CAIWKO01 > CALGYY01. The sequence goes on from CAZPDS010000059.1 coordinate 13,781, forward strand.
TTCGCCCTGCTGCTGAGCACCGTTGTGCTCTATTCCTGCGAAAAGGAAAATCCGGCACCCCCAGCGGCTCCGGAACCTACGCCCACGGATTATTATGCCGGGCTGGGCACGGCACCAGGACTTCCTGCCGGCAAGCCCTACAAACTCCCAACCGGTATCTCTGTCATCGGGGAAATTCGCGGAGGCCTCTCCGGCAAAGCCCCGTACGAAAAGAATTACAAAGGTCCTTTTAACGACTTCCCCAAGGCCAGTTATGTTACGCTTGGCACCGGAACGTATGTAAATCTTTACATGATGCTTTACAACTCCAACTTCACCAATCTTTCGTTCAATCTGCCGGGGGGGTTAATCTTTGTGGACTCCAGCGACGTCTTCAACCATGAGCCCGTTTATCAGAAAGGCTACATTCTGCAGAATGTCAACGTCAGCATTAATTCTTTCGACACCGCCTACATCCAACTCAGGGCGTACTGCCTGAATCACACCCTTTCGCCCAGCACCTATGATGCAGTATATTATTTCGGACCCGTCACCTCGAATCCGCAGCTAAACACCATCACCGGTATCATGGCCCCCAAGGCCTATCCCTTTGGGGAAGAATATAACATTCAATCCATTATCTGGAATGTTACCGACTACGGCTTAACCATTACACCGGCGGAACTTGCCTATTTGAACGGGCTGCCGTAGAGCAGGTCCAGTCTCCACCTGAGTTCTCTCTGTTTTAACAACGCCGCCGGCATCCAAAGACCGGCGGCGTTGTTGCAATTATCTGCCCCCGGAGGTTCTTCTTTTTCACTCACGATAATCTTATTACCTTTACCGCCTTTTTAAAACCACTCCTTATTATGGCTGTGCGGAAGAAGAAAGAAAAATCCGGTAAGACAAAGAAAAAGCGTTCCTTTTGGGGCCGGCTCTGGCGTTTTCTGTTGAAATTGGCCGCCGGCTTTTTCATCGTTTCGGTGCTTTCCGCCCTCCTGTTTCGCTGGATTAATCCACCCTTCACGCCGCTTATGCTAATCCGCAGTATTGAACAGAAGACAGAGGGTCGCGAGGTAAAACTAGCGTATAATTGGGTAGACATCGACTCCATCAGTCCGCACATGCCGCGCGCCGTAATTGCCGGAGAGGATCAGTATTTTCTGTACCACAACGGATTCGACTGGGACGCCATTGAACGGGCGCAAGAGTATAATAAGACGCACAGGATAAAGCGGGGTGCCAGCACCATATCACAGCAAACGGCCAAGAATGTATTTCTGTGGCCCGACCGCACCTGGATCCGCAAGGGACTGGAGGTTTATTTCACTTTTTTAATTGAGACCTTCTGGAGCAAAGAGCGGATCATGGAAGTGTACCTCAACGTGATTGAATACGGCGACGGCATCTACGGCGTAGAAGAAGCCGCGCAGGCCTACTTCAAGAAGCCGGCCTTTAGGCTCAGCATGGAGCAATCGGCCTTACTCGTAGGCAGTTTACCCAATCCGCGTAAGTGGAATGTTAAAGTATCCCCGCCCATCCTGGCCCGCCGCAAGGCCATCATCCTGCGGAATATGGTGAACATCGGCCCCCAGAAACTCGTGAAACACCCGTACAGCGA
>CAZPDS010000060.1:0-15375 GCA_964585485.1 uncultured Bacteroidales bacterium
ACTTCATCCTTGGTTTCCATCAGGCTGATCATACCCTTGATCAGGTCGTCTACGTAGCAAAAGCTACGGGTTTGAAGACCGTCTCCGTACACTGAAATATCTTCATTCCGCAAGGCCTGCATGATGAAATTCGACACCACGCGGCCGTCGTTGGGGTGCATGCGTGGACCGTAGGTATTGAAAATTCGCATGATCTTGATCCGCACGTTGTTTTGCCGGTGGTAATTTACAAAGAGTGCTTCAGCGCAACGCTTACCCTCATCATAACATGCCCGTGGACCGATGGGGTTCACGTGTCCCCAATAACTTTCTGACTGCGGATGCTCCAGCGGATCACCGTACACTTCGGAGGTAGAGGCCTGCAAAATTTTCGCCCGGATACGCTTTGCCAGACCCAGCATATTAATGGCTCCCATCACGGAAGTTTTTATGGTTTTGATGGGATTGTACTGGTAATGGATGGGCGAGGCCGGACAGGCCAGGTTGTAGATTTCATCCACTTCAATAAAGAAAGGCATGGTAACATCGTGGCGGATCAGCTCAAAGTAAGGATGATCGAGCAAGTGGACGATATTCTGTTTTTGCCCCGTGAAGTAGTTATCCAGGCAGATGACCTCGTGGCCATGGTTTAAAAGGGTTTCGCAAAGATGAGAGCCCAGAAAACCCGCACCACCTGTCACCAATATTTTCTTTCGCATAGTGTCGGCTTATGATGAGCAAAGATAAGAAAATATGGATAGATGGGAGAACAGGCCTATAAACGGCAGAGGCGCAGGTTTTGCGCCTCCACCGGTAGAAAATCGTAAGCCAGCATCATGCTCAGCCGCCCTGACAAAATCGTCAGGATGTATGGAGACCGATGCAGAAATAATCGAAGCCTTTTGCTTTCATCTCTTCCGGATCGTAGATATTGCGACCGTCGAAAATGGCCGGGAATTTTAAGGCGGCTTTTACTTTCGTGAAATCCGGCAGGCGGAACTCCGACCATTCGGTTACGAGCAGCAGGCAATCGGCACCCTGGAGGGCATGGTAGGGATCGCTGGCATATACGACAGTGTCACCGATACGGCGACGGGATTCTTCCATAGCCACAGGATCGTAGGCACGAACCTTGGCGCCGGCTTCCAGAAATTTCCTGATCAGCACCAGGGCCGGAGCCTCCCGCATGTCGTCAGTCTGCGGCTTAAAGGATAGCCCCCACATGGCAATGGTTTTTCCGCTGATGTTACCGTCGAAATAGTTGAGTACCTTATTGAACAAGACCGCTTTCTGATCATCGTTCACAGCTTCCACGGACTTCAGCACCCGCAGGGAATAGCCCACCTCATCGGCCGTCTTTATCAGGGCTTTCACGTCTTTCGGGAAGCACGAACCGCCGTATCCGACACCGGGATAGATGAATTTATTGCCGATCCGGCTATCGCTGCCAATGCCTTTGCGCACCAGATTCACGTTGGCGCCAAGAATTTCGCAAAGGTTAGCAATATCGTTCATGAAGCTGATTTTAGTGGCCAGCATAGCGTTGGCGGCGTATTTGGTCATTTCCGCCGAAGGGACATCCATAAAAATAACGGGGTGGCCGTTGAGCGTAAAAGGCTTGTACAATTTGGCCATGAGTTGTTCACCACGTTCCGATTCCACGCCGACGACGATACGATCCGGTTTCATGAAGTCGTCGATAGCAGCTCCTTCTTTGAGAAATTCCGGATTGGACGCCACATCGAAGGGGATATCAAGTCCGCGGGCTTTTAACTCGGCTTCCACGGCACCGCGCACCTTCAGGGCTGTTCCCACGGGCACGGTGCTTTTGGTGACGACCACCAGGTACTCGTTCATGTTACGGCCAACCTCAGCGGCCACAGCGAGGACATACTTCAGATCTGCACTTCCGTCTTCATCGGGGGGTGTGCCCACGGCAATGAAGACCGCCTCGCAACCCGGGAGCACCGATTTAAGATCCGTGGAAAAATGCAGGCGTCCCTTGGCCACGTTGCGTTCTATCATTTCATCCAAACCGGGTTCCCAGATCGGGGAAATACCGTTTTTCAGGTTTTCGATCTTCTTTACGTCAATATCAACACAAATAGTATCTATTCCAACTTCGGCGAAACAGGTACCTGTTACCAAGCCAACATACCCCGAACCGACAACGGCTACTTTCATAAAATGAATTATTTAATTAGGAAAACAAAAGTAGTAAAAATGCAGCTAGAGCGGAAGCCTGTAAATTTTTTTCATACCCTCCCGCCCCACATCCTTGTATAGAAACCAGGCCACACCTCCGCGGAGGAGGAACTTTCCGATAAAAACAAAATCCGGAACATCGGCTACCCTGGTGGCGGTTCCATAATCTTCGCTTATGCGATAGATAGTACTTCGTCCGTTTTTTTCCGCCAAGGCATAGAAATCGCCACTCAAAATATCCCGATGAATCGCCTGTTTGAGATAGCGGTCTTTCATGAAATCCGCCTCGATCCTGCGCTGCAGTTCGCCCGATTGACTATACCACGCCAGCTGGTGATCACAGAAATTAAACAAGAGGAAGTTGTCTTGCACCCGAAAGATGGGGGCTACCACCGGCTTGTTCATGATATGGGTGGCGAAATACCAATCGGCCTCTGATCCGTCAAAATAAACCCCGCGGGTCAGTCGGTCCAGCGCCGGTTTATCGGTCACGCTGCAGAAAAGCTGCAAGGAACTATCCTGTTCATTGTAACGATAATAGCTTAACTTCAGCCGCTGCATTGAGTATTGCTGCAACATCCAGTAAGGATCCTCACGGTCGGCCACCAGCGGCCAGGTTTGCTGGTACTCCTTAGCATCCATTAGGTAATCAAGCTGCAACAATCCATTTTCGGCCCTGATTCCATAGGCCGAGGAAGCATCCAGCAACACGATCTCTCCGTCCACCTGGCGGTACAATTTCCCGGGTCTTTTTATGGGCAGTTCATTGATCTTATCGCCGTTAAGACTGGCCAATACCAGGCACGGATTAAACATATTGCCTCCGGAGTTCGCCAGAAGGAGCAGTTGATCTCCCAGAAACTCAAAATCAATTACCTCAAAACCGCTTTCCGCCATGACCTCCACCGGGGCCGGTGGTTGGATATTCACGGCGGGCAGCCAATAGGAAGATGGTTCCAGTTCGAGCACCAGGCTGGAATCAGCACGATTAAAGACTTCAATGCGGAGGGTTTTGTAGGCAAGATGAGAAACCACCAGGACGGCCGGAACATGAGTAAGGGCTAAAGTGAATGTTCCGTTTGCAGCGGTGGCCGTCCCATAGGTGGTCTCATCCAGTGTCAGGCTAACGCCCGACAGGGGTTCACCGGAAACGGCATCAAGGACGCGACCCTGCAAGACTTGTCCATCAACCCGGGACAACCCGCAAAGACCCATGAAAAGTAAGGCCGCTGCCGTTTTACCAGTAAACATAGTATAAAAATTGACATTTTCAAGGAACTAGTTCATTCGGCTGTTCAGCCAGTCAAAATAACTTTGGGTTTCAATCACAATACAACCGCCGGTAAAATCGCCATAACGTGCGGGAACGCCCCCTGTATAAACCTGGATACTCCCGATTGCCGTACTGGGGACTTTTACGTCACCCTTGAGTTTCACGCCATCCACATAATAAACAAAGTCGTCGTCGCGGGCACCGCGGAAATAGAGTTTCCCGTCGTCGGTTGACTGAACATCGGAGGTCATACTGCCGACGAGTCGTTCGAGGCTGTGCACGCCCGGCATGCGTTCAAGGTCTTTTTGTTTCAGCTTGGGGATTACATCCGTTCCAATCACCGGATCGCCGTGAATGACTGCTTCCGTAAGTTCTACCCCGGCATCCATGCCGTATTCACCGATCTTAACGATACCGTCGGCAAAAACGGTGACCTGTTCTACGCTACCTTCACCGTATCCCACCATAGAAAAGTGCAATGTATGGGTTCCGGGCTGTACCGATTTAATGCGGAAGTTACCATCAGCATCGGTATTAACGCCGATCATGCTGATGCCGTTTTTGATGAAGACACTAACGCCGGGCAGGGTCGTCTTGGTTTTTGAATCGATTACCTTTCCCCAAATCTCGCCCGTTCCCTGCGATACGGCCGCGCCACTCAATCCGAGAAGCACAGCGAGAAGCATACTTATTCTTTTCATATTGGAATTTTTTGGGTTAGAAAAATGTCGGCTGGAATTCGAACTTGAAAGTACATATAAGGTCGGGAAAATGCTATCCTAAAACAGGGAAAGGCCGGCGACGGTCAGTCAACGGTGCGCTACTGGAAGTTCTGAGATCCATTTGAGGTCACTTGCTCTAAAATATTCCGTTCAGGTTCGCAAAACTTTTTAACTTTACACATCTTAATAATACGATTATGGTTCAAGCGGCAATGCTATTGGGAATACTGGGCGGACAAGAACTACTGTTCATCCTGGTCATTGTATTGGTGTTGTTCGGAGGAAAAAAGATCCCCGAACTTATGCGCGGCCTCGGGAAAGGCGTTGGCGAGTTTAAAAAAGGCAAAAATGAAGTCATGGACACCCTGGATGGCAGCGAAAAGCCTGAGCCGCCGCAGGATTCGTCAAAGCCCGACAACAGCCATTAAGCCGGCAGGCGCTGACAGGGAATGTTACTAAAGTATTTCTTCAACCGCCTGGCCGCCAAAAGCGACGACATGACCTTTTGGGAACATGCGGAGATCCTGCGTGTTCATCTCATCCGGATACTTCTTGTTCTGACGGCCTGCAGTACGGCCGCCTTTTTCTTTAAGGATTTCCTTTTCGGGACGGTAATTTGCGGTCCGTTGAGTGCCGGCTTTGCCACCTACGGCAATATCTGCAAGGCCGGTCAATGGCTTGGTCTGGATACTTTTTGTTTTGATGGCCTGGCATTGAATCTCATCAACATTGACCTGGCCGGGCAGTTTCGATGGCACATGATCATCTCCTTTGCGGCCGGCCTTCTGCTCACAGTACCCTTCGCTGTGTGGCAATTATGGATCTTCATAAAACCGGCACTTCAAGGCGTCGAAAAAAAATATGGCCAATGGATGTGGTTTGTAAGCAGTCTTTTATTTTTCATTGGTCTTCTATTCGGATATTTTGTGCTGCTGCCCCTTACGATTCTTTTTTTGGGGCGTTACACACTCAGTCCGGACATCATTAATCAGATTACCATTGCCAGTTACATCTCCACCGCGGTGGCCCTGCCGCTAATGACCGGGCTGGTATTTGAGTTGCCTGTGTTGGTCTATTTCCTGAGCAAGACAGGCTTACTGAAAGCCGCGACCTTGCGAAAGCAGCGGAAAACAGCCATCATTATTCTTTTAGTGGTTGCGGCCATCATCACCCCGTCGACCGATATTTTCAGCATGCTGTTGGTTGCGCTGCCTTTGTTTGGATTATATGAAATATCCGTGGGCGTGGCACGGCGTGCAGAAAAATAAGCCGCGAAGTTGTTATGATATTCATAAAAAGGTAAAACGGTCGTGGTCGTTCATGAATAATATCTATTTTTATTGCCCCTACTTTTGAAACATTCAAAATCAATCGTTATGAAAAACCGCCTTGCTGTCTTTTTTGCTTTACTGATGCTCATCAGTACGTTTTCGCTTCGTGCTCAGGTCTTAAAAGGGCCCGAGGCCGAACGCAAAGTGCCCGGAGCGGAGCTGGTCAGGTTATCGGCCACGACCGGCAATCCCGACTATATACAAGTAAGGGCAGACGCCCGGCCTTCGGTCGAAAAAGCGGAAGTCTGGGTGCGGAAAGCGTTTACGATGGCGGCTGAAAGTTCCTGGACCGTTCTCCGCGAAGAGCGGGATGCCATGGGCGATGTGCATTATCGTTGTCAGCAAACCTGGAATGGTATTCCGGTCGACGACGGAATATTTCTGATTCATACCCGTAACGGCCAGATCTATTCGCTGAACGGGAAGGTTTACCGCGGGATAGAAGCCAGCAACCAGCTTACAATAAGCCGTGAACGGGCGCTTGATTTAGCGATTCAGCATGTGGGAGCAACGAAGTACAGCTGGCAGAACCCAGCCGAAGAAGCTGTACTGAAGCGCCTGACGCAAGATCCGACCGCTACGTACTTTCCCAATGCTCAGGCGGTGCTGGTGCGCGATAAAAAGGAAGGAAACTTTTACTATGCATGGATGTTCGACATTTACGCGGCAGAACCTTTGTCGCGACAGGAACTGTATATTGATGCCAACACGGGCATTGTGCGCAGAAGTCTGAACCGCATTCATACCACCGACAAAACCGGAACGGTAGTTACTAAATACAGCGGAACAAAAACGATGACCACTGACAGCACGGGTCCGGGCGCCTTTCGTTTGCGCGAGACCGGCCGGGGAAACGGCATTGAAACCTACGACATGAACAATGGCACCAATTACGGCAGTGCGGTTGATTTCACCGATTCCGACAATTACTGGAACAACGTTAACGCCAGTCAGGATGAAGTGGCCGGAGATGCGCACTGGGGTACAGAGATGACTTACGATTATTATCATCTGAATCACGGCCGCAACAGTATCGACAACAACGGATTTGCCTTACTTAGCTACGTTCATTACGATAACGACTATTCGAACGCCTTCTGGAACGGCAGCTACATGACGTACGGTGACGGCGATGGCAGTTCTACCTCCCCGCTTACGGCGCTGGACATTACTGCGCATGAGATTACGCACGGTCTGACCACCTTTACTGCAAATCTTGTATATGAAGAAGAATCCGGTGCGCTGAGTGAAGGCTTCAGCGACATTTTCGGAACGGCGGTCGAATTTTTCGCCAAACCAACACAGGCCAACTGGACCTGTGGTGAAGACATTGGTTACGTGATCCGGAATTTAGCGAACCCATCGGCCGGCGGAGATCCTGACACCTATCAGGGCAACAACTGGGATCCGAACCAGGAAGTACACACCAACAGTACCGTTTGCAGCCACTGGTTCTACCTGTTGAGTCAGGGGGGCAGCGGAACCAACGACAACGGGGATGTGTATTCGGTTAACGCACAGGGAATGACCAAGGCAGCGGCCATTGCCTTTCGCACCCTGACGGTTTATCTTATCAGCAGTTCCGATTATCATGATGCCTATTTTTATTCCCTGATAGCGGCCACTGATCTTTACGGAGCCTGCACCCCGGCCGTTGAATCCACCGCGGATGCGTGGTACGCGGTGGGCGTTGGAACAGCTTACGAGAACAAGGTCATGCCGGAGTTTACCGCCAACTACACTTCCATGTGTTCGGCACCGCTCACGGTTCAGTTCAGTAATCAAACCATCAATGCAAACACATACCTGTGGCGGTTTGGCGACGGCACCACCTCCACCCTTCAGCACCCTGCGCACACATATGCCAGCACGGGTGATTACAGCGTAAAGCTCATCGCGTACGGCGGGGCTTGCGGCAACGACAGCCTGACGAAGACGTCCTTCATCAGCATTCAAAGCGGCAACACGGCCACGATCTCCATGCCGCTAAACGAAACCGCGATGGCACAGACCTGCTGCAGCGGAATCCTTACCGACAATGGCGGCAGTGAAGAATACAGCAACAGCACCAACAGCACCCTCACCATTGCACCGGCGGGCGCCACCAACCTTGTTCTCACCTTTAGTGAATTTGACTTTGAAGCGGGTTACGACTACCTCTATATTTACGATGGTCCCAGCACAGCATCGCCGCTCATCGGACAATACGACGGCAGCAGTCTTCCCAATGGCGGCATCATCACCTCCAGCGGCCCGTCTTTAACGCTGCGACAGAGTACAGATGCCGGACTCACCATGGGCGGTTTTTCGGCCACCTGGTTGTGCAACCTGCCCAATGCTGCACCCGTTGCGACCTTCCAGGCAAGCACCCAGGAAAGTTGCATTGGGATTATTCAGTTTACCGATCATTCCTCCAATGCGCCGGTGAGTTGGCTGTGGGATTTTGGCGACGGGAGCAGCTCCACTCAGCAGAATCCGGTGCACGCGTATCAGGCCAATGGTGTTTATAATGTCAGCCTTACCGCCGGCAATAGTTTTGGCAGCGATTCTGAGATACGAACGGACTACATTACGGTGAACATGCCGGCAGCGCCCACGGTGACGGATGCGCTGGTGTGCGACAGTGCCATGGCAACGCTTACGGCTTCAGGAAGTGGCCAACTTGACTGGTACGATGCGCCAATTGGCGGCAACCTGCTGCATTCCGGAAGCACCTTTACAACGCCCATGCTGGTAGCATCAACAACCTATTACGTAGAGGATAAATTGGTGCACACCTCGCAATACGGCGGAAAAACGGATAATTCCGGTTCCGGCGGATATTTCAGCAGCAGTTCGAGCATTCATTACCAGATCTTTGATGTGCTTTCTCCGCTCACGTTGGTATCGGTAAAAGTATATGCCGACGGTGATGGTCAGCGCAACATCCAGTTGCGCGACTCGGCCATGACTGTTTTGGCCACAGCCTCGGTTTTTATTCCGGACGGTGAAAGCCGCGTCACGCTGAATTTCGAGTTGCCGGTGCAAAACAAACTGCAGTTGGTGGGCAACGGAGCTATGGCATTATACCGGAACAACAACAACAGTGCAAGCTATCCTTACACACTGCCGGGCATCCTTACTGTAACGGAATCCAGCGCCTCCCTTCCACCCTACAATTCAACGGGCAACTACTATTATTTTTATGACTGGGAAGTACGGCAACCCACCTGCATCAGCGCCCGTGTACCCGTGAATGCTAACGTATATGAATGCAATGGCCTGGCGGAGGCGGGCGGTTTATCCTCCTTGCAAATCAGCCCCAATCCAACCGACGGCGTGCTGCTCATCAGCTATCCCGCGACTGAAGCCGGCAGCCTGGAAGTCCAGATATGCGAAACCAGCGGCCGCTTGCTTAACGCGCAGCATCGGACGTTACAGCAGGGTCTTACTTCATTCACAATCGACCTCAGCGCCTACGCCAGCGGCGTGTACTTTCTAAAGTTCACTTCCGGTGACGAATCCCGTATGGTCCGCGCTATCCGAAAATAAGATATTCAGTCCATAAAAAAAAGCCGGTTAACCCGGCTTTTTTACTTTTAAGCTCCTCCCTTTTTAGCCTTTTTGGCTTCCCTTTTTTCTTTCAGGGATTTGGCGGGCTTTTTCTTTTCTTCTTTAGGTTTAATCGATTTGTCTTTGGCCATAGCTGTAAATTTTCTCGGTTTTTATACGATGGTAAAATTATAAAATATCTGATTGCCAACACAGGGTAAAGAAAAAAACAAGCGGATGAAACGGGTTTCGAAAAATCACGCAAATAATCAAGGTTTTTCGATGGGGGTCACCGTTCGGGGAATGGCTTTCACGGTAACGGAAACAATCACGTTAGAGCGGACCAGCACCCCGTTTGCCAGAGCCGGAACGAATTTCATGGGCTTAATCAGCGCTTCCACTTCTTCATCAACACCACAACCCACGCCGGATAACACCGTTACATCGTTCAGCGTACTATCCGGCATCACGTTAAAACTCACCATCACACTCCCGTAGAGTCGCTTTTCAAAGGCTTCGCTGTTGTATTTCAGGTTCCGGTTAAAATAATTCTGGAAAGCCGTATCACCGCCCGGGTAATGGGCCTGACGTTGCTGAATGACCGTAAAATTACCCTGCGCCATCACCGTAGTGGCCAGGAGGGTCATAATTGAAAGTAACAGAATCTTTTTCATCGTAAACTGTTTTAGTCTTTTAACTGAAATTACCCAAAAAGGTTACAGGAACGGGGGAAATTTCAACATAAAGATACGAATAAAAGCGTAGTTTTATTTCTCGATGATAACGAATTCCGTGCGCCGATTGCGGGCGCGACCACTTTCCGTCTCGTTGGACATCACGGGTTTTGACTCTCCAAAACCCTTAAACGATAATCGATCCGAGGAAACGCCGTTCGCCACCAGGTAATCCTGCACCGCTCGTGCCCGGTTGTCGGAGAGCAGCAGATTGTCTTCGGCCTGGCCTATATCGTCGGTATGTCCCTGTATAGAAACCCGTATGGCCGGGTTTTCATTTAAGAAAACAATAAAACCATCCAGAACCGAGCGGGACTCGTTGTTGAGTTCCCATGAATTGGTTGCAAAGAAAATATCGTTCAGCCGGTATGACTTCCCCACTTCGATGGGCTTCACTTCGAAATCAATTTTCACTTTCTCTTCAATGGTACTATCCTTTTTAGCGATGTACTTTGATTCGTAGGCAAACTCTTCCTTTTTCACCGTAAGGATATAATCGTTTTTGAAGACCAGGGCGGCCACGTACTGCCCGGTTGTGGAGTCCACCGGAATTTCGGTGATTTTTTTGGTAGCTACATTCTTCAGTTCGATGCGGGCGCTCACGGGTTGTTGGTTATCCTCCTGTTTCACGTTACCCTTAATTAGCAGGACCTCTTCGGGCCGGGCATCTTTGTACAGATCGAAGCCATAGACATCGTAGCCACCGGGGCCTTTGAGTTTATTGCTGGTAAAATAGCCGGTGCGGCCGTTGGTACTCACAAAAAAGCCGGATTCGTCGTTTACGGTATTAATCGGATAACCAATATTCACGGGGCGGGTCCATCGTCCATCTTCTTTTCGGCGTGTAAAGAAAATATCCAGCCCCCCCAGTCCGGCGTGACCCAAGCCAATAACGGCGCCATCCACAGATTTTGCATCGCCCGACGAATAATACAGGGTCTGATTATCGGAATGGATGAAGGGTGTTTTTTCCTCTCCGCCGGAATTCACTGCAGGGCCGAGGTTTTGCGGAACACCCCAACTACCGTCCGGGTTCCGGCTACTCATCCAGATATCCCCATAGCCAAAGCCTCCCGGGCGATCGCTAACGAAATACAGGGTATTTCCGTCGCTGGAAATAGACGGCATCGTTTCCCATGTTGTTGGATTGTTGATACCGGGCACGGGTTCCAGGTCGGACCAGTATCCGTCGGCGTCGCGCGAACTGGTGCAGATATCCACATCGAGGTAGTTCCCGGAGGTCATCTTTCCCACGGCCACATAGAGGGTCTTATTATCCAGGGTGATGCTGACATTACCGATGTTCTCTGTTTCGTTGAAAGGATAGGGCATTTCCTGCCCGTCGTCAAAAAGACCGTTGGCGCCTTTACTAAAATAAAGCGCTTCCCGATAGGATTTTTGGGCCACCAACGCATCTTTGCGGGCCGGCATCTCCACGAGGCGGGTATAGAATGCAAATTCCCCGTCGGGTGCAATGCAGGGAAGATATTCGTTGAGGGGCGAGCAGATTCCTTTGAGGAATTGCGGATCGAAAGGCACCGGGTTATTGCTGAGGTTGTATTGTATTTTGGCCCAGTCCAGCAGCCCGTTCGCCCGGGTAAGGTCGCCATCGTTATCAATCAGCGCCGGATCCGCGGTGAACTTGCTCAGGTATTTAATGGTTGTTGCCCAATCTTCCCGTCCGGCGGCGATATCGCCCAAAAAATAGTAAGCATTCAGGTCGGTGTCAGGGCATATTTCGATCGCTTTTTTCAAGTAGGTTTCGGCCGCCTTGATGTTGTCCATGATCCTGAAATTGATGTAGCCCAAAAAATAGTACGGCTCTGCTGTTGTCGGTTCCAGCGCAATGACCTCCTTGAATAGCGGAATGGATTCGGTGAAGCGGCGATCGGAAAACATATCCATGGCGGTTTTAAACGTCTTGATGGCTTTCTTATCCATCAGTTGCGGACAACCTCCATTTTCATCCTCCTGCGCTATCAGCGGAAGCGAAGCAACAAGAAAAGCAAACACACCCAGGATAAAGGATCGGATCATGATGATTTTCTGATTTTCTGGACAAGGTAATGATCGGCCACAACCAGGCGAGCCAGGGACTCCACCAGGGGCAGGCTTCGGGGGACGGCACAGGTATCGTGACGACCGGAGACACGGATCTGTGCAGGTTTTCCCTGATGATCCACGGTATCCTGTGCAAGGTGAATTGAGGGTATCGGCTTAAGCGCGATCCGGAAAAAAATATCCTCTCCATTTGAAATTCCGCCATTGATACCGCCGTCGTTGTTTGTGCGCGTACGCACCCGTCCCTGACGGATTTCGAGGGCATCGTTGTATGCGCTACCACACATGGAGGCGGCCTCAAAACCGCGTCCATATTCAAAACCCTTCACGCTGTTGATGCTCATCATAGCGTGCGCCAGGACGGCGTGAAGTTTCGCGAACATGGGTTCGCCCCAACCGGCGGGCACACCGGAAATCCGGCAGGAAACCGTTCCTCCGGCGGTATCGCCGGTATCCTGCAATTTTTTTAAGTAGGCCAGCATCTTTTCTGTGGCTTCATCATCCGGGCAGTTGAGCACATTTCGGTGCACAGCTTCCGTGGAAACATCACCTGTCGGAATCGTGCAGTTTATACCGCCGATTGAAGAAACCCAGGCCAGCACAGATACGCCTTGCGGTTTTAGGAGGGCTTCCGCGAAACCACCGGCCACCACCACGGGCAATAAGGCACGTGCACTGGTTCGACCGCCGCCACTGCCGGAGGAAACATCAAACTTTTGATACCAGGCATAATCAGCATGGGATGGACGAAACAAGGTTGCAAGTGCGGAATAATCGTCCGGATGATGTCCTGAATTTCGTACGATAAAAGCGATCGGTGTACCGATGGTGGTTCCGTTCACCAGACCGGAGAGAAATTCCACTTCATCGGGTTCCACGCGGGAGGACGAAAACGCGCTTGTTCCGGTTTTACGTCGCTGTAGCTGGCTGACGATAAATTCGGTATCGGGGGTTAGTCCGGCCGGACAGCCATCGAGCACGCCCCCCACAGCGGGGCCGTGGGATTCGCCGAAGGTTGTAAGTTTTAGGACCGTGCCGATTGTATTCATCATCATGCGGATTAACGGGATAGCGCAGTACTGATCACAATGCGCTGAAGTTTTCGATGGCCCTCCTGCTCTACCGACAGCAAGTATAAGCCCGCGGCGAAACCTGAAACGTCAAGCACCGTGCGAATTTCGCCGTTGGCGGGGATCAGGGGGAGATGCAGCACTTCGGCGCCTGAGGCGGAAAGCAGGCGTAGGTTCACCGGCCTCGCCGCAGGCATGACCACGGTAATTTTATCGTGAGCCGGATTTGGGTAGGCACTTAAAAAGGCCGGGCTACCGGACTCTTCCAAACCGGAAGCCGAGGAGGTCCAACTAAGATCGAAGCCATCCGCGGTACCGACGCCATCGGAAATAAAGATAACCAGGGCACGGCCCGAGCCGATGAACAGCCAGGACGGCAGGGTATTCCCGGAAAAGGGGCCCAGCTGAGTTCCGGAAGCTTCATCAATAACAGACACAAAATCGTTTCCCACGAGATCGATGGCCTGAAAATTCAGCGTGATGCCGGTTGCCCCGCTGGGGGCAATCCGCCAACGACAGGCGGAATTGTTGTGATAATCATTCTGTCCGCTGCCGTCATTAAACGATCCGGAGGCTTGGTTCAGTTCCGTAAGGCTTTCGCAATAACGAACCAGCTGTGAGGTGTAGGAGGCCGACCACCCGGCTTCTTCCACCGTTCCGTTGGTCGTAAAACGGATGAGCATTTTTCCTCCGGTAGAGAACAAGGCGGGCGGCAGCGAGGAGCCCGAGAAAATACCGAGAACCGGGGCGTTGATATCGCCACCATCATACACCGTAACAATATCGTTCGCGGATTCGGTTGAGAAGCGGGTAAACTCCAGACGAATCGATTGCACGGTATCGGCCGGATCGATGAGCCAGGTACAATCGCCGTTGGCAGCATAGTTTGCCAGTGGACCACTGCCATCCTGCAAGGTGCCGCATTCGGCCGTCAGCGTATTGGATGCTGAACAGCCTTGAATGTACGGGGCCGCCGGATAAAGTTGGAAGATGGCTTGCTGCCCGTCGGCAAAACTTCCGGAGGGATTCATGGTTGTAAGCGTATAGTACCCGTCTCCGTAACCACTCCAGCCCCAGTTAAAATGAAACATTCCGGAACCGTCGTAGCCGTCGCACACAAAAGCATGACCTCCATCATCACCGTAACCCGCGTACGACAAGGGTCGGCGGGCATCCAGTTCAGCGATGATCATGTTTTCCCAGGCCGTATTGCTGTAACTGTTTTTTTGTTTTAAGTTGGCGGTTGCGCTATAACCAAAGTACTGGACCAGGGCATCGCGGGCATCGCCCATATAGGCGCCGGAACCATCGGGGCTATAGCCCATATCCACGGCCACACCGCAATGATACTGAAGCAGTGCAACGGGCAGATTATAGTGACCACTGATGTCATTCTGCATAGCATTCCAGTCATACTGCTGCGCACTGAAATCCACTTCCAGAAAACCATAATCCGAGTAATAGCCGTGGGAACCTGTTCCCTGAAGCGGGTGGCGGTAATAATACATCACCTGCGTCATGGAGGTGGCCACACATCCGGCGTACACACGACCACCCGGTCCGGAGGCATCGAGCGGACAGTAATAATTATAAAATGCCCCCTGATTCCAGGTTGACTCCAGCAGTGGTTCCATACTGCGCGTTCCGCCCGCAGCCAGCCGGTCTGTGCCGTTCAGCAAGGCGTTCCATTGGGCCTGCTGATCCGGTTCAGCGTTTTGCTTTTCCCGGATGCAATACAGCACTTCCTGTGCATACTGATCCAACCACCATTGCATATCGGGAGAACCCGAACCCGGCTCCATGCGGCCGTTCAGGCTATATGCCAGAACCGGTACCGCACGATCGTCGGCCGACAATACGATCCATCCGCCTTGGGTAAAATTAAAAATATCATAAACCCGCATGGATTCACGGATCACAGCATGGGATTCGGAAATCGTTGAAAGGAGCGCTTTGCCCCCATGGTGTCGGGTGTACTGTTCTGTAAAAAACCGCTGTGCCACCTGACGGAGCACGGCAGAAGGAACTTCCGTGGAAACGGCGGCCTTCGAAAAAAGCACCAACAACGAAAGCGCCAGGAAGCGCAGGTATCCTATTTTCATCCTATTTAATGATTACAAATTTTTGAATGGACTGTTGTTCCCCATCCGAAACACGCAGGAAATAGAGGCCTGCCGGAAATCCGGAGAGTGAAAATTCGTGCGAGAACGCACCGGGAATCACGGTCAGCGTAGTTGATGACATCCTGATCAGGGAGGCATTAAAAAGTTGGAGTTCCAGTTCACCACCACGGGAAGAATAAGCGGTGATGGTAAGTTGATCCCTTGCGGGATTGGGCATAACCATGAGTTCACTGAATAAATCCGGTTCACGAACAGCACCCGCGCTGTTGTACAGAACGCCCCAGCCACCGGCGGTTCCGGAAGCATCTGAACGGAACATCAGGGTCATTTTCCCGGAAGGGGAAAC
>CAZPDS010000061.1:0-14643 GCA_964585485.1 uncultured Bacteroidales bacterium
TTGTTAAGCCCATCGGAAACAATGGTTACCTGTCCCATCACCTGAGGAGCAATAGCTCCGGTTAGGAATAAGAAAAGCATGGATGCAAAGAAAGTACGGATGTACTCTGACCTCTTTATCAAGTGGCGCGAACGTGTCTTAGCAATTGCAAAGCCCTTCATAGCCTTAGCTTTAGTGTTATAAAACACAGTTAATTAGTATGTGTTGTTTCAGTGGTTTTCGACTTTCTTCGGGCGAAGAAATCTTAGAGGGTGTTCACTGAATTTGTTTCCTTCATAACATCACGTTTGAAAAACATAAGCCCTATCCTCTTTAATGGCGATTGGCGCCATGTTTCAGGCTTACTAAAAAAAATTGTCTTTCAGAACGTGGATTCAAAAAAGCGGGTTTTGTTTAGATCGAACCTAATTTTTTGAATCATACAAATATACGGAAATATCAGCCGAATCGCATTAATTTAATGTTAAATCAGCTTCTACTTATTAACAGGAAAGTATGAAGTATTCAACAATTAGATCGAAAACTGACTTTTGTCAGCTAAAATTCGCATTTTTTCACTCCACCATCCGGAGTTCCTGGATCAGGTGGCTGGCGCCGGCGTATTTTTCGATGAGGAACAATACGTAACGGATGTCGATGGCGATGTTGCGGCATTGGTCAGGATCGTAGTATATATCGCTCATGGTGCCTTCCCAGACGCGGTCGAAGTGCAGGCCCACCAGCTGGCCGTCGGCATTCAGGATCGGACTCCCGGAGTTGCCGCCGGTGGTGTGGTTGGTGGCCAGGAAGCATACGTGCATGCGGCCGTCGGCATCGGCGTAGCGACCGTAGTCCTTGTTTTTCCAGAGGGCTTTCAGTTTGGCGTCCACCATGTAATCGGGCATCAGCGTGTCTTCTTTCTGCATTACCCCGTCGAGGGTGGTGAAATACCGGTTGTACACGCCGTCGCGGATTTCGTAGCCCTGCACTGTTCCGTACGATACACGCAGGGTGCTGTTCGCATCAGGGTAAAAGCTGCGTTGCGGGTTCATTTCCATCAAGCCCTTCATATAAAGGCGTTGCTGAACAAGAATCTCTTGTTCAAGCCGGCCGAGTTGACCTTCCAGCGTGCCGGTGTAATAACTGTGGAGGTCGCGGGTCAGTTGATAAATGGGATCCTGCTCAATGCGGGTAAGCGACGCGGCGGTGCAGGCGGTCAGCAGGTCATTGACCTTTTTCTCGCTGGTGAATTCGGACTTGCTGAAAAGTGCATCGGCGTAAGCGCTCATGTTTTTGCCGTAGGTCTCCGCCTGCTTCAGCAGAAGGGCGGGTATGTAGTCCGGGCTCAGTCCTTTGAGGTAGAGATCCATCAGAACTTCAAATGTCTCCTTGTCGAGTTGCAGGTTGTAATTTCTAAAAAAGAGATGCGACATTTGGCGGTACTCGTCTGCCAGGCGGTTTAGTTGTTCCTGGCTCACGGTATCGCTTTTGGAAGCATCCACCAGGCCTTTGAATTTATTGACGAAGGGCAGGAGGTCGATGCCCAGTCCGGCTTCTTTATAATAGATGTACGCCAGCCGGTAGGGTTGATATTGCGCGTAGAGTTCCCGGAAACGGTTGATGACGTTACCGTAGATTTTTTTGCGTTGTGGATCCGCGTCGGCCCATTGCTGAAAAGCCAACTCGTCCTGTTTTCTTAGATCGATGGTGCCCAGACGCCGGATACCGGTCATTTCGCCAAACATTTTTTTCCAGCCATTGGCCACGGTAACATGTTTTCCACTGTACTGCAGACGCGTAACACGGCTCATGGCCATGTATTTTTCCATAATTTCAAGGCGGTACTCACGCACTTTCGCCGCGGCCGGATCTTCCGTTTTGTAAAGCAGTTCAAGGGCGAATGAGGGCAGGTATTCCTGGGTCTTGCCGGGGTATCCGAACAACAGGGTGAAGTCATTTTCTTTCACACCCTTCAGCGAAATGGTCAGGGCTTTTTTGGGTCGGTAGGGCACGTTGGAGGGGGAATACAAGGCGGGCTTGTTATCGGCTCCTGCGTAGATACGAAACAGTGCAAAATCGCCGGTGTGGCGGGGCCACATCCAGTTGTCCGTTTCTCCACCAAAATCGCCGATCCGGTTGGGGGGTGCACCCACCAGCCGTACATCTTCATATTCGTCGCTGATGATGAGGAAGAACTGATTGCCGTAATAAAAGGCGCGAACCTTTGCCACGGAATGCGAGCCCTGCATGGCTTCCTGTTCTATTTGCGCAGCGTTTTTATCGATGATGGACTGCCGCTCCGTTTCGCTCATATTGTCCGCCACGCCTTTCAAAACGCGGGCGGTGACATCTTCCATGCGGTTGAGCAGAACCACTTTCAGTCCGGCATTCGGAAGTTCTTCCTGGCGGTTTTTTGCCCAGAAGCCGTTGGTGAGGTAATCCATAGCCACACTTGAATGCGACTGAATAAAATTAAAACCGCAATGATGATTGGTCAGAATCAGGCCTTCCGGCGAGATAATTTCCGCGGTACAAACCCCGGCAAACATCAGCACGGCATCTTTCAGGCTGGGTTGGTTGATGTTGTATAGTTCCTCAGGGGTGATGCGCATGCCGAGGCGTTTCATTTCCGACTCGGGATGATCGCTCAATAACATGGGGATCCACATACCTTCGTCGGCAAGCGCCGTATTCATGTTGATCAACAAAGCCATGAACAGCAAACTCAGACTGAATTTTTTCATCGGGCAGCGGTGTGTTGGTTGGGGTAAAGTTAATCAAAACTAAAGATCCAGGTACGACTTTTTAAAATGGGTCAGGGCCATTTCAAGATTTTTTTCGGCCTGCTTAGTGAGGCCTTCAGCCAGGTCCCATTCGTAGCCCTTCATGCGAAGCAGGTAGGTGCGGGGTTTTTTGCCGTACATTTCCTGGCAAAGTTCCAAAATGTAACCCGGGGAGGCAGCATGGAGGGTGTATTTTACAATTTCCTTTTCAGGATCCAGCACATCAAGGCGGAAGTCATTGACGTTTTCCTCGATGGTGGCATCGGCGAACACCACGACTTCGTACCCGGAAATTTCGAGCGCATCTTCAATATTAAGCTGATAGTTACTGTCGAAGTCAAAGGTGTCGGGCTGTTGTTCCGCGGCCCAGGTTTCCATATGGCGGACAAATTCGTTTCCGAGTCCATCGTCCTGACGGCCGGGGTTTCCGAAGCCGTATATCAGTATTTTATTCATCATCTTCATTATATTAAGGAGGAAAGCAAAGGTATTGAATTTTAGAAAAAACAAAGCCCATCCTGTTTTCGCAGGATGGGCTAAAGTGCAGTCAGAAACCTTGAATATTAATGATTAGTTCCGTTTGCGGTCGATTTCGTTGCCGTTGGCATCGAAGAGGGCGATTTCGAGGGGCATTTTACCGAGGGCGTGGGTAGCGCAGCTCAGGCAGGGGTCGTAAGCGCGGATGGCAATTTCTACCGCGTTGCGCATACCTTCGGTAATCTCCTTCTGACCGTTCATCATTTTCTTCGCCACAAAGTTCACCGAACGGTTCATAGGTTCGTTGTTGTTGGTGGTGGAAACGATGAGGTTGGCCATCACGATCTGGTCGTCCTTGTTCACCTTGTAATGATGGAATAAGGTTCCGCGGGGTGCTTCGATAAGGCCCACGCCTTCTTCCTGTTTGGTTCCTTTGGTGACCAGGTCGTTTTTCTGCAGGTCGGGGTCGTTGAGCAGTTCCTTGATCATTTCGGCCGAGTGCAGGAGTTCGATCAGGCGGGCCCAATGCATGTGCATGCAATGGTTGTTGGGTTTACCGTTGGTGTAAGCTTTGTAGGTTTCGAATTCCTTCTGAGCCAGCGGCGTGGGGATAAATTCGGCGGTATTGAGGCGGGCCAGGGGGCCAACGCGGTACCAACCTTTTTCTTTGCCGAGGTGTTTCAGGTAGGGGAATTTCATGTAGCTCCAGTTGCGGACTTCTTCGCCGATATATTTCACGTAATCCTGATAATCAACATCGTCGAGGATTTTTTTACCATCGGTATCCACTGCGCGCAGCACGCCATGGTAGAGATCCAGGGCGCCGTCTTTGCGGACGAGGCTGAGGTGGTTGGAAGGGAAGAAGGCGAAGTTGTCGATAAATTCGCGGTTAGCGGCGTGGTATCCTTTAAAGAAATCGAGGGCACCCTGGGCCCAGCTAATCATTTTCTCGATGTTCAGCGGATCGGCTCCATGCAGGAAACTGTCGCGTTCTTCGATGCTGAGATTTTTATTGATACCGCCGGGGATGGCGCCGGTACCGTGGATTTTTTTACCAGCGGTGGCGGCGATAATTTCCTGACCGAATTTGCGCATCATCACGCCCTGAACAGCCAGGTCGGGGTGTTTGAGCGCAACGCCGATCACGTTACGGATAGCGGGGTCGCCATCGTAACCGAAAAGCAGGTCGGGTGAGCAAAGGTGGAAGAAGTGCAGTGCATGGCTTTGGAACATCTGTCCGTAGTGCATCAGTCTTCTCATTTTTTCGCCGGTGGCGGTCAGTCCTTCGCCTGTTCCGGCACCCACGATTACGTCGAGGGCTTTGGCGGCGGCCAGGTGGTGGCTAACGGGGCAGATACCGCAAAGGCGCTGAACCAGAACGGGAGCTTCCCAATAGGGGCGTCCCTGGACGAAGCGCTCGAATCCGCGGAATTCGACAATATGCAGGCGACTATCGCTGACATTGCCGGCATCATCAAGATGGATGGTAACCTTACCGTGGCCTTCCACGCGGGTTACAGGTTCTATTGTGATTTTTTGTGCCATAAACTTTTCTCTTTTAGTCGAATTTAATTACTTCATAAGGTAAGTCCATTTCGCTTCCGGTAACCAGGGCGGCCACGGCGTTCCAGATGAGGTCGGCGCGGGGAGGGCAACCCGGGAGGAAATAATCGATCTTCACGATTTCGTGGCAGGGATAGACCCGGTCGAGAATCATCGGAAGTTCATCGTCGTTGGGAAGGATACCCTCGGGGTTCACGCCGTCGGAGACGGTGGGTCCGTTCAGGTAGGCTTCTTCCAGGCATTCCTGAACGGGAATACCGTTGCGCAGGGCAGGCAGGCCTCCCATGATGGCACATTCGCCCAGGGAAATCAGAATTTTGCAGTGCTTACGGAATTCTTTCAGAACGTGCACGTTTTCGCTGTTACAGCAGCCGCCTTCGATGATACCGATGGTGCATTCTTTGGTGAAGGTTTTGATGTCGTCGATGGGCGACTTATTAAATTCAACCAGTTCGATGAGTTTCAGGATCCGTTCGTCGATATCGAGGAGCGACATATGGCATCCGAAACATCCGGCTAATGAAGTGGTTGCTACAATTGGTTTACTCATTTGCGTTCCTCCTGTTAGTTAGATAAATGTTCGATTTCTGATCCGATCGCCACTTTATCGAATTTGCGGGTTCCGATGGGCATAGCGAAGCCAATTTCCTTTTTCAGGATGCAGCCGACGGGGCAAATATCCATGGCCCGCTGGGCTTCCGCTGCGCTCATTCCGGCGGCCAGTTTCCCGTCGAAATTGATTTCCAGGTGGGCGCCGCGGTTGCGGAAAGCAAAGATGTTTTTACCGTCGCTGGTTTTGATGGCACGGATACATTTTTTACAGAAGATGCAACGATTCCGGTCGAGGTAAATCATGGGTGTAGTAGCGTCGACCTCACGTTTGGGGAAATTGTATTCGAAGCGGGGCACCATCATCTGATGACGATAGGCCATGGCTTGAAGTTCGCAGTTTCCGCTCTTTTCGCAGGAGGGGCAAAAATGATTGCCTTCCACGAAAAGGAGTTCGATAACGACTTTGCGGAGTTCGGCGAGTTCGGGGGTGTTGTTTTCGACTACCATATTGGCTTCCACGGGGGTGGTGCAGGCAGCCATAGCGCGACCGTTGACCTTTACCGTGCAGATACGGCAGGAACCGGCCGGTTTTTCACCTTTCATGTGGCAGAGCGTGGGAATATAAACCCCCTGTTCTGCAGCGGCATCAACGAGAAACTGTCCGGGTGTGGCGGTCAGCGTTTTACCGTCTATTGTGAAATTAACCTTTTCGCTCATATAATATTTGGTTTTTTTCGTTAATGATTGTTATTAATGGAGATTGGGGGTGCGTTTTACATAACTGCAAGATTCCTTGACGGAGGCCGCCATGTCAAATTCGCTCACATAGTCTGTATCCTTGCGGATCAGATCGATGTAGAGCTGGCGGAAATTCTGCAAGGTGGTGGTGATGGGGTTGGATGCGGTCTGTCCAAGTCCGCAGCGGGTGCCCATGGTCATAATATTACCTAGCTTCTCCATTTCTTCCAGATCGCCCATTACGCCATTGCCATTGAGGATCTTCTCGAGTTTCTGTTTCATCACGACATTGAGTGAACGGCAGGGAACGCAGGAGCCACAGCTTTCTTCGGTAAAGAATTCTGTGAAATTCAACACGATATCGCGAATGAGGTTGCGGGATTTTCCGATCACGATCATGGATCCGCCGGTGGCCAGATCTTCGAAGGCGATCTTACGGTCGAACTGCTCTGCATTCACGCAGGATCCGGAGGGACCGGCCACCTGAACGGCCAGGGTGTCTTTCGCGCCAACCATTTCGAGCATTTCCTTAATGCTCATACCCCATTCAATTTCGTAAACACCGGGCTTTTCGCAATCGCCGGAGATGCTGAGCACCTTGGTGCCGGCCGATTTTTCGGTTCCCAGTTTGGTGTACCAGGCACCGCCCTTTTCAATGATGCGGGTTACGGAAGCAAAGGTTTCAACGTTGTTTACGATGGTGGGTTTTTGTTTGTATCCCTTGGTTACAGGGAAAGGCGGACGGTTGCGGGGTTCGCCGCGATGTCCTTCGGCGGATTCGATGAGGGCGGATTCTTCGCCGCACACATAAGCACCAGAGCCATACTGAACACGGATGTCAAAATCAAAGCCCGCTTTGCCGGCGATGTTTTTTCCGAGGATGTTCTTTTTGCGCAGGTCTTCCAGCACGCTTTCCAGATACGCTTTCAGATAACGGTATTCAGCGCGGAGGTAGAGAATGCCTTCCCTGGCGCCGATGGCGTAGCCGCCAACGGCCATGCCTTCGAAAACGCGATCGGCCTTTTCGGTAAGGATCACGCGATCTTTAAAGGTGCCGGGTTCGCCTTCGTCGGCATTGCAAACCACGTAGCGGGTCTGATCCTGCGCTTTCGAGCAGAATTCCCATTTTAAACCGGTGGGGAAACCGGCGCCGCCGCGACCGCGCATGGTGGATTCTTTCACCTCGTCGATCACATCCTGCGGGCTCATGGTGACGGCCTTCGTAACGGCCGTGCCGAGTGTATAATCTGAAAAAATGACGGCACCTTCTTTACGGATGTTGTTGCTTACCATCGCATTTACCAGCGGATGAGCGTTTTTGCCGTCGCCGGTTTCGGGACAAAGTTCGTCTACTTTTTTGCCGGCTTTGATGCCTTTAACGATATCGGCAACTTTGGACGGGGTGAGTTTGGTGAATACCCTGTCGTTGATAATGGCAGCGGGTTCCTGATCGCACATGCCAATGCAGGCCGTGTGAAACAAACCAATTTGTCCGTCTGCCGTTACCTGGCCGATTTTGCATCCGGTTTCGCGGATAAAAGCGTCCGCAATTTCCTTATAACCAAACATAACAGCGGTTACACTGTTGTTCAGATAAATGGTGTACTTGCCACGCGGTTTCTGAGCGAAAAAGTGATAAAAACTGGCCGTCTGAACAACATCCGCGGTGGATATTTTCAACTGGTCCGCTATCACCTGAATCGCTTCTTCTGAAATGTAGCCAAGCGCTGTCTGGGCATCGATCAGGATGTCCATTAAACGCGCCTCTTCGTTACCGTACCTGGCGGTAAGGTCGATCAGGGTGTTCTTCATAAAGATGTGATTAATGGTTATTTATAGGTTGATTGAAGTGTGTAATATGGTTGTATTACAATAGGTATGTGTGGACAAAATTAGGGTTTTTTTTGACGCCACAATGTTTCCGGAATTTTTTCTTGAAAGGTTTGAATACCAGCCGGGCTAAAAATAAAAAAACCCGTCTGATGTTTCCATCAAACGGGCCTAAATACTATGAAAAAAAAACAAAAAACAAATAAATCGGGACAAATATAGACTTAAAATCGACGTAATGCAAGTTTTTTTAGCTAAATATGCAAAAAACACACACAATCTATTCTATAATCTTGAAAATCAATTCCTAAAAATATTTTGTAGTTTTTAAAGTATAAGTCGCATCCTAGGTGTTGATTTGAAATGTTTTAGAACCAGCGATGAATGCCTCTCGCCGGAGGTCAATTGCTTTGTGAAGATCCATGGCCGGCCTTGCGGGGGGAATGATTATCTTTGTGGGCTCACAATTTCCCATGAAGGATTGCTATCGCATAAAAATCAGTGGCCTGGTGCAGGGCGTGGGTTTCCGACCCTTCATTTACCGTCTGGCATCGCAGCTTGGGCTGAAAGGCACGGTGGAAAACCGCAACGATGGCGTGCTTATCGGGATCGATGCCAGTTTGGCTGAGCTTAACGATTTTATCAGCAAAATTCAAACTACGGCCCCCCTGGCGTCTAATATTTATAGCCTTCATTCTGAGAAGCTTGGTTCCGCGGCGGGCTATCCTGATTTTTCCATCGTTCGAAGCCGCAGTGTTTCGGGTGAAGTCACCGAGGTCAGCCCGGATATCTGTGTTTGTGATGAGTGCCTGGCCGATATGAAGGTTCAGACCAACCGAATAAATTACCCATTTATTAACTGCACCAATTGTGGTCCCCGCTTCACCATTATCAAGGATCTTCCCTACGACCGCGATCAAACAAGCATGAAGCCCTTTGTAATGTGTGCCGCGTGCAATGCTGAGTATACGGATATCCTCGATCGTCGCTTTCACGCTCAGCCGGTGGCCTGTAAGAATTGCGGGCCACATTATGTGCTGAGTACGGAAAATTCGACCGATGCGGATTTTTCTGAATTGCTGCAACAAACCGCCGCTCTGCTGGAACAAGGTCATGTGCTGGCGGTGAAAGGTCTGGGGGGTTATTTTATTTGTTGTGATGCCGGAAATGAAGCCGCCTGTCGTCGCATCCGTGAATTCAAGAATCGCGAAGGCAAACCCTTTGCGATGATGTTCCGCGATATGAGCGCCCTCCGGAATTTTGCAATGGCTGATCCTGACGAGGAAGCCTTGCTTACGTCGTGGCGCCGGCCCATCGTATTGTTGAAGCAGAAAAGGGCTTGGCACGAACAATTAAATAGTCGTTTAGTTCGAATAGGCTGCATGCTGCCGTATATGCCGATCCATTTTTTATTGTTTGAAAAATTAAAGCTGGACGCGCTGGTGATGACCAGCGGAAATATTTCCGAAGAACCTATTCTTATTGATGATAAGGTTGCACTGACGACTTTTTTACCGTCGCTGACAGCGGTGCTTTCGTACAATCGTGAAATTGCCAATCGCTGCGATGATTCGGTGTTGCAGGTGGTGAATGAAAAGCCGCGTATGGTGCGTCGTTCACGCGGGTATGTGCCGGCTCCGGTACGAATCACGTTTAATTCAGAAGGAATTCTGGCCTGCGGTGCGGAACTTAAAAACACCTTTGCTCTTGGTAAAGGAAATCAAGCTATCCTCAGTCAGCATATTGGTGACTTGAAAAATCCGGAAACCTTTGACTTCTATACTGAAACGATGGGTCGTTTTAGTAAACTGTTTCGTTTCACCCCTTCACATGTAGCCTGTGATCTGCACCCTGATTATCTTTCGTCCGTTTATGCTGAAAGTCTCCACCTGCCATTAACCCGTGTGCAGCATCATCACGCGCACATCGCCTCTGTACTGGCAGAACATCAGTACGACGGACAAGTGATCGGCGTCAGTTTAGATGGTACCGGCATAGGCGATGATGGTGCCATTTGGGGTGGTGAATTTCTGCTGGCTGATCTTCAATCCTACACCCGGGCGGCGCACTTCCAGTATGTTCCTATGCCCGGCGGTGATAAAGCGGCCAACGAGCCCTGGCGTATGGGCGTGGCCTATTTGCACAACACATTTGGCGGCTCCTTTACCGGATTTAATCTGCCCTTCCTCGATATGGTGGGCCGGGATAAGGTGAACTTGCTGCTGCAGGGTGTGGAAGCCGGGCTCAACTGCCCGCCTACTTCCTCCTGCGGCCGGCTCTTCGATGCTGCTGCCGCAATTTCAGGCATCTGCACCCATCATTCCTTCGATGCGGAAGGTCCGATGCGACTTGAGGCGGCTATTGATAAAGACTGTCAGGAGGCCTATCCTTTTACTCTTCAGGATGACATCATATCTTTTCTGCCCCTGATCACCGAAATGGTAAGTGATGTCTTATTCCAGGTGCCGGTTTCCATCATTTCTGCACGCTTCCATAATGCATTAATTCAATGCATCGTACAAACCTGTCAGAAGGTTTCACTCGCTTCGGGTCTGAAAACGGTGGCTCTTTCGGGGGGGAGTTTTATGAATGCTTACCTGCTGGCTCAAACTGAAAAACAATTGTCAGGGGCGGGTTTCACGGTTCTTTCGAACCTTCAGGTTCCTTCTAATGACGGGGGAATCGCCCTTGGACAGCTGGCCGTAGCCGCTGCGTGCCGCTAATTTTCTGATGTTTTTTCAGGAATCATTAAATAGCGATAAAACACGCGATCGCTAAGCCGTGACGCAAGTTTCACAATCATCCACACCACGGCTACCGAAAAAATGAAACGTATAACCAAAACACCAATAATATCGGCCCCCAGCGAAACCACTAGCAGCGTATCCTCAATCAGGCTATGGCAAAGTCCCATCAGCGCCATGGAATAAAAAATATCGCGACGGAAGACTTCTTTTGATTTTGACTCCGTAATCATGATCGCTCCCCCATAGACAATGCCGAGTGTTAATCCGATAATACTGATGGTTGTAACTCCTTCGCCAATCCCCATCAGCCGGAGAAGCGGTCCGAGCCCTTTGGTAATCAGTTTTATAATGCCTAATTCCCGCAATAATTTTACCATTACAATAAGGCCAATGATCAGTGCGATTATTACGGCATAATTCTTAAGTTCACCCACAGCCCATTGCATGAGCGTCGGATCGTTAACCATTTCGGGCTTCCATACTATTTGTGCTTCACCAGTCATAATATCAAAACCATTATAGTACAGATTCAGCAACAAACCGAGCAAAAACGCACCGATGAACCGTAAAACAAAAGAGGCCGGAATGCGTACACCTGCTTTGCGGGCAATCTGAAGCTCAATCGGAAAGGTGTGGGCAACCAGCAACATGGCTGAAATTACGGTGACCTGGGCAATGCTCAGGTCCATACCCTGCGATAGTTGTATAAATGCCAGGATTCCTCCGAAAAGATTGGTGATCATGCCCGTGGCCCATACCAGACCCATCTCGCCGGGCAGGCCAACCAATTGCATGAGGGGCGATAAAGCCTCCCCAATGACTTCTACCGCGCCTATCTCCTGAAGAATTTTAACAATGATGGATACGGGAATCATGATCTTGAATAACAGCCAGATCGCCCGCATGGAATCGTTTTGAACCTCCTTCAAAAAAGACAGAACCTTGCCCGAAATTTTTTTTACCATAGCGGCGACAAAAATACGCAAAAACTTAGTGCAGCGAGATAATTCTATACATCACTAAGGGTTGCTATTGGTCCGGCTGAATTTCTTAATGCCTTCGGTGAAATGGAATTGGAAAGGAGCGGAAGTGGCTCCGCGCAGGATCTTATACATTGTTAATAAAAAAGGAAAAATAGTCTGTGGCAACATCCCCCGTAAGGGGAAAATGATTACCTTTGTAATTCGTAAAAAAGAAATTTTAAGTAATTGATAATGAATTAGAAGGGTTATATAATGAGCGAAGAATTGAACAGTAATGGCAACGGAAACGGTAACGGCAATTATACCGCGGATAGTATTAAAGTTCTGGAGGGTCTGGAGGCGGTTCGTAAGCGTCCGGCGATGTACATTGGCGATGTTGGTCAACGCGGTCTGCACCACCTTGTATATGAGGTTGTTGATAATTCTATTGATGAAGCCTTAGCGGGTTACTGCAAGAATATCTTGGTGGAGATTTTACCGGGTAATATTATTCGCGTTACGGATGACGGACGCGGAATTCCAGTCGATTTTCACGAGAAGGAGCAAAAATCTGCACTTGAAGTCGTTATGACCGTTTTGCACGCGGGTGGGAAGTTCGATAAAGATTCCTATAAGGTTTCTGGTGGACTCCACGGTGTTGGGGTAAGCTGCGTTAACGGCCTTTCAAAAAATCTTAAGGTTACCGTTCGCCGGGATGGAAAAA
Organism: uncultured Bacteroidales bacterium; assembly: GCA_964585485.1. Lineage (GTDB taxonomy): Bacteria > Bacteroidota > Bacteroidia > Bacteroidales > CAIWKO01 > CALGYY01. The sequence continues at coordinate 12,356 of CAZPDS010000061.1, forward strand.
CCTGGGAGCAGGATTATGAATGTGGTGTTCCCATGTATCCCGTGAAGGAAATTGGCCCGGCCGATACGTCCGGAACGATGGTGACATTTACGCCCGACGATTCAATTTTTATCGTTACCGAATACAATTATGAGATTCTAGCCTCCCGCTTACGCGAACTGGCCTTTCTAAATAAAGGAATTGCACTTATACTGAGGGATTTGCGTAAGAAAAATGAAAACGACGAATACCAAAGTGATACGTTTTTTAGCAATGCTGGCTTAAAAGATTTTATCGAATACCTGGACGCCAATCGCGAGAAACTGATCCCTGAACCCATCTGCATTGAAGGGGAGAAGAACGACATTCCCATCGAAGTGGCTATGCAGTACAATACATCCTTTTCGGAAAATATCCATTCCTATGTTAATAATATCAATACACATGAGGGTGGTACGCACCTGGCTGGTTTCCGACGGGCCCTTACCCGCACGCTGAAAACCTATGCAGAGAAGTCTGGTATGCTGGCCAAACTGAAATTTGATATCAACGGGGACGACTTCCGGGAAGGACTCACGGCCATTATTTCTGTGAAAGTGATGGAACCTCAGTTTGAGGGACAGACCAAAACAAAATTGGGGAATAATGACGTGATGGGCGCCGTGGATACTCTTGCGAGTCAGTTGCTGAATTACTACCTCGATGAACACCCCAAGGAAGCCAGGCTCATCGTAAATAAAGTTATTCTCGCCGCAACGGCACGCCATGCCGCTCGTAAAGCCCGCGAACTGGTGCAACGGAAAAATGTTCTTTCCGGTTCAGGACTGCCGGGTAAATTGGCCGATTGCAGCGAACGGGACCCCGCAAAATGTGAACTCTTTTTCGTCGAAGGGGACTCGGCCGGTGGCACAGCCAAACAAGGTCGCGATCGACGATTCCAGGCCATTCTTCCACTTCGTGGAAAAATCCTGAATGTGGAAAAAGCAATGCAACATAAAATTTTCGACAGCCAGGAAATTAAAAATATGTTCACCGCCCTTGGCGTCTCAATCGGTACAGAAGAGGACTCAAAAGCGCTGAACATCGAACGTCTGCGCTACCATAAAATAGTGATTATGACGGATGCGGATGTCGACGGTAGTCACATTGCAACCCTGATTCTCACCTTCTTCTTCCGGTATATGAAAGAGTTGATTGAGCGTGGTTATGTTTATATCGCAACACCACCGCTCTATCTCATTAAGCGCGGAAAAGAAGAACGGTACTGCTGGAATGAGGAAGAGCGGCAACAAGTGGTAGCTGAACTGGCCAAAGATGGAAAAGAATCAGCTTTGCACATTCAGCGCTATAAAGGTTTGGGCGAAATGAACTCAGAGCAATTGTGGCTTACTACCATGAATCCTGAGTTTCGCACCCTGCGTCAGGTTACAATCGACAACGGTGCAGAAGCGGATCGCATCTTTTCAATGCTGATGGGCGACGACGTGCCTCCTCGTCGCGAATTCATTGAGAAAAATGCCCGCTATGCCCGCATCGACGCATAATGCCAGATTGTTGCATAGCTCAAAACGGATTCCGCCCCTGCCATCGTTATACCTTTTTTGTTAAGCTTAACGGATCGCAATATTCTCGTACTGCGCACCCATGAAAACGACCGATAACGTATATCACCAAGGTACAATTCTGAGTATTGATAAGGGAAAGGCCGAAGTGCGCATAATTCAGAAATCGGCCTGCAGCAGTTGCCATGCAAAAAGCATGTGCTCCATGTCGGATATGAAGGAAAAGAATGTTGAGGTCTCCCTAAACCCTGGTTCCCAATACACTATTGGCGATATTGTGACCGTCGTGCTGGCTCGTTCCTTAGGGACAAAAGCTGTACTTCTTGCCTATTTTATCCCCTTTGTCGTCATGATTAGTACATTGTTTTTAGTTTGGGGACTAAGTGGAAACGAAGCTATTTCCGGCCTTGCGGCGCTGGGCATTCTGGCACCGTATTATCTGATACTAAGCCTGTTCAAAAAGAAACTCAAAAACCAGTACGAGTTCCGCCTTGCCGATTGATCCCATTCAACAGCAGTATCTACCGATTTTCAATTCTCAGGTTCGTCATTTGCTTGCACATTGGGCATGAGGAATTGAATGCAGCGGATCGAGCAGGTTATTCAGAAATATCTATAAAAGCATCTTCAACACATCCCGCTTCCTCCCTTCAATCCGCTGATCAGGTTTTACAACGGATTAAGCAGATTATGCGGAAACTACAATGAATGTATCCTCACGGCATTCCCGCTTCCTCCGTTCAATCC
>CAZPDS010000062.1:0-13666 GCA_964585485.1 uncultured Bacteroidales bacterium
CCGAGTTTACCGCGCTGAGCGTATAGAAGGGGCGGTCGAGGCATTGCGAGATAATATGCGCCAGGGTGGTCTTGCCCACGCCCGGCGGGCCCCATAAGATCATGGAGGGGATATTGCCCGATTCAATGGCTTTGCGCAGTATGGCCCCTTCGCCAAGAAGGTGGCTCTGTCCGATGTATTCATCAAGCGATTGGGGCCGAAGCCTTTCGGCCAGCGGGATGTGGATGTCCATGGCGGTGTTTTATGCAAAGATACGGAATAAGGAATAGGGAATAATGAAAGGAATAAGGAATAGGGCATAGGGTGGTGCATTCGGGGGTATGTAGCGACGTTGCGTGCAACGTTTCTACATACCCCCTCGGAAATTTGGAATGAAAAATAAAAAATTGATAAAACGTATTTTGAAAAGTTTTTTTTGTATTTTTGTCGCCCCGTTGCCCAGGTGGTGGAACTGGTAGACACACCAGCTTGAGGGGCTGGCGCCCGTTAGGGTGTGCAAGTTCGAATCTTGTCCTGGGCACTTTTAGTAAATAGAGAACAGTGAAGAGTTTGGGGTGGAATTTTCTAACCTTACTTCACGAAAAACCGCCCGGATGGCGGAATTGGTAGACGCGCTAGTTTCAGGGACTAGTATTCTTACGGATGTGCAGGTTCGAGTCCTGTTCCGGGCACTTTTAAAGCGATAAACCCCTTGTTTTCAAGGGGTTTATTTTTTTGGGTATCCGGATTAGTATCCAAATTTCTGCAATCACCCCAAACATTCCCGTTTTTTGTTTTCAACATACTGTTCATGAACGGTATGGCTGGTCCCCGTTTTTTAAATGTCGTTTTTCGAACAAAAGTGTCAAAATAGAAGCAATATTGTTGAATCCTGTCGATAATGTATTCATTCAGCTTTTGATCAGATAGGCAGGGTAGGGGCTTTTCGCCATTATCCGCGTATTTATCGGGAATTTGTGGAGAGAATTGGTTCAATGGAATGTTTTCAATCACTTTCGTAGCCCTTTACTATCCATTTAGCCGTATCGTTTTTTTTTTTTTTCGCAATTACACGATTTATTCATTTCATTTCGTATTTTTGCGAAATATAAAAATGAATATCACTATGATGGAAATTAAAATTCTTGGAACCGGTTGCGCCAATTGCAAAAATCTGGAAAAGGCCGTGCTGAAAGCGGTTGAAGAGGCCGGAATCGAAGCCAACGTTGAAAAAGTGGAGGATATCGTGAAGATCATGAATTACGGAATCATGCGGACGCCCGGACTGGTCGTAAACGGCCGCGTTATGCTGAGTGGCCGCGTTCCCTCGCTTAAGGAAATCAACGAAATTCTGGAAAGGAATAAATAGGATGGCGGCTAAACCAAAATTTTCAGAGGCGCAGCAGCAGATTGCCCGCATCGGCAAAGCGATCAGTCATCCCGCCCGCGTATACATATTGGAAAAACTTAGCAGCATGAATGCCTGCTGCACCAGCGGAGAAATGATTGATGATATCCCGATCGCGCGTTCAACACTGTCGCAACACCTGAAGGAACTCAAGATCTCCGGCCTGATTCAGGGGAATATCGAGCCTCCCATGATTAAATATTGTATCAATCCGGCCAACTGGAAAATTGCGAAAGCCTTGCTGAATGAGTTTCTGAATGAACCGGCGCTGAGTGAGCATGAAAATAAATCCTGTTCAAAATTAAAATAAAGTCTATGAAAATCTTTAGTAAACCCGCCTTGTTTATAATGATGCTGACATTGCTGACGTCCTGTGGGTCGTCAACGATAAACGTTGAAAACCAGATGATTGATTCCGCTGCGCAGCAATCTCAGGATACGGCCGCGATGGTGACGGATCAAGTAACGGACAGTCTGACTGCCGTCGGGGATGTTGGTGTAAAAAAGGAAGAAAAGCCGGTGGTGCTGGTTTATAACTTCCACGTTACCAACCGCTGCGCTTCCTGCGTGGCCATCGAAGAAGGGACCACCAAAACCTTGAATACGTACTTCGCTTCCGAGATGAAGAGCGGTCGGATTAAGCGCTACATCGTGAATGTGGATGACGAAGCCAACAGTAAAATCGCCGAGAAATACCAGGCCTTTGGCTCCGGCTTATATGTTACCCGCGTTTTCAAAGAAAAGGAAATGACCACTGATCTCACGGGCGATGGATTCAAATTCGCGAAAAATAAAGAGGATCGCTTTATCGAAATTCTGAAAACAAAAATTGCCGAATACTTAAAATAGATTTATGAAGCAACTTGCCTTTTTCCTGCTCGCATTATTCCTGACTTGTCAGGCATATGGGCAACAAACCAATGACAACGATACTGTCATTTCGAATAATCCAGCCAAGCTGAAGCTGAAAGTACTCTACTTTCATATCACCAACAGGTGCACTACCTGCCGTGGCATTGAAGCAAAGGTGCGAAAGACCCTCGATGAGCAATTTAAGAATGAGGTGGAAACGGGTGTTATCGATTTCTATGTGATGAATTGCGAACTTCCTGAGAATCAGGAATTAGTGAAGAAGTATGATGCCTATGGCGCTACCCTGGCGCTGACTTCCATGCAGAATGGCAAGGAACAAAGAACGGAAGATCTCACCAATTGGGCGTTCCAAAAAACCCATGATCCGGAACTTTTTATTGAAGAATTAACGACAAAAATCAAAAACTATCTCAACTAAATGGAAGTATTGCAAAACTGGCTGGATGCCACCAACCTCCCGTTTCTGACGGCTTTCATCCTCGGCATTATGACGGCCATCAGCCCCTGCCCGCTGGCGATGAACATTACAGCCATTGGCTATATCAGTAAAGATATCGAAAACAAAAAGAAAATTTTTTACAATGGACTTTGGTACACACTGGGCAGGGCTATTAGCTATACAACGCTGGGTGTTGTCCTTTTTATGGGCGCCAATACCTTTAAACTTGCCCGTTTCTTTCAGTTGCACGGAGAGAAATTCCTGGGACCCTTGCTGATTATTGTCGGCATCCTGATGTTCGATTTCATTCGTCTCAATCTTCCTGCTTTCAGTAAACTGACCGACCGCATGCAGACCAACGGCCGCAAAGGCAATGGCTGGAGTGCCCTGCTGCTGGGGATCGTTTTTGCACTCGCCTTTTGTCCGTACAGTGCCGTTTTATATTTTGGTATGCTGATACCTATCACGGTTAGCAGCCCATCCGGTTTATATCTGCCGTTTGTTTATGCCATTGCGACGGGATTGCCGGTTATCATTGTGGCCTGGCTGCTGGCTTTCAGCCTTTCCAGCGTAGGTGGCTTTTATAATAAGATCAAGGTATTTGAAAAGTGGTTCCGACGTGTCGTGGCGATGATTTTTATTGTGGTCGGATGTTATTATGTGTATGTATTTTATATCGCCGCTTAAACAATTCAGACATGGAAACAAGAAAAGAGATTAAGATACTTTTTTGGATTTTGGTGGTTTTTGGCTTCGCTTTCTTTTTGCCGATCGATAGCGCCCGCTTTACAACGGCGATTGACGCTACCTTAGATCTGGTTAAATGGTACGCCCGCGAGCATGTTGTTTTGTGCCTGCTGCCGGCCTTTTTTATTGCCGGGGTCATTTCTATCTTTGTGAGCCAGGGATCCGTGTTGCGGTATTTCGGTGCCAATGCAAAAAAATGGCTGGCTTATTCAGTTGCCGCGGTTTCGGGAACTATCCTGGCCGTCTGTAGTTGTACAATTCTTCCGCTTTTTTCCAGTATTCATAAGCGGGGAGCGGGCTTGGGCCCTGCTATCGCGTTCTTATACTCAGGTCCGGCCATCAACATCCTGGCCATCATTCTTACCGCGCGGATTCTCGGCTTTGAAATGGGCGTGGCGCGAACGCTGGGCGCCGTCTCCTTTAGTGTTATCATCGGCCTGATCATGGCTTTTGTTTACCGCAAAGAGGAAAAAATTAAGAAGGAGGAACAAATGCACATTGAAGTTCCCCCTGAGAAGCGGCCCATGTGGAAAACCTCTTTTCATTTCTTTATCCTGGTGCTGATTCTGGTTTTTGCTAACTGGGGTAAACCCGCCGATGGCGATATTTCCAGTGCCTGGTTTTATATCTGGTTCTTTAAATGGACCATCACCGGCCTGCTTAGTATCGGACTGGTCTATTCCCTGATCAAAATCCTCAAGATCAAATGGTGGTGGGTGATTTTGGCCGCCCTGGTAACGGCCTTGTCGGCCGTGTTGGCAAGCTTGTTCATCCCCGATCCCAAATTGTCGCCCCTGCTTCCCATGCTGGTGGGTATTGCGGCCCTGAGTATCATTACCTTACTGGATCGTCAGGATCCCGACAACCGGGAGTGGACCATCGCCAGTTGGGGCTTTGCCAAACAGATTCTGCCCTTGCTGGCCGTTGGTGTGGTCACCGCCGGCTTTTTACTGGGATCCACCCACGACGGTCAGAGTATAGCCGGCATTATTCCTAATGAGTGGATCGCCTGGTTGGTGGGAGGGAACTCTGTATTTTCCAATTTTTTTGCTTCCATTGTGGGGGCCTTCATGTATTTTGCTACCCTTACGGAAGTGCCCATCCTGCAAGGCCTTATCGCTTCCGGTATGGGGAAAGGCCCCGCCCTGGCGTTATTGCTTGCAGGGCCCTCGCTTTCCTTGCCCAACATGCTGGTTATCCGGGGGGTGATGGGTACCAAAAAAACGATGGTTTATGTAGGATTGGTTATTGTTTTGTCAACCCTGGGAGGGCTCATCTATGGAACCATTTTTTAACCCCCGGGCCTGGTGCTGATGGCCGACGTGCCGGTTTATAAGTACGTAAACGGATACCAGCTAACCAATTGCTTTTCGGTACAGGGCGGTTTGCGCAAGTCTTTTTCATTGTGCCGGAAGATAAAAAAGGCGGAAACATCAACGCTGTAATGATACCGAATGAACCGGATATGAAGAAGCGAATACTGATCCTTTGCACCGGCAACAGTTGCCGTAGTCAGATGGCGGAAGCTTATTTAAAGAAAATTAATCCATCGCTGGAGGTATATTCGGCGGGTACGCATCCGGCTGAACAAGTGAATCCATACGCCATCAAAGTTATGGCGGAAGCAGGGCTGGATCTGAGCGGCCATCGACCCGCGCGCGTTGATGACTTTCTTGATCAGGCGTTTGATTATGTAATCACCGTTTGTGATGGCGCCCGCGAAACCTGTCCGGTGTTTACCGGTAAAGTGGGGCAACGGCTTCATATGGGCGTTGAAGATCCGGCCGTGGCAAGGGGGTCGGAAGATGAGATTTTGTGTGCCTTCCGGCGAATCCGGGACGAGATCCGGCTTCGGTTTGGCAATTTTAATGATTCAATAAAATGAGTAAACACTATATTATCGGAGAGGTTCCGACGGTGTTTGGACCTGTTCCACAAGTGGCTTCTTCATGGAATGCTGCGGATATCTGCAACACGATGCGGGTGCGATGGAATGTGGGCAGGATGAGCTACGCGGTGGATCCGGGTTTGTATGCAATAGGGAATCCTGACGCGGAATCATTGGTGTATATCTCCGCTAATTTCAAACTGAGTTTCGATCATTTGCGTAAGGCATTGCATGGGATGAATGCATGGATACTCGCGTTGGATACGCACGGCATCAACGTTTGGTGTGCTGCCGGTAAAGGGACTTTTGGCACAGCGGAGTTAGTGAAACGGATAAAAGTGCATGCACTACTGAATGTCGTTAATCATCGCAGACTAATCGTTCCACAACTCGGCGCTGTCGGCGTTTCGGCCCATGAGGTGAAGGATAAAACAGGATTTCAGGTTGTTTACGGTCCGGTGCGGGCAGCCGATATTCCCGCCTTCGTGGCCGCGGAATTCAAAGCAACGCCGGATATGCGACGGGTGAAGTTCCCGATGGTGGAGCGCATTAAACTGATTCCGGTGGAACTTACCTACGGAAGGTATTTCCTGATTCTGGTGCCCCTGCTGTTCATTATTATGGCCGGCGTGGGGCCTCAGGGATATTCACTGGATAACGCCTGGCACCAGGGCGGCCGGGCTGCGGTTTTGTTGTTCTCAGCGTATATCGCGGGTTGTGTGCTCACACCTGCGTTCCTGCCCTGGGTGCCGTTCCGTCGGTTTTCACTTAAGGGACTGGCTGTGGGCTGGATGGTCACCAGCGCTTTCCTTGCCTTCGATCTCCTGGGGCCGCATCCGCTCGAAATGATTTCCTGGTATTTGATGATGGGGGCCCTTTCTTCATTCATGGCCATGAACTTTACCGGGGCCTCAACCTATACTTCGCTCTCCGGGGTGCAAAAGGAAATGAAAACGGCCTTGCCCGTGCAAATCGCCGGGGCTGCACTGGGTCTCATTGGATGGATTATCACACGATTCTTATAATGATGAATACCTTGGTTTATTTAAAGGATGTTGTCACACTGGAACTGGATGCCGATAAATGCAACGGCTGCCGGATGTGCACGCGGGTGTGTCCGCACGAAGTGTTCGCTGTTGCGGATAAAAAAGCGGTGATCGTGTATAAGGATTACTGTATGGAATGTGGCGCCTGCGCACGGAACTGCCCCGAAAAGGCCATCACGGTGAAGTCGGGCGTTGGCTGCGCGGCCGGCATCATCAACGGTATCCTGCGTGGCACCGAGCCTACCTGTGATTGCAGTGGGCCGGGTGGAACTTGTTGTTAGGATAATTTGAAAATTCATAACCATGAAACCACGACTTAAATTTCTCGACCGTTATTTGACCCTCTGGATCTTTCTGGCTATGGCCATTGGCGTGCTCAGCGGTTATTTCTTTCCGGCCATTGCTGATTTCTGGGAGTCCCTGAAATCCTCACCCGATAGTACCACCAACATCCCCATCGCCATTGGCCTTATCCTTATGATGTACCCGCCACTGGCTAAAGTGAAGTACGAAGAGCTGGGCGATGTGTTTAAAAACTGGAAGGTGCTGCTGCTATCACTGGTACAGAACTGGCTGATCGGACCGGTGCTGATGTTTGCCCTGGCCATCCTCATGTTTGTGGTGTTTCCCGGTGAAAACAACAACAACCTGCCGTATATGTACGGCATTATTATGATCGGACTGGCTCGCTGCATCGCCATGGTGATCGTATGGAATGATCTGGCAAAAGGCGATACCCAATACGCGGCCGGACTGGTGGCCTTCAACTCGATCTTCCAGGTGCTTTTCTTTTCGGTTTACGCGTGGTTCTTCATTGCTGTGCTTCCCGGCTGGTTTGGCATCCCGACCAATGATGCGGTAGAAGCCATTACCATAGGCCAAATCGCTAAAAGCGTGTTTATCTATTTGGGCTTACCCTTTATTGCAGGATTTCTCACGCGTTTGATCCTGATCCGGGTGAAGAGCAAGGAGTGGTACCATCACAAATTTGTTCCGAAAATCAGCCCGATTACCCTGATCGCGCTGCTGTTTACTATCATCGTGATGTTCTCGCTCAAGGGCGAATACATTGTCAAAATCCCCTTGGATGTTGTGCTGATTGCCATCCCGCTGCTCATTTACTTTGTCGTAATGTTCGTCGTTTCTTTCTTTATGAGCAAAAGGATAGGAGCCACCTACGGTCAATCCGTTACGCTTTCCTTTACCGCGGCCAGCAATAATTTTGAACTGGCTATCGCCGTGGCCATCGCCGTTTTTGGGATGAACTCCGGTGAAGCCTTTGCGGCCGTGATCGGCCCCCTGGTGGAGGTCCCGGTCATGATCGGCCTGGTGAATGTGGCCTTCTGGTTTGGACGAAGGTATTTTAAACAGTAAACTATGCGGTCAGATCCACTTTATCAGGTTAAAGTCCTGACGGTGCGGAAGTAATGGATTCTTAGGAAACACCCTGAAAGCGTAATCAAAAAGGCCGGCACTATCCGATTGAATTTCACAGATAAAGCGGGCCCGGTTATCGTCGCTCTCAGCCAAAGTCATTTCCTGTTTGTAACTGATGTGGGTGGCCTCCTGGTCGGCAATTTGCCCGAACAGGACTTCAATGCCGAGATCCGTGGGCGACAATTCATTCGTATTCAGAATAATTTCGGCTGAGAATACATCGCCAATCATCAGGTTTTTGTTGGGGTTGCTGATGTTCACGCTCACCACTTCAATGCTTTCCCAAGCGCGTATCACCTTCTGTTTCCAGCGGGCAATTTCTTTGGCGGTTTTGTACTTGCTCTCACTCAATAAACGTGAACGGTCTATCATTCTGTAATAGAATCGATTATAATAATCCTCCTGCATGCGTTTCATGGTGAAGTAGGGTGCTATGCGTGCAATCGTATTTTTAACGTACGACATCCATTTCGGCGAAAAGCCCAATTCGTTTTTCGCGTAAAAGCAGGGGATGATTTCTTGTTCGAGTTTGGTGTAGATGGTTTCGGCATCAAGGATGTCCTGGATATTTTGATCCGCATAGGTGCGTTCTTCCTGCAGGGCCCATCCGGCGCCGGGTTTGTAGCCTTCGGCCCACCATCCGTCGAGCACACTGAAATTGATGGTGCCGTTCATGATGGCCTTTTCGCCACTGGTTCCGGAGGCTTCCAGCGGACGGGTAGGGGTGTTCAGCCAAATATCTGAACCTGAGACCAGCATTTTAGCCAGCTCCATGTCGTAGTTTTCGATGAAGACAATTTTACCGATAAACTCGGGCATCCTGGATATTTCATAAATTTTCTTGATGTAGTCCTGCCCGGCCTGGTCGTTGGGATGGGCTTTGCCGGCGTAGAGGAATTGAACCGGGCGCTCCGGATGATTCACGATTTTACTTAAACGATCCAGGTCGGTAAATAACAGATGAGCCCTTTTGTAGGTGGCAAACCTTCGGGCGAAGCAAATGGTAAGGGCGTTTTCGTTCAGTTTGCCGGTGAGCTTAAAGATGTTAACCGGACTTTCCTGGCGCAGGGTCATTTCGCGCGCAAGCCGGTTTTTTAGGGTGTCGATCAAGTCTTTACGCATGGCGCATCGCACGTCCCACAGAAGTTGGTCGTCAATCTGATGTACGGCCTGCCAGTGACCTGCGTTGTTTTGTTCGCTCATGTATTCGGCCGGGAAATGTTCGCTGTAGAGCGACCGCATCCGGTTGTTGACCCAGGTTGGGAAGTGCACACCGTTGGTAACATAAGAGATATGAGATTCTTCGGCAAAGTAACCCGGATAGAGCTGCTGAAACATCTTCTGGGTAACACGGCCATGTATACGGCTTACGCCGTTGATTTCCTGCGAGAGACGCGCGGCAAAATAGCTCATGGAGAATTTTTCCGTGCTGTCGTTTTCGTTCAATCGCCCCATCCCCATAAAATAGTCCCAACTAATACCCATGCGCTCAAAATAGTGCGGTATATACGCCCTCAGGAGATCTTCGCCAAAGGCATCGTGCCCGGCCGGGACGGGTGTGTGCGTGGTGAAAAGGGTTGACGCCCGGACCACTTCAAGGGCTTGGTGGAAGTTGAGTTTTTCCCCCTGCACCAGTTTGCGCATGCGCTCAATTCCCATGAAGGCAGCGTGACCCTCGTTGCAATGGTAGAGCTTCGGTGCAATGTTCAAGGTATCGAGCAGGCGGGTCCCGCCAACGCCCAGCACAATTTCCTGACGGAACCGCATTTCAAGGTCACCACCGTAAAGTTGATTCGTGATACTGCGATCTTCAGGGGCATTCTCATCAACATCTGTATCAAGCAAATATAGTTTAACACGGCCGACATTCACCTCCCAGGCGCGGGCTTTCACCATGCGGCCGGGAAAAGCAACGGCAATCTTGAGCCAAACGGGCTCTTCATTATCGTTGGTGCGGATACGGACCGGGGATAGCGGCAGTTGTGAAAAACTCTGGGCTACCGCGCCGGCCATCTGATCTCCCAGCAGCGAAAGGGTCTGGTTGAAATAGCCATGTTTGTAAAGTAAGCCAACGCCGACCATGTTTTTGGCCGAATCACTGGCTTCTTTCAGGTAGTCGCCGGCCAGTATGCCTAATCCGCCACTGAAGATTTTCAGCGAGTCGTGCAGGCCAAACTCCATGCTGAAGTAGGCAATTAAGTCGTTTTCAGGGGTAAGGGGCTGCGCCATGTATTCATCAAAGCGCTGCTCAATGGCGTTCAGTTTGCTGCAGAACTCCTCATCGGCTTCCAGCCGCTGCAAGTCCTTGAAGTTGAGCATCTGAATAAGCGCCACCGGATTGTGCAAGGTCTTCTCCCACAGGTAGGTATTCATGGATGCGAAAAGTTCTTCCACGTCCGCCTGCCATGACCACCATAAGTTTCCCGAGAGCTTTTTGAGGCCATTGAGCTTTTCCGGAATGCGCGAATGGATCATCACCTTTTTCCACATCGGCTTGGCGTGGATGATGCGATGCAGTTCGCTAAAGGTTTCCTGTTGCTGTTTTCCGCGAAACAAATCAGCCCGGGCCTCCACTTTTTCGAGGGCAATGTGGTAGGCCTGGTGGTAATACCCGATCATTTTTTCCCACAATCCCGCCCTCGATATCTCGAAAGCCATATTCCTGGACGATTCTCTTGCATCGCTGTCGAGACTGGCGAAGCGTTTTATCTGCTCCGTGATGCCCGCGGCTACCGCTGAGTAGTTATCATCATTACGGTCGAGAACCATGACACCACCGCCGGTATCGCTGAAGTGCTCACGCACCCACATCCCAAAGCCCGAAAGCGTGGTAAGTATGCTGGGAATGTGAAACGAAATGCTCTCGTGCGGCGTGTATCCCCAGGGCTCGTAGTATGAAGCGAAAATGCTGAGGTCGAAGCCAATGAGCAAATCGTAGTAGTGATTATTGAAAATGCCATCGCTACCGTCGAGATAACACGGCACGAAAACAACCTTGACACGGTCTTCCGGCCGGTTCATCAGGCCGTTTTCCCGGAGACGGCGAATTACAGGATCTTCATCCGGATGAAGGAGCGCGTGCGTGGTGTGCTTGCCGGAACAGGCCGCGGAGAATTCCGGGCGCCCCATGCCCAGTCGAACCCGCTCAATGGGTCCGGCGTGACCCGCCGGCACCATGATATATGCTAAAATATTGGTCTTTAGCTCCTTGTCTTTATTGCATTGGCCCAGGGTGTCAATGAAAAGATCGATGCCTTTGTTGTAAAATTCGTAGCGCCCGCTGGTTACGATCATCAGGCTGTTGGGATCGACCGGCGTTGATATAACCGCCTCGGCCACATTATGCAGCTGTTGCCTGGCTTGTGTCCGTTTGCTGGTGAATTGCTCCGCCGAGGGTATGAAGCTGTCGTCGAAGCCATTCGGTGTTACTATGTCCACTTCTTTGCCCAAAAAGTGAATGCATTCGCGGGCGGTTAGACTGCTGACCGTGGTGAAGCAATCGGCTTCCTGTGCAGCAATTTTTTCCAGGGAATACTTCGCGGCAACGTTCATGTTGTGCGAAATAATGTCCGGATTGTAGGAGGCCATTTCCCGGTAAAGAGGTTTCAGATTTCCGGCAATTGACCGCCCCAAAACCGTGGCGTGCGTGGTGAAAAGTAAGCCCACCTGCGGCGTCCGGTCTTTCAGATACAGCAAACCGGTACCGGTCATCCATTCATGGAAATGCGCAACCAGACGATCGGTGGACGACATCTGGTATTCATAAAAACTTTCGATAACCCGCGCAGCGGCGTATCCAAAGATGGCTGGTTCGGTGTAATCCCACTGACCGCTCAGTGAATCCAACTTGAATTTTTCCCAAAACTCAGCAAAAATCTTGTCTTTCAGGGTGTAATACTGTGTGAAACTTACCAATATCACGACGGGATTCCCGGCCATGTTCCACCGACCAATACGCAAATGCAAACCATCGGCCTCGGCTGTTTCGCGCCAGCTTCGGTAAATATATTTGTCCTCTGTGAATTCCGGGTTGTGACGGGTCTCCGCCCATATGTCGGGACCAATCAGAATATATTGATCCTGAAGTTCTTTAAACAATCCCGGCGATTTGGTTGATATGACCGTATGGATGCCTCCGACTTTGTTACACACTTCCCAGCTTACTTCAAAGACATAGTCGGGCTTTCTGATTTTTTCATTCATAAGGATGGACTCAAAAGTTATATTAATTGCGCTTTTACAAAATTACACCTTTCGCTCTGTAAGCGGTTGCCCGGATCAAGATTTAACAAGGCGTGCGCGGATCAGGGCACGATGATTCTCAGCGAAAGCGGATGCACCTTCACCAAAAATTCGCGCGGGAAACGATGATGGTCACCATCCGTATGCCCGACATTGCTTTTGAGCTGAAAAATGCGGACCTCCGGGGTTTTAATGATTTCAAGATACCTGGTTTTGTGAAGTTTACCAAGAAATAACATGGGCAGAAAGTAGGGAATGGCAAACAGTGAAGGCTTTTTCATGATGCACAAATCCAACAATCCGTCGTTCAGCGAAGCCATCGGCGCAATGCGGGCGTTGAAACCAAACTGGTTGGAATTGGCAAAGGTTAACATAAAAGCCTTGCGCTTCAGCGTCATACCGTTCACGAATATTTTATAACGTTTGGATTGATAAAAGATGTATTCCCTTACCGACATCCAGGCGTAGGCAATAAATCCCCGCAGGTGAGCGTGCGAAAAAGTTTCAGCGATACGTCCGTCAAAACCGGCTCCGGCTACGCTGATGAACAGGCGTCCGTTAATCGAGGCCGTGTCAATCAAGGTGGTGCGCATAGCGAAGATAGTGCTGATGGCCTTTTCTTTATTGAAGGGAATTTTCAGATAATGCGAAAGCCCGTTGCCCGAACCGGCCGGAATAACCCCCAGTGCGCAGTCCGTTCCGGCAATACCTTCGGCTACTTCATTGATGCTGCCGTCGCCACCCACCGCCACTACTGCATCATAGCCTTCCTGCGCGGCTTCCCGGGCCAGCCTGATGGCATGCCCCGCGTATTCAGAATGCGCAATGGTAAATACAACATCATAGCGAACGGCCACTTTTTCAATCAGTCCAGGCAGCTTATTGCGACGGCCAACTCCTGATATTGGATTAATAATGAATAATATACGCTTTTTATGAACGTTTACGGGCGGGTTCATGGCTGTAGAATCAGTTGATTGTTTTTAACGCGTTGATTGTAGGTTTGCACGATAGCCTTGATAAGTCGCTCTTCAGCAAGGGCTTGTCTTAGCTTGCCAACAAGATTGTTGCGGAGCAAAGGGTCGGTTTTGATGTCGTAAACGGCCAGTACGGTATCGCCGTTGAATTGAAGCAATAAGTTGTTGGTTATCAGTTGATAGACCTTATTGTAATAGCTGACACTAAAGTTTTTGCGCGCTGTTGCGTAAACGCTTTCGCCAAAAGCAACGAAAGGACAGGGATACGCCAGGTAATCCAGTACGGAGGGAAGGATGTCAATTTGCTGTACAACATTTTCCATAATGCGTGGCTCGGCTTTCGCCGGATCAAAGATAAGCAGCGGAATGGCCAGATTGCCCAAACTGTTTTGGTAATATTCCGAAAAGGCCGGGGAGGTGTGATCACTGGTGATGATAAATACCGTATTCGTGTACCAGCTCATGTTGCGGATGGTCTGAAAAAAACGGCGCAATGAGTAATCCGCATAGCCTACACTTTCGTGGATCGGCAGGCTTCCCCGGGGAAATTTGTTCCGGTACCGCCCCGGAATTTTGTAAGGATGGTGGGATGATAAGGTGAAAATAGCCGTACAAAAGGGTGGTTTTAGT
>CAZPDS010000063.1:0-13484 GCA_964585485.1 uncultured Bacteroidales bacterium
TTGAACGCCTCAAAACGGTGTATGATCCTGAAATCCCCGTCGATGTCTGGGAAATGGGAATGATCTATGAAATCCTGATTTCGGCCGATCGACGCGTGTTCATCAAAATGACCCTGACCTCCCCAAATTGTCCGGTGGCAGAAACAATGCCTGGCGACGTGCATGCCGCCGTTCTGGGTATTCCCGGGGTGGAGGAAGTTAAGGTGGAACTGACCTTTGACCCGCCCTGGGATACCGCGATGATGAGCCCGGCTGCCAAACTGGAACTGGGCCTCTTATAATCGCACTGCTTATGTGGTTTCCACTGTCGTATGATCAGCCCCTTTTCAGGCCGCCGGCCGAAGGGAATTCGCTGATCTTCCAGATCACCAAGGGCTGCTCCTGGAATCAGTGCGCCTTCTGTGAAATGTATACCACCAAAGATTTTAAGGCGAAAAAGCAGGAAAAGATTCTGGATGACATTGCACGCTGCGCCGAATCTATGCCCGAAACCCGCAAAATATTTCTGGCCGATGGTGACGCCCTCGTCTTGTCGACTCCACGTCTGCTTGAAATAGTATCGGCAATCGCCGCCTCATTTCAACGCCTGCAGCGCATCGGCATCTATGCCAGTACCCGAAACCTCCTGGCAAAGTCGCCACAGGAACTGGCTGAACTCCACGCCGCGGGTTTAAAAATGCTTTACATTGGCATTGAATCCGGTGATGATGAAGTGTTGAGACGTAATCAGAAAGGCGAAACATTTAAATCTACCGTCGACGGATTGCAGCGGGCCCACACGGCCGGAATGAAAAGTTCGGTGATGATCCTGAGCGGACTGGGCGGCACGGAGCGCAGCCGGCAGCATGCAATTGAATCGGCCCGCGTGCTGAATGAAACACAACCACTCTACGCATCCACCTTGGTACTCAGTTTCCCTTTCGGAATCGGCCATTACCGAAAACGTTTGGGACACGCCTTCGAATTGCCCGACAAACAGGGATTGCTGGAGGAACTTCACGTGTTGATACAGCACACGGAATTGCAGGAGACCATCTTTCGCAGCGATCATGCGTCCAATTACCTTAGCCTGAAGGGTATTCTGGGTCGCGACAAGGAGAAGCTCCTGGGGCAGATCACGGCTTCGATGAGCGACGCTTCTTCGCTCCGCCCTGAATGGATGCGCGGCCTCTGAAAACACGTTTTAATTTTTGTTTATAAAACTTTTTGATTAATTTTGAAAAAGATTGAACGGATTTGTTTTTTGGATAGTGTTGAAATTCAGATGAGTCATTTGTTTTTATGGTAGATATTCGAACATTCATTAACTAATAATTATATTTATGGAAAAGTCGTTAAAAGGGACACGCACTGAGCAAAATTTACTGAAATCCTTCGCCGGAGAATCCCAGGCGAAAAATCGTTACGAATTCTTTGCAAAGGTGGCTAAACAGGAAGGCTACGAACAAATCTCCAACATCTTTATGAAAACGGCCCTGCAGGAAAAAGAACACGCCAAACGTTTCTTTAAATTTCTGGAAGGTGGCATGGTGGAGATTACAGCAATGTATCCGGCCGGTAAGATTGGTACGACCATCGAAAATCTGAAAGCCGCCGCCGAAGGTGAGCATGAAGAATGGGTGGACCTTTATCCCGCCTTTGCTGAAATTGCCAAAGAAGAAGGTTTTAATGAAATTGCTACCGCTTTCAAAATGATTGCAAAAGTGGAAGCTGAACACGAAAAGCGCTACCTGAAGCTCTTGCAGAACATTTCGGAAGACCGCGTATTTGTTAAGGACGGTAAGGTATGGTGGGAATGCCTCAATTGTGGCTATATTTATGAATCCGCGAAAGCGCTGGAAAACTGCCCCGCTTGCCTGCACTCAAAAGCCTATATGCAGCTGGTGGAGGCGAATTACTAGCCATTCCGCGTTCACAGAATATTATTGTAATACCCTAAATTTGAATGTATGAAAAAGTTAGTGTTGAGTATCGCGATTGTGTTGTGCTGTGGCGCAACAAGCCTGTCGTGGGGTCAGAAAATTCAGGCCGTTGATGTTACTACTAAAGTAAATAAGGTGGACCGACCGGCGATTATGGTGGCTTCGGAAGCTGAAGTCAAACCATTACAGGCCGCCTGGGCCGCGCATTTGAAAAAGTCGTTCAAGGTGAAGGCGAAGAAAAGCCGCAACGCTGTTACCGCCGAAGCTGCCAGTATTCCATCCATCAGCGAGAATAAATTCGACCTGAATACCACCTACAAAATGACGCCAGAGGGCTGTGAAATGATAGTGACCGGAGCTTCCGGTTACGATATGTTTTTCTCCCCCAAAGATCAACCGGAAGCCTACCGTAAATTAAAAACGGAAGTGGAAGAGTTTGTGAAATCATACATGGCTGTGCATTACGATAAACTTATTGCCGAAAAGCAAAAAGTGATAGATGCCAGCGTGAAAGAAGAACAGGCCATGGAAAAAGAAGTTGTCAAATTGGAAAAGTCCAATGCCAAGGCCGCAGCTACCATTGAAAAGCTTCAAAAGCAAATCGATCGCGACGGCGCTACCATCCAAAGCAACAAGGAAGCACTACCCACGATGAAGCAAACCATTGAACAAAAAAAGGTGTTGCTCAAAGAACTTGAAGCTAAAAAGTCAAACGTTACCGGAAAATAATCAACAAAAAAATGAAGAAAAGAGGCCTGTAATGGGCCTCTTTTTTTTGCGCTGGATTATCGGGCCTCGCTCATCCAATCGAAATGACCGCTTTCCTGGCACTTCCTAATTTTCTGTTTAAACTTGCAGCAGGTCATCTGCCGCAAGGCGAATGCATCCGAAAGTTGGTAGGTTGAGATGCCCGGCTGCTTGCACACAGTATAAATCATTCGGAAAGCCATCGCCAGATCAATTTTGCAGGCATGAAAGATCGTATGCGCCCTCGCCGATTCTTCGGCTTTGCATCGTGTGCATCTTCGGGCGTAGGGCGTCTTCCCGTTGCAATAATGCGGATGGCCGCATTTTCGACAGGTATATCCCTTAGACCACTTCACTGCGGCCAGAAAGGCCAGGCACTGTGCATCCGAACCGAAGTTTGCAGCGAACGCCTCCGGACTCATTTTCCTTAGCTGGTTCCACTTGTTCATTTGTGGGTACAACGGCCATTTGCCCGAACCAAGGCTAGGATTTCGCCGGCAGCAAAAAGCTCTGTATAGCCGAATCGTAGTCGTCTTTTGGCCGGGCCCCGTCAATGCGCATGGGATTCCCCTGCTGCGGAACCATCAATACCATCGGGATGGAATTGATGCCCAGCGCACGGGCCAGGTCTTGCGCATGATCCGTGTTGACTTTATATACGTAAATTTTTCCTGCATAGGTTGTGGCCAGCTCCGTCATAAAGGGCGCTATGGTTCGGCAGGGCCCGCACCAATCTGCATAGAAATCCACCACGCAGGGCTTATCCCCCTTGTAACTCCACGCCCCACCGTTCCGGAAATCAAATACTTTTTCGATAAACTCATCCTGCGTGAGATGGATGGGCTGTCCTTGCGGCGTGCTGACCGTTTGCGTCGTTGTGTTCGCCGGGTTTTCTTCGCCGGGTTGGGTTGCTTTCTGCTTCTGCCCGCCTTCACTGCACGCTGTTAGTCCAACTACGAGAGCGAGCAAGAGTATGCTTTTCTGGATGTGTCTCATGGGTTTGTTTAATTTTTTTGCAAAGATAAGAAAGAATTTTATTAAAGCGCATCAGTATCACTTTTTTTAATGTGAACCTGAGGCGATCGAATGTGCAATTTGTACCAGGCTCGGGAAAAGTTAGCGGGAATTTGGCACAGTAACTTTTTTCGGATTAATTTCGTCCTACTTTTTGTTCGCTATGCACAAACTTATTTTTCTCTTGTTTCTGTGTCCGTTTTCAGTGTTGGGCCAGACGGTTCGCCCCGAAGGCCGTGCCGTGCGCATTTCAGAACACCTGAAAATCGACGGTCTCCTGGATGAGTCTGCCTGGGAGAAGGCGGCCCCACTGCAATCCTTTATGCAGTTTGAGCCGGACTATAACCGCCCAACCCGTCAAAAAATGGACGTGCGGCTGTTGTTCGATGATTATTGCATCTATGTTGGCGCTATGATGTACGATGCACATCCCGACAGCATCCTTCACCAGTTGGGCAACCGCGACGATGACCTGAATGCGGACGCTTTCACCATCGCCTTCGATACCTATCATTCTAATTCCGATGCATACGTCTTCGGGCTTACCGCCTCCGGGGTTCAATATGATTCTCGACTCATGGATGAAACGTTTAATGCGGTATGGACCAGTGCCGCGCATATCGGTGATTCGGGTTGGGTAGCAGAGATGCGAATACCCTATGCGGCACTGCGTTTTCCAGATCAGGAGGAGCAAGTGTGGGGTATGCAAATTGCCCGTAATTTCAGGCGCTTTCGCGAGAAAGATGTTTGGGCTATGATTGAACAAGGGGTGGATAATGATCTGGTCTATTGGGGAACCCTGAAAGGACTCAACTCAATCAAAGCCCCGCTGCGCTTGTCGTTTACGCCGTACCTGGCCCTGTACGGTCAGCATTTTCCGCAGCATTCGGCAGGGGTTTCTGATTTATCCGGTTCGTACAGCGGTGGACTCGACCTGAAGTGGGGCGTGAACGAAAGTTTTACCGTCGACATGACGCTTTTGCCCGACTTTAGCCAGGTTCAGAGCGATAACCTGGTTAAGAACATTTCGGCCTTCGAAACCGAATACGATGATAACCGACCGTTTTTCAACGAAGGGATCGACCTGTTTGACAAAGGCGGTCATTTCTATTCGCGTCGCATTGGCCGAACGCCAGCACTGTACGACGAAATCAGCCGCTCCCTGAATCCGGGCGATCGCCTGATCGAAAACCCTTCCCAGGCTAAGATGTTGAACGCAACCAAATTTTCGGGTCGTGGCAAAAACGGAACCGGCATCGGGATTTTTAATGCCATTACTGATAATATATATGCCGTGGCCGAAGATTCGGCCGGCAATACCTACCGTCTGCTGACCGAGCCACTGACGAATTACAATATTTTTGTGTTCGATCAAACTTTAAAAAATAATTCAGACGTCTACCTGATCAATACCAACGTGACCCGGAATCATGGATGGGATGATGCCAATGTTACCGGCGCGGGCCTGGTCTTGAACGACAAATCCAATACCTGGAGGGTTTCACTGGGGGGCGACCTGAGTCAGATTATTCAACGCGGAATTCGTGAAGGCCGCGACAAGTTGCTCGGTACCCCCGGCTATAAATACAAACTAGGATTTGCTAAAGTGAAGGGCAATCTGACGTTTTCGCTGGAACGTGAACGAATAGGTCCCACCTTTGACAACAATGATTTCGGTCTGCTGCAGAAAAACGATGAAACCACGCATTCCGGTACTATTGTGTATTCCATCTACGAACCGGTGGGCCTGGTTCGCTACCTGAACGCGGGTCTGGCGGTAACCCAGGCGGTTTGTGCCAGTACCCAAAAAATGACGGTGTTCGAAATTAATGCCTCCAATACCCAAACATTTTTGAATTACCTCTGGCTTTGGGATGGTATCGCAGTGTCGCCGCTGCATATGTACGATTACTGGGAACCACGGGAGAAGGGCCGTTTTTACCGCACAGAACCTTATTATTATCTGTACCTCGGATTCTCCAGCGACTATCGCAAGGTCTTTGCCCTCGACGGCGAGGCTACCTGGGTGAGCAATATTGATGACCCTTACCGGCATTACGAAGCTAAACTCACCCCCCTGGTGCGGGCCAGCGATCGTTTGTATTTTACTTACACACTAACGGCAGGCCAGAGCTGGAACGATAAAGGTTATGCAACACGCGATAGCAGCGGGATTATCTTCGGCAACCGCGACCTGATGTCCATCACCCAATTGCTGGAAGCACGCTACATGTTCCTCAACAACCTCTCGCTTTCATTGCGCCTGCGCCACTATTGGAGCATGGGCCAGTACCGGCAGTTTTACACCCTGGGTGATGATGGTGGGCTGTCAGCAAATGACGCCTTCCACGGCCGTAGGGATTTCGATTTTAACTACAACGCCTTTAACCTCGACCTCATGTTCAGTTGGGAGTTTGCACCCGGCAGCAGTCTGAATATTACGTATAAAAATGCTATCCTCAATGATGAGAATATGGTCATTCTCGATTATTGGGACAATATCCGGCACACCTTCGCTGAAGATCAGCTGAACAGCCTTTCATTAAAAGTATTGTATTATTTCGACTGGCAGTACCTGAAAAAACGCCGTACGGCTTGAAGCTCCGGCGACCGTCAGCCTTAACGTATCATTAGCCTTTCTTTACAGTGTAAGTTTTTGCTGATAAACAACAAAGAACTACCTTTGTCTTTTCTTGCGCCATTAAAATTACCTTATATGAAACACAATGATTTAGGTTTTAATTCAAAGCTCATCCACGAAGGTGGAGTGGAAGATCCGATGGGAAGCGCTGTGGTTCCCATTTATCAGACGTCAACTTTTAGTTTTAAGAGCGCCGAACATGGGGCTGCCTGTTTCTCAGGCGAGTCCGATGGCTACATCTATACCCGCATTGGAAACCCCACGGTGAAAGCGCTTGAAAATGCCGTAGCTTCGATCGAAAATGGATTTGGTGGTATTGCCACAGCCTCCGGCATGGCGGCGGTTACTACCGTTTACATGGCCTTGCTGGGCCAGGGTGCGCATATCATCAGCCACGGCGCCGTTTATGGTCCTGCCCGTGGCGTTATGCAGAATATCTTTTCACGCTACGGCGTGGAGTACACCTACCTGGATACGTCCGATCTTGAGGCTGTGCGTAAGGCGATTCGTCCTAACACCAAAATGATTTACACCGAAACACCGGCCAATCCTACCATGACTATTACCGATCTGAAATCTCTCAGTGCATTGGCGCATGAACACAACATCCCGGTGGTGGTGGATAATACTTTCTGTAGCCCTTATCTGCAGCGGCCTCTGGACCTGGGCGCCGACATTGTTTTGCATTCTATGACCAAGTTTATCAATGGTCACGCCGATATCGTGGGCGGAATCATCGTTGCCAAAGAAAAATCATGGTACGATCAGATCCGCAACGTTATGATCAATATGGGTTGCAACATCGATCCGCACCAGGCTTTTCTGGCGCACCGCGGGCTGAAAACCCTCGCCATCCGTATCGAAAGAGCACAGGAAAACGCCATGAAAGTGGCGGAATTCCTTGAAAAACACCCGGCCGTGGAAAGTATTCTATACCCCGGATTAAAATCGCATCCGCAATATGCCATGGCTTGCGAACAAATGAAGGGTCCGGGTTCCATGATCAGCTTCGAGCTGAAAGGCGGAATCGAGGCCGGACGTGTGCTGATGAACAACGTGAAAATGATCATCCTCGCGGTATCTCTGGGGGGGGTGGAAAGCCTGATTCAACATCCGGCTTCGATGACCCACTCCAAACTGACTCGAGAGAACCGTATGCAAGCCGGTATCACCGATGGACTGGTTCGCTTGTCGGTGGGTATTGAGGATGTCGAGGATATTATCAACGATCTCCGCACTGCACTGGCCGCCATTTAAGCCAAACGCCGCGGGGATTCGCCTATGGCAAGCCTTGTTACATCATAAATTTTAGTATTTTTGCTTTCTTTTGAAAACTTCTTACCGGATTACTCATGCGAGTAATCCGGAATCTTTATCAACCCATTAAAGCCATTGTCAAATGGAGACGAACGAAGACACTTATCAGAACCCGGACGAACAAAATGTTCCGACGGCGGATGAATCCGTAAATCCGGAAACTATTGAAAACTCAGAAACTGTAGAAGCCACCGGGGCGCCTGTTGCGCAAAACGTTCCTGTTTCCCAAACGGAGGATGTGAGCCCGGCCGGAGAAGAAACCATAGCCCCGGAAAACACAGTAGACGTGCACGAGCTCGATAAGCTCGAACGACATGAAGCCTTGCAAAAGGCGGAAGCGGAATCGGAAGAAACGGATGATACGCTGGAAGCTACACTCCAGGAAGAGGAGTTGGATTACAGCACCCTTACAAAAGATCAGTTGCTTGAAAATCTGGAAGTGGCGGTAAATAAGGATGACATCAGCCTGGTAAAAAACACCGTGGTCGCCATTAAAGTGGAATTCCTTAAGCGCCTGAAAGACGAAAAACAGGCCGCGGCTGACGCCTTCCGGGCCGGAGGTGGCGTGGCGGAGGATTATAAGCCACTGCCGGATCCTGCTGAGGAAAAATTCAACCGTATTTTCGAAATATACAAAGTCAGTAAAGCCCGCTTTATTGAACGACTGGAGAAACAAAAACAGGAAAACCTGACAGCCAAACAGCAGGTGCTGGATGAGCTGAAAGTACTGGTGAGCTCCGAAGAAACCCTGAAGAAAACCTACGATGAATTCAAAGCATTGCAGGATCGATGGAAAAGTATCGGCCAGGTTCCGCGTACCGAACTGAATAACCTTTGGCAGAATTATAATTTTCTGGTCGAGAAGTTTTTTGATAAGGTAAAAATTAATAAGGAACTCAAGGACCTTGACCTGAAGAAAAACCTTGAACAGAAAATGCTCTTGTGCGAAAAGGCCGAAGAACTGCTGCTTTCCGGCAATGTTCATCAGTCCTTTAAGCTTTTGCAGAAATACCACGACGAATGGAAGGAGATTGGTCCCGTACCTCAGGATAAGAAAGATGAGATTTGGGAGCGCTTCCGTACGGTCACCGAACGGATCAATGTGCTTCGTCGTGAGCACTACGGACAATTGCAGGAGGAACAGGAAAACAACCTGCTGGCGAAGTCTGCCCTTTGTACCCGCATGGACACTCTGCTGGGCGAGGATATTCCGAGCATGCAACGCTGGAAAGAAAAAACCGCGGAAGTCTCCGAAATGATGAAACTATGGCAGTCCATCGGCCGCGCTCCGGCGAAGGATAATGATGAGATCTGGCAGCGCTTCAAAAAATCCATCAATCAGTTTTATGCCGTAAAAAAAGAATTCTTTGGTAATCTTAAAGATCAGCAACTGAATAACTACAACCTGAAGGTAAACCTTTGTCTTCAGGCCGAAGCGCTAAAAAGCAGCAACAATTGGAAAAATGCCACCAACGATTTTTTGAAACTCCAGCAAGAGTGGAAAAAGATTGGTCCTGTTCCCCGTAAGTATTCCGATAAGATCTGGAAACGTTTCCGTGCTGCTTGCGATGAATTTTTTCAGGCAAAATCGCATTATTTCTCCAATATCAATCAGATGGAGGCCGAAAATATGCAGAAGAAGCTGGATCTGATCAAGGAAGTCGATGACTTTCCTATGGGCGACGATAAAAAGGCAAACCTGGAAGCCCTGCGGAATTTCCAGCGAAACTGGATGGAGATAGGCCATGTGCCCATGGCGCAAAAAGAAAAACTGCAGAACGATTTCCGGAATGCTATTAACCGTCTGCTCGATCGATTGAAGATTTCCTCCACCGAGGCCAGTACGCTTCAATACAAGAATAAACTGGAGGCTATGCAGTCATCGCCCGATTCCGGCCGGATAATGTACCGTGAACGCAATGTGATCGAGGCAAAAATAACCAAACTGCAGAGCGACATTCTGCTGTGGGAAAATAACATCGGTTTTCTGGCGGCCTCAAAGAATGCGGATATCCTTAAAGAAGAGTTCGACCGTAAAATCAAGTCGGCCCGCGAAGAGGTGCAATTGCTGAAAGCCAAACTAAAAATCCTCGCAAAGCAATAGGTCTAATCAATTAGAAATCCCGCCAACAGCGGGATTTTTTTTTATCGCTGCATCAGATTCCAGGCCTTGCCTAGATATTCGCAAATATCGCCCGCCATAAGCGCTTGCTGGCTTCGTTTATTCGCCGCCACATCGCCGGCCAGCCCGTGCAGATATACTCCCAGCAGGCAGGTGTGCAGGGAAGAGTAACCCTGGGCTTTGAGCCCGAGCAGAACGCCGGTAAGCACATCGCCGCTGCCGGCTGTGGCCATGCCCGGATTCCCTGTAGCGTTGAAGAATACTGATCCATCCGGACAACTGACGCTGGTATACGCGCCTTTAAGGATGATATAAATGCCGTGTTTAATGCTAAGGGCTTTTTGCTTTTGCAGACGTTCGTAGCTGCTGGCTGATTTCCCGGCCAGGCGGTCGAATTCCCCGGGGTGGGGCGTAAGGATGGATTCCGCCGTGAGAAATGAAAGCCAGGTTTTGTTTTCCGAAAGCATATTCAGTGCGTCTGCATCGTAAATAATCGGTAGCGCCGATTCCTGGATCAGTACTTTGAGTGCCTTCTGTGTGTCGGGGTGTGTGCCCAGACCCGGTCCAACCGCTATTGCATTGGCCTTGCCGAGGTCGGGCAGTGTGACAACGTGGCCTTCCTGCTGATCAATGCTGGTCATGGCCTCGGGAACAGCAGTGGTCAAAACGTTGGCGCCGCAGGCCGGAAGGTGGACGCTCAGCAAGCCGGCCCCGGCTTTGAGGGTGCCCCGGGCGGCTAAGACCGCAGCGCCAATTTTCCCTTTGCTCCCTGCGATCAGGAGCGCATGGCCGTAAGTGCCTTTGTGGTCGAAACGCTGCCGTTTTTTTATCAAAGGCAGTACGTCTGGCAGGAGGGTGTACATATGATCCACCTTGGCAGCCTCAAGTGAAGCGGTGTGCAAGCCGATCGGCAGCACATGCCAGTCGCCGGTGTAAGGATAATTTTCAGCGAAGAAAAAGGCAAGTTTTGGAAATTCGAAGGTGAGGGTGACGTCTGCTTTGAAAACTGTTCCGTCATTATGGGCGTTGTCGCCGGTAAATAAACCGCTGGGGAGGTCGATACTGATCTTGCGGAAAGCAGCACTGTGGTTCAGGTGAGTGATAATCGTGGCGATCGGCCCCGTGACCGCTTTGTTGAGCCCGGAGCCAAAGATGGCATCCACTACAACATCGGTGGGAGCAATATCCGGAAGTGCTTCAATATCGTGGAGTTCGTTAATGAATACTTTCGGATTTTTCCGCAGGCGTTCCAGGTTCGTTTGGAAATCTGCCGAGCCTTCGCCTACCATTCGCAGGATATACACGTGCACTGGTCTTTTTTTCTGCGCCAGCAATCGGGCGATTACCAAACCATCACCGCCGTTGTTACCCGTTCCGCAAAAAATTTTCATGATTTTTTCGCGAGGGATCATATTTTCTATCCACCGGAAAGCGGCTGTGGCCGCTCGCTCCATGAGTCCGATGGAAGAGATCGGTTCTTTTTCAATGGTCTGCGCATCCAGCGCGCGTATTTGTTCTACGCTTGGGATTTTCATGGTAAAAACGTATGGTTGAATAATCAAAGGTACGGCTTGTCTGCGATTTTTTTGATTAAAATTTTGTCGACTTTGGGCTCGTCAATGTCGACTTGTTTGTCGTGGGCTTCCAATATCAAGGCTTCTACGAAAAGAGCCCCGCATTGCACTGCGGGGCTCTTTCTAAGCATGCAAATGAATGATGATTATTCCTTGATCAACTTAGTTCCGGAAATTTCCTGTCCGTTATCGTACAGCAAAATATAGACACCGGACGGCATGGGGGTCAGGTCAAGTTGGATGATTTCGCTTCGCCCGGCGGGTACCGCTTCGGTGAGAACAAGGCGACCGTCTTGTGTGTAAACACGAAGGGTCGCCTCAAATCCGGCGACGCCGGGGAGGCTGATCCGGAAGAGACCGGTGGAGGGATTGGGCGCAATGCCGATATTTTCGATATTTTCAGCAATACCAATGGTACTGTTGCCAATTTCGGTGGTGTCGGAAAGTCGGCAATGGAAGGCATCGCTGATAGTAACGATGTAAATCCCGGGAAGCAGGTTGTCGGCAAGCGCGGTGGTGTCGCCGGTCGACCATGTATACGTATAGGGAGAGATTCCGTTATCAGCGGTTACCAGGGCGGAACCATCAGCGCAAGTGCTGCAGCTGGCATCAGTAGCGTCAATATCGGAGGTAAGCGGCGGACAATGGTAAAGATTGGCTCTGATGGCAAACGTTACAGCGAAGGTGCTGCCAAACGATTCCGGATGGGCCCAGGCGCCTAACGGACTGGTGGACCAGTATACCCAGCTTTTTGATGCCCGGAAATACGTGCTGGAGGTGGAAAGGGTAAGCGTGCTGTCTGTTTCAACGGCGGCTATAACGTATTCTCCCGGGTACAAGGTAAAGGGACCTCCGGAAAGGGGGATGGTCAGGGTTTGGGGATCAATACCATTAAACGGAACCGTATCGGTTGAGGCAATGATGCTGTCAGGAAGTCCGGCGGCTACGGAGAATACCACCGCGTAGACACTTGTGTTGGTATAGCCTCTCATAAATGCCATGCTGACCGAACGTAGCTCGGTAGTGTCGTTGATAGTGAATTGATTCCCTAAAAAGCCCTGAACCCCGGCGCCAATACCGAGGATTCCGGTGTACGGTTGTTTTTCCGTTGCGTATAGGGTGTCGGTAATGATAAGGTTCGTTGTGATATAGTTATTGGTGGTGTCCTGATCTGTTTCGCTGCAGAGTACGCTGTAGCGGAAAGTGAAGCTGTCTGCAACCGCGGGGGTGAAATAGCCGGCCAGAAAACTAAGCGTATCTGTACTTACCAAACTATCATGTGCGGTGCCCATCGTAGTATAAACCGATACGCCACTGCTGTTGAATACTTCGCATTGGAGGTTTACGTTATGAAGGGTTTTAGCTCCGCCGTTTTTTACCAGCGCTTTCAGCGGTAGTGGCAGGGCCTGTTGCTGAGGTAACATGGTGTAGTCGGTCGAGGCGAAGGCCTTCACGAGCATGGGATCATGGTCGATAAGACGTTGCACGATGATGTCATCGATCAGCAGGATAAACATATCGGTCGACATGTTACGGAAACCGATGTACACGGTCTGACCGGCGAAGGCATTTAAATCCACCGTACGTGTGACCCAGTTGCTCAACTCTCCGGGTGTGCTAAAAAGCAGCGTTGAACTGCTAAGTTGGTTGCCGATATCACCGGTGCCGCCCGTGGGGGTTGTGGTCATGAGGCGCACTTCATAGCCGTCGGCGAAGCTTGGGTCATAGGCTATGGCTTCCCACGACAATACGCAATTGGAGGGCAATGGTCCGATAGCGGGCGTCCACATAAAATCATTGGCTGTTCCGGCCGGATCGTACCATGAGGTGGAAAAGGCGCAGGAGTCGCCCGTGTTGGATGCGAAATTTTCACGGCGTTCCCAGGCCTGATTCACATAGGCCACGCTCGCGGCGGGTGTCAGGTTGTCTACATTTCTCAGTAACCATCCTGTAGGAAAGCTATACGTGCCGGCGCCGCCCGCGGTGGGACCGCCCACATTGTCAAAATCTTCACTGAACACCACCTGGGCATTCGAGCTGCCCGCCATCATCAAAGCGATCATGGCAGTGCCTGCCATGCGTAATAAAATTTTCATATTATGTCGTTTATATTTTTACACAAAGGTATGAAGAATATCAATTCAAGC
>CAZPDS010000064.1:0-13326 GCA_964585485.1 uncultured Bacteroidales bacterium
AAACAAAAAATCCCGCTTTCGCGGGACCATTTCGTTGGCTTGCGGAGAGACAGGGTCTTGTTTCCATCCCCGTATGTTGCTGTATGTCTTTTTATTAAGCGGTCGTCGCAAAACGTAGTCACGATTTGTCCCACGATTTTTTTGTAGCGGTTTTCAATGTTTTGCGCTGTCAAGGAACATTATTACAAAAATAGTAATTTTTGGAGATCAATTAAAGGTGAACCAATTAACAATGGTGTTTTTTTCATCTTTGATCAGCAGCAATTCTTGTTTTGTCTTTGCTCTCTTGATTGACACTGGAAGAATCGAATTGTAATCAACATCGGCTTTAATAGCGCGTTTTTTACTATACGTGAATTCTTTCCATTTTCCGTCCACTTTATTCAATTCCCTAATTTTAATATCCGAAGCTGTTGTTTTCTTCCCGCCCTCTATAAATTCATTGTCATTCGATTGTATGTAGTGAAGACTTTTAGAGATAAGTCCGTCAAAACAAAAAGCAAGGATTCTCGCTTGCGAGGAGAACTCAATTAGATCAATTATCGGTGTATCTGCAGAAGCATCGTGAGCTGCGCTATGTCGTCTCAATGCAGCATTATTAAAAGCATCTTTCGGAGAGGTCAGAGATACATTGGCTAAACATGATATTCTTCGAATCGCATCCCAACCTCCTTCCACTTTGAAAATCCCGAGAAAATTCGAGATGTCATCTTTGTTTAAATTTGACCTTTCCCATCCGAGCGAGTATGCAGACAATTCATATGAGCTATTTTTAGTGCTACCAATTCGAGCGCTTTCTTCTTGGATGAATGCAAGCCAATCTTCTTCAGCTGTTTTAAGGTTCATTGCGTGGACATGCAGCGACTTCATTGCGCCAATTGTTGCTGCTTCCTGCAGTTTTATAGGCAGTTTTGTGAATGGTACGGTTGATTCTCCAATACAGGTCAGGATTTCACCAGTCCTGGACTTGAAAAAGTCCTCGAGAATTGCAAAAGCAATAATCGATAATCCATTTCGTAATAGCTTAGAAATTAAATTATGTTCAGTCTGTTGGTAGGCTTGTGTTGTGACAGATTCAGCAGCCACGGCTTTATCATAAGCATCAATACGATGCAAGAAGTTTTCTTTGGCAGAAGGCATAAATCTAGCTTATAGCGTTTTTTATTACTTCGATCATCTTGGATATTCTATATTGTACCCTAACAGGGTTTGATGTAAATTGTCTTATTGCCTCCTGAAAGACATTATCTGTCAAAAGTGCTTCAGAGAAACTATCCCTTATTTTTTGTTTTTTTGACAGAATGAGAGCCTTCTGATCTTGAAAAAAGGAAAAAGGAACTAGCTGAACATCATATAAGCCCTGTAGAATCTGATTACGATATACGTCACCATCGGGTCTCTTGAAGCTATCATCTCCCCAGATTGCTTCACAAATTTCGAGAGAATCCACAAATATATTTCTTAATGAATTAATTTTCTCGACTCCACAATTTTGATATTTCTCCATAAACATATCCATAGCATCTTTCATTGCTCCTGGAAAATGATTCCACATATCTCTAAGAGTAAAAAATCTTAAGACATATTCAGCATCAAGCATTTCTTTATATGGCTTTGAGTTGTCATTTGTGATTTTTAGTTGTTGGCGTAAAAACTCATTATTTGCCAATTCAAAGATTAAATCGTTTAGAGGCCCCATAAAAGCTACATTGCGAATTTCTTGCGGAAGTAGACTTTCTCCTCCTGTGTTTAATCGTGTAAAAACCTCATACTTTAACTGAGGGGCTGATTGCTTTAAAAGAGTGATAACCCTAATATATGGCCTTATTTTTAATGCATTATTCAATGGCTTTGGGAGTAAATTGAAATTATAGCCTTCCAATTCCTTAAACCTCTCCAAATCTTTCAATTTTAAACCTTCATTAATGAATTTGCTTATTGCTGTAATCCTTTGTTTTCCATCAATAACAGAATATCTCCCATATTCGTCTTCAGCAAGAAAAATGGGAGGAACAGGAATGTTAAGCAAAAATGACTCAATCAACGCGGATTGCTTGACGACATCCCATCTTTCTCTTCTCTGATATTTAGGATTTATGTCAATGGCAGCACTGGCAACCATTTCAGCAATTGATCCAAGTGATAAATCAGAAGATTGGAATACCAGCTGATTTTGACCTTTTAAAAATTTTTCTATAATTTTATCTTCTGTAGGCATAGGCTTTTACTATTTTTATAACCAATTGGATGAATTGTTGCAATTAATTAGAGCAAATGTATGCATTCTCTTGAATGCTTTGGCCATTTTCAATTTGATTTATTGAGCAAAAACAAAAAACTTTCAACCCATCTCTTCGCAAGCAATACTCCTCGTATTGTGTATTCCTGATTCGTTTTCTATAATTATTAACTCTCTTCGGGCGGAGAGAAGGTGGATTTATATGAGATTGAATGGTCGTTGTTTGAGGTTAGCCATTGTTGATAGTTTATCCCAATGATGGACATTTTGTGCCTTCCTGCTTTTAATTTTCTTAACTTACATAATAAAACTGCATACTCTACGTATTTCTTGTTCCTCCCGATTTTTTACCGTGAAAAAGTATGTGGCCCTATGAATAAGACAGCGACCCCTGTAATACATATACGCTTGTTTGAAGAATTGATCTATGGCCGCTTCCGGCCTTTTATTCCAAGATTCTCTAATGCAAAGGAGCTAAAAAACCTTATCCGGGAGGCCCAGACCTGCACTGTGGCCGAATTTGATGATGAAAGGGACGTGGATGATTTCATTGTCAACACTGATTTTTTGCCATACGGGTTTCGTTCGACATCGGACTACAAGCTTTCTGTTAGAAAAAGTGAAAGAGGATCTATGATACTTTCTCTGGAACCGACACTGGTCTATGACGGGAGGGAAGTCCTTGATATTCCAAATTATACATCATTCAAGACAAATGTATTCCTTGAAACGATCATGGATGAGTTTGAAAGGGTTAAAATCAGGGCAGAGAAAAAACTCGAAATGGAAGAAAGCTATAAAGCATTATCCGTTTATGCTGAAAAACACATTGTGAAAGCTAAAAAGCTGCTGTATGACCTGAAGCAGCTGATGAATGAGAATCACAACCGTGAGGATATGTACATTTTACTATCGCTTAGCATGGTGCTTATCCACACCATCGTTTTTTACCAGAAGATGTTTAAACCTTTCCTCAGTATAGTCCCCGATACTGCGGATCACCTTAAGGCTGAATTATTCAGCAGTATTGCACTGGGGAGGCTTAGGGCGCTTTTTGGTTTGCGCGACTCAAAATATTGCTGTTATATTAAAAAGTCTTTACTAGAGGATCAGGAGTTGCAAGAGTGCAATTGCGTGGAACCTGTTGATGGTAGCCCCAAGACTTTTTCTGAAAAAAAGTCTTTGCCCAGTGAACGCACTCAGCTGAGCTTTTACCCGGCCAAATGGAACGGCCAGCTTAATGTTCTGATGGATATCTTTATTCAAATGACCGAAGAAATAAGGGTTGACGGGAAACCTATTTTGGAGACATCTCCCGAGAACCTGCGGGCTATCATCATGGAAGCCTTTGTTGACAAGGATGGAAAGAAGTTGAGCTATCATACGGTCAATACCAACCTGAAAAGTTACCGCACGGATAAGCGCATTAACGCGAAAAGTCAGAAGAAGATTGATGTTGCCAGTATCATTTCTAAGCCTGGCAAGGAATAGCGCTGTTTTTCCACTTAAAATCAGACAAAAAAGTCTTTTTGCAGCCCTAAGACCTTTTTAAGACCAAAAGACTTTTTTTCTGCTTTTATTATTGCATCGGTTTTCGTTGCAACGAACCATTAACCGATGTCAAATTTCTAAAACCTTTAATAATCATGGACGTTATCACTATTGAATGTGATGCCTTTAAGGCTATCATTAATCATCTGGTTGACCTTGAAAACAGGTTCGCTCAGATCGTGCAAAAAGCAAACTACCCCCTTTCCGAGCGCTGGCTTACCAATGAAGAAGCATGTAAAATTCTGGATTGCTGCAAGCGCACCCTTCAAATGTACCGTGACAAAAGGATGATTCCTTATACCGCCATTGGCCATAGGTACTACTATCGAGCAGTTGATGTTGAGAAACTGCTTAACAAATTGCATAATAACGTAATCGGATTTTAGGAGGAGAAAACATGAGAGAGGTAACCATTTTCAAAAACTTCAACGAAGCCCTGCAAATCGTTCTCATCGAAGACGTGATCGGGCGCATACGATCTGAGATGTACCGGCCGCAGATTGAACAGCTCCGGCAGTTACTGGCGGAAGGCAAAACAAAGGAGTACACCGAAAAGAAGAAGTCCTTGCCGGCATTCACCCCCTGCGGGACATTCTCCCGCGGCCGGAAGATTGAAACCCTTCAGGATTATTCCGGAATCCTTATCCTGGATATCGACAAGCTGGCTGCCCCGGAACTGCAAAAGGCAAGGGAGAAAGCCAGGGCTGAAAAGTACACATACGCAGAATTTATTAGCCCGAGTGGGATTGGCCTAAAAATCCTGGTACCAGTGACAACCGGCAGGGAGCATCATCCTGCGGCGTTTAACCAGGTTAAAGCGCATTATGAAAGTGTGCTGGGTGTTGCAGTGGATAAAAGCGGTAGAGATGTGTCCCGGCTATGTTTTTTATCCTATGACACAGATGCATTATTAAACCTGGATGCAAAACCTTTCCCCGTGAATCTTAATCTTTCGCTCGAAAAGGATATTCAAAAGGTGGTTGAGCAGATTGAGGCCGCCCATATTGACCTTACCGGTGACTATGAAAGTTGGCGCAATATCGGTTTTGCCCTATGTGATGCGCTTGGGGAAAGCGGCCGCGGATATTTTCACCGGCTTAGTAGATTTAATCCGGATTATAGCCTGGAGAATTGCAATGAGCAGTACACAAAATGCCTGAATAGTACCGGCGCCGGCATCAGTATTCGCACGCTGTTTTATTGTGCTAAAAGTCATGGCATTGACATTTCTCCAGTGGAGAGGAAATATCCCGACATGTTTGAAAAGCAACAGGGAGAACCTAAAGCGGCAAAGCCGCCAAAGAAGGCCACCAACAAGTTTCATATGGCCAAGGACTACCTGGAGGAGAATTACGAGATCCGTTACAATGAGGTTTCGGCCATGTTTGAATACCGGGAGAAAGGCGCCGTTGAGTACCAGGCATTGAACGAGAACAGCATATTTATCAAAATGCAGATGGACGGCCTGAATCTGAGCCTGAACAACCTGGTCGCTTTTCTCAAATCTGATTTTGTGGAACGCTACAATCCTTTTCTGGAATATTTTGAAAGTCTCCCTAGATGGGATCAGCGGACAGATTATATTCTGCACCTTTCCAACTTTGTAAAAGTCCGTGAGGAAGACCGCCTCCGCTTTGATACTCATTTCAAAAAGTGGCTTGTCAGAGCGGTAAAGTGCGCTGTTGTTGATTCCTACTTTAACAAGCAGGCTTTTATCCTGGTGCATGATCAGCAAAACAGCGGAAAGTCTACTTTTTGTCGTTTTCTGTGTCCGCCGGTGTTGAAGAACTACATTGCCGAGAACCTTTCTGTAGATAAGGACAGCCGTATTTTGCTAACTACTAACCTGATCATCAACCTGGACGAGCTGTCCACGCTCTCCCGGGTAGAGATAAATGCGCTTAAAAGTCTTTTCTCCAAGGATAAAATCAACGACCGACTCCCGTATGACCGGCGTAATTCAATCATTCCCCGGCGAGCAAGTTTTATCGGCTCAACAAACCAAACGGAATTCCTAAATGACGAAAGCGGTAGTGTCCGCTGGTTGTGTTTTGTGATTGAGGAGATTGATTGGAGCTACAAGGAAAAGGTGAATATCGACAGTGTGTATTCCCAGGCGTGGTTCCTTTACAAATCCCACTTCACTTGCGATCTTACCCGGGAGGAAATTGCCGAGAATGAGCAATACAACCGACAATTCCAGGTAATCACCTCAGAAAAGGAGCTGATTGAGAAATACCTTGAGCCGGGAACCCAGGATCACCACAATCATTTCATGACCGCAACGGAGATTCTGATCCATTTAGCGGAAAAAACCGATAACCGGGTCCGTTTAAACCCTGTTCAAATTGGTAAGTCGTTGAAATTATTGGGATTTGAACGTAATCGGGATGGCGATAATCGTCATTTCGGCTACTACGTTTGTGAAAAATTCTTTTAAAATGACCTTTCATCTTATCCATCTTATCCGGAAATCTTATAATGATTGATTGATAAGGGATACAGCACGGATAAGATGATTATTTCGGATAAGATGAGAAATCATCTTATCCGCTTTCTTTTGCTTAACAGACGCTGGAAGGGTAAGTTTTGGATAAGATGGATAAGATGATTGCAGTTTTTTAAGTAAAAATCATATTCCCATGGTTGAAAGACTGCTGAAGATATGTGAAATTGATGTTGAATCCATGTGTTATTGTGATGAGTCAGTGTTTTCCATCATTTTTTTGTTAAAAATAGGTGGAAAATGAACATTCGTGAGGCTAAAATTTATACTTAGACCTGTCGGTAGTTTATAGAATCACATTAATAAAAACTCCAACATAAGTATTGCTGGCACAATCACACGTGCGCATTCACGATTGAATAACAATTTTTGTTTCCGATGCAAAAGCAATGATTGGATGATGGGATGCACGTCCAGGCTTTCTTGGATTATATTAAGCCGATAATGAGACGCTTTTGCGATATAAAGACCGGCGGCAGATTGAAAGTTTTTCAAGGGATTAAAATCAAGCGGGTTCAATATCGAAGACATGCATCTTGCTGACCTGAACAGAATATCGAAAATGGTCGCGGCGTTGAGTGTGGAATTTATTTGGGCCTATCGTGTAGGGATATATAGAAATGACTGCATCAAGCCCAAACAAATCAAAACACATGGAAGAAAGGCGTATAGCTATTTAAATATGGATTAATTTCCCTCGCACAGGCACTCCTAAATCCCTCTAGCAAAAGGGACTTTGAGATTTTTACAAAAGTTTTGTTCTGTACTTAGAAAAATTTGTTAATTTTGACAAAAAAAATTTGAAACTATAACAAAAATATGACAATTAGTGAAATTCTAAACAACTTTTCGGATGAGTAAACTTGTTAAGGACTTAGTACAGTGATATATGTATGAGAGAAGGTTGGTATGCAGAAAGTGTGGTGGAACGAAACAATACCGGCTGGCATCAAAATTCCAGTTTTAGTGTGTTACATGCTGTTTTCGAACAACATTAAAAGTGGGACAGTAATGGTAAATTACGACTATCTTTTTCGGTTTTACTTCCTTATCATGTTACTTATAACAATCACAAAGAAAAGGGATATTTGCTTTTGAACTTCGGCGTCAGATTAGGTATATGCGATACATGACTATTAGGACTATCATAGACAGAAAGCGAACCACAATGGGAAAAAGAGATGACATGTATAAGCTTTCCAAAATGGTTGAACCTGATGAGGGATACTTTGAAAATCCCGTTTCGGAATACACTAAGAAACATCTCAAACCAGGGCGCGTATGTCAGCTACAGACAAATGTTGCTGTGATAGGTGAATCTATTGCTTTTGAAGATTTTAAAACCGGAGAAAGCGCAAGCTATTGCAGATTCTTTAAAATGAAAGTATTAAAAACTCAGAATTCGGGTGCAAATAAAGAAGTGGTTCAAAAATCCTTGGATTCCAAAACCATAATATTCTCGGACAAAAGCACAAGCTTCTTGGACATTGAAAAATGTATTGAGGCTTATGCTACTGAAAAATCAATCAGAGAAACCAATACTGAGACAATACACTGGTTACACATTGCAATTAGTCATACGAAAAGAAGCTTCCTCGAGTTTTATCATAAGATCAAAATAATTCCCCTTCAGAATTATCTGAATAATTTGTTTATGAGACTAATATGCAGTGCCTTAGATATATCTTGAAAGGTTATTGATGCTAGTACTTTCCCTTTCTATTAGCAAACTAACGAATAATAAATAATTGCAAAAAACTAAATTGAAAAAACAGCATTCGACATGTTTAATAGATGACTGGCACATTAACGAGTGAGGCGTTAGACAGAAACGAAATGACAGAAATACTAAGGAAAACTATTCCAACACCCCAAGATTAATTATACGGCGCATTTGTAATCCACTTAAATTAACATTCCAATCTAAACGTTTTAAAAGAGTTATAATTTTTCTCTTGCTTAAAAACTGTTTTGATTTAGAAAAATGAATGAGCTATGTGGTCGCTAAAAACGCATGAGTAATGCAGTCATCCCGCACTTACTTCAACGCCGCGGTTATCGAGCACAGTCGAGATGCAGTACAAGTGATGCGGGATCTCCCTGATCAGGCAGATCCCGGGTCAAGCCCGGGATGACCTCTCAAATAGTGTGTATGTCATGCAAATCGATAAAATCAAAACAGTTTCTTAATTTTTTAACATTAAATCAGCTTTATCATGAAGATGAATATTTCTATTCTCATTTTGTTGGCTTTTACAAAGATTTTATCTGCACAACAAGTTTTCTATTATTATCAAGGGAATGCAATTCCTCTGAGATTTTGTACTGAAAAAGTATATGTAAAATTCGAGGAGGGAATAACTGAAACTAAAAAAATCCAAATAGCTGCTTCTATTCCGTTCATTAAATCGCCAGATAAGAGAAATCTTGAATATCCGAATAATATTGCTGTTTTTGACATTTTACAAGGAAGAACTGAATTAGAAGTAAAAGCAGTGATAGAAAAGCTTAACAAAAATGAAGATATTGTTGTGGCAAACCCATTTGTACTATACCCTGTTGATAGCACATTACAAGGAATAAGCGAACAATTCATTGTTAAACTCCGCACTCCTTCTGATTTTTCCGAACTGTTGAGATTGGCAAAGGAAACAAATACAAAACTTCTAAAGCAAAATGAGTTTGAACCAAGTACTTATATTATTCTCGCAGATAAAAACTCAAATGGTAATGCTTTAGAAATGGCAAATTATTTTCAGGAAACAGGAAAATTTGAATTTGCAGAACCTAATTTTCTAAAGTTTCTAAAGAAAAATTGTGTTAATGATACCTATTTTGGAGATCAATGGGCATTACAAAACTCGGGGCAGCAAAGTGGTACCTCTGGTGCAGACATCAAAGCTTGCCAAGCGTGGGAAATTACTACAGGAAGAAATGTGATTCGTATTGCAGTTATAGATGAAGGTACGGATCTAAATCATCCAGATTTAATCGATAATCTTGCATCGGGCTATGATGCTACTGGTCAGGGTAGTTATGGTGCTCCACAAGGTGATGATGCTCATGGAACCGCCACAGCAGGGGTAATAGCTGCAAGAGGAAATAACGGAAGCGGTGTTTCAGGAATTGCTTACAACTGTACAATTGTTCCGGTAAGAATTGCTTATGGAAACAACAATGCCTGTGACGCATCGCATCAATGGATTACCTTAGACAGTTGGATTGCTGATGGAATAAATTGGGCTTGTGATCCCCAATACGGAAATGCTGATATCTTAAGCAATTCATGGGGCGGGGGGTCGCCTGCTACGTCTATAACGAATGCCATTCAAAATGCAGTCAATAATGAAAGAAATGGTTTAGGATGTCCAGTATTATTTTCTTCTGGGAATAATGGATCATCCTCTGTTTCGTACCCAGCAAATTTGCAGGAAGTCATTGCTGTCGGAGCCACAACAAGAAATGATGTAAGAGCAACATTTTCTCAATATGGTTCCGATTTGGATATTGTTGCACCTGGGGAAAATATAGTAACATTAGATATTTCTGGAAGTGCTGGATACTCAAATTCCGGCTGCGCTCCCACCTATAATGCAGACTATATTTCCAGTATTGATGGAACATCTTTTTCTTGCCCTTATGCAGCAGGAACAATGGCACTTATACTTTCTGTAAATCGTTGCCTAACGCAAGCAGATGCAAGAAAAATCCTCGAATTAAGTTGTGATAAAGTTAGTGGACTTTGTTATAATACAACAAGCGGTCATCCTACAAGTACCTGGAACGAGCAAATGGGGTATGGGCGCATTAATGCTTATAATGCAGTACGTTATGCTTTCAGTACGCAAGTTAATTCATATTCCAATGTTTCTGGTTCTGACCAAGGCGCAATTGAATGTGATGGAAATTTATGCAGTTGGGCACTAGTATCAGGAGGCTGTTCAGGGTTAGCTGCAGCTACTTATTTCGTATATAAGCATTACGTATATGCTAATGTGACTTATCCTTTTATTTCAGGGGCTACAATACTTGGAATTTCAAACGGTTTTTCAATGGCCAATCCAAATAATGGAAATTATTTTATGGGAATATCAAATGTCACCTCGACAAGTGCAACATTATATTCTTATGTTTATGAAGCTTACAATTATCTTGGTCAATTTCTCGGTTGGGTGCCCACTGCTCCTCAGAATATTCGATTCAATTATTCAGTATTAAGTATAATAGACCAAGAATTATATTTTCAGAATCAAACTGTTTCTACTGGAACGGAAATATATAATGCAATGAACAAAATTGAAATAGGCAACAATGTGACCAATGCAGTTCCAGTTGGCGATTACATTATTGGGGGAGATGCTAATATTACATTTCATGCAGGTAATGTCGGCTATTTGGAACCAGGTGCAATTATTAGCCCTGGCCTGGGCGGATCTGTTAATGTGTTTGTGGATCCTTTCTTTACATGTACCCAGTTTCCGCTGGGAAAAACAGCTACAAATATGGACAGTTACCCACCAGTCATAAATGAGTATGAGGTCACTAAACAGGAAAGTAAATCATCCACTTTAAGCGATAAAGAAATTTTTAATTTAAATATATTTCCTAATCCGACTAGCGCAAATGCAACTATTGAATACACTATAACCAAATCAGAGTTTGTTGAAATTACCTTATACGATAATTGCGGACGACCTCTCTATAAACTTAAAAATAAGTCGCCACACGAAGCTGGAAAATACCAAATAAAATTGGATGGTATTAATTTATTATCGGGAACTTATTATTGTATACTAAAGACTGACAGTCACCAGGAATCGAAAGAACTCATCATTGTAAAATAAAAGTGCAGTTATGAAAAAAATATTCTTCATTTCATCTATTTGTGTTTTTCTATTCATATCATGCAAGAAGGAAAAATTTCCTAATAAAGACGATTTAACTGGTAATTGGATTGAACAAACCAACCAATCTTTTAGATATAGATTGATTTTTGAAAATGAAACCATGTATATTATTAAGTCAACCAAGACAGACACACTTTTATTTCGTCTTGACAAAAAACAAGAGGTTATTATTCTTTCTTCATCTTCTGGCGAGAGTAGTCATAAGTTATTATTAAACAAAAAAGAAAAAACGCTTACTATTTGGGGGTTATTCCTGAGCATTCCAGAAAATATTACCATGACAAAATTTGTTATGGAGTAGTTTTGTATGTTATACCCTTGAATCTTTTATTTTTAGGCACGACCTCTAAAATAAAATATAGGCTTTTAGTAAAAAACTATTCAACAATCTTTATATCATTTCAAATATTAAAAAACATTTATTTTTCATAAATTTTAATAAACAAACCTCCTGCCATGGATCAGGTATGCACAGGATCAAGGTTCTTTTCTCTTGCTTACTCATATTTTTTTTACGCAAGTTGCGCATCTTTGTTCACCTTGGCAATATGCAGGATGCTTACCTTTAACTTTGCTTGTTGTATAATTTTTCGGTAATAACAAATACACTACATAGGTGCGAAACCATCACCTGGTTTTATTTTATTAGCCGTCAAGTAGAGGTTGGAAATATAAAATAAACTTGTAATTTTGATATCTTATAAGCCTCATAAAAAAGCCTTACAGTTGGTATGCCCCCTATTTTTATTATTTGAACAATAAGATTTCCACTCATTTATTTAAAAAGCAAATAGATAATACTTTAAACTATGATAAAAAAGATTTATAGATTTTTAAATCCAAAATTTCAAAAAATTTTTCTAGAGTATAAAGTGGATTTAAAACCACGATATGGGTATGGGCAACCTGCACATGCAGATTTGTATAAGATAATAGATTTAAACCGCGATAAATTCAGAGATTTGATAAGTAAGATATTATCCTATAATGATAAAATATGGACAATTAAAGACTCTAAAAAGGAGACCGATCCAAATAAACCTTCCTGGAATAACGGATTTTTACCTGGACTTGACATCATTGGAATTTACGCAATGATTTCTGAGTTCAAACCCAAAAAATACATTGAGATTGGTTCAGGGCACTCGACAAAAGTTTCATTTAAAGCAAAGACAGAGCAAAATTTAGATACTGAAATTATTTCGATTGACCCAATGCCACGCACAGAGATTGATAAAATAGCAAACAAGGTGATAAGAGAACCTTTTGAGAATATAAACTTAAATATAGTAGACGAGCTAGAGAAAAATGATATCCTCTTTATTGATAATTCTCATAGGATTTTGCCAAATTCGGATTCCCTAGTGTTTTATTTAGAGATACTACCTAGATTAAAAAATGGCGTAATTATACATATACACGATATATATTTACCATATGATTATCCTCAATTTATGTG
Organism: uncultured Bacteroidales bacterium; assembly: GCA_964585485.1. Taxonomy (GTDB): domain Bacteria; phylum Bacteroidota; class Bacteroidia; order Bacteroidales; family CAIWKO01; genus CALGYY01. The sequence continues at coordinate 12,663 of CAZPDS010000064.1, forward strand.
TGATAGATTTTATTCAGAGCAATATGGATTAGCAATGTATCTTTTAGCAAACCCTGAAAAATACGAAACAATTTTACCAAATTTTTTCATTTCTGAGGACAAAGAGCTTTCAAATTTGATTTCTCCGATTTGGAATCACGAGAACTTAAATGGAGTAGAGAAACATGGCGGTTCTTTTTGGTTTAGAATTAATAAATAAGAACAATATTTTAAATTTATAGATGTTATTGTGACCGATATCACTATTTGACATCTTGACTATTTCGGACTAATGAGTGTTCGCCTATTTCGGAGGAATCATATGGAAACTTGCACAAAAAACGCCGCCATGATTTATTCCCTGTTGGCTACATGCAAAATCAACAATGTCGAACCTCATGCGTGGATCAAAGAAATCCTAACTATCCTGCCTGATGGATTGCCCTGCAGACATACTGCACGAAATTCTGCCGGTGCTAAATTGAGACCTTGCTGTCTTAGAAAAAAGATGTACTTTGCCGTAGGCTTACATCAATATCAAAATTGTTTCAAATCTATTTAACAATTCTTAGAAATGTTAATTATTAAGTGTAATTTTGCTCTTCTAAAAAAATCCCAATTATGAAAAAAATCATTTTGCCTTTTTTCGCGGTTCTGTCTATTTTTGTGTTGGACGAAGTAAAAG
>CAZPDS010000065.1:0-13297 GCA_964585485.1 uncultured Bacteroidales bacterium
TTGTAAAGCCGTCGTTGGCGGTGTTCTGGTCGGTACTGCCATTAGGACTTGAAGTGCGGGCAGTAAAACTGTGCGATCCGGTCGTTAAGGTAAAAGCTGGCAGGACAACGTCCACCGAGGCCAGGGAAGCCAGGCTGCCCGTCCAGTTGAAGACGGCCGGTGTTTGTGCATCAACATAATATTCAATATTGACGCTGGTCAGGACGCTGGTTCCCAGGTTCATTAATGTAACCGAAGGCTGCACGCTGATACCACTGCAGTCATAGGTAGTTGCAGGCGACGGAACCGAAGTAATAGCAGCATCCCGGGCAACGCTCGGTGCCACAAAAATGACGGTACCGATGTAGGGCTGCCTATTCTGTTTTGTGATCACAATATCAGCTGTGTCGGGTGCAATAAAGGCCGGAAAACTCAGGATGGTTACGCCTCCCGCCGGAGCCAGTTCCGCATCCAGCAAAGTACCGTTGTGCGAGATCGCCACATAGGCATCTTCTTCAGTTGTTACTGTAAGGCTTGTCACCCCGACATTCTGCGGGTTTGTGTAATTCACAGTCAGCAGTGGATCGGGCACGCTAAAATAGGTCATCACCGACGGATCGCCCATAAGGTGGTAAATTTCCCAATAATATTTTTTGAGGGTAGATGAGCTGGCTTCAACGGCCAGATTCCCTGCGTAAATCATCTGATAATTGGTATAGTACCAGTTGGGCTTGGTCATGTTGGCGGTGTCGTGAAACATGCGGTCGTAGGCGCCATAGTTGGTACTGCTGTACGTAGCGTATTCAACAATATTAGAACGGAATCCCACACCATAGTAGTAATCCTCATCCCAATACGAATAGTTGGAGCCACCGATATAGCCCACCGCTCCCTTGCCGGAGGCGCGCAACAAGGCTTCACCAAAACACTCCGTATCATTAAAGGTATTGGTCTGGCAGCAATTCCCTACCATCAGCCCATACTTATGATTATTGTACATACTGGGGATATGCGAGGTCTGAAAACTCGGGTCGGCCCATCCTGTCGAACTTCCGTGCGCCGTATAATTGGTGTAGCCAACACCCCGGTAACAAGCGTTGCGGATCAGCACATCGGTGGAGGCGTTGTTAGTAACCGGCCACAGATAGGTGTTAGAAACAATGCCGTGTTTGGTGTTGAAGTAATATTTAGTGCCGTAGTTGATCTGGCCGTTGGCGTGCACCTGTGAAAATCCGCCGTCTGGTTCCGAGCCGTCATCAACTCCGGCGATCATGACAACGGTATCAAGGTAGGAAGGATTCGGCATCAGGTATTTTTCGTATTCAATGGTTTTCTCAACCTGGGGGAGCAACTGAGCCACCGTGGTGGCGGAGAAACGACCGAAATACATATCGGGATAATAATCACCGGTGCCGTCCATGGTGCAGTAGTAAAGATCCGTTTTGTGGGCGGTAGAAGCTACGCCAGTATTGGTGGGGATTTGCGCGACGTCGCCGACAAACAACACAAAGGTAGGGGCAGGGTCTGCCGTGGTTCCCGCGGTATATAAGCCACTCAGAAAACTCTTAACGGTGGCTGCGGTGGGAACACTACTGTACCATTGTTCCACCACCGTAAATCCCTTTTGCTTTTTCCATTTAACGAAAGGAGCCATGGTGGCCTGGAAGGGATATGAAGTGTTGTTGAGTCCAACAATCACATATTTGATGGGGTACTTTGTCAGTGCATCCTTCGCTGTGGGCTCCTGATAATTGATCATGCTGTGATAGGAGGCTTCGAACATAGGACTGTAGTACGTTGCTTTCAATTGCTCGGTGAGTGCCCAGTCCGCATTTTGGAAAACGACCTCAAACACCAGGTTGGTGTACACTTTTAATTGATGTTGCACCGGATTGTACTTGAAGGGGGCAATGGTGAGATGCCCCATTTGTACGCCGCGCATGACGCCGCTTACTTCCGCCCGCACCACTGGATCCGGCGTGAAGGCATCGGTTGCGTAGGCCGCCTGATCATAGTAAAACGGAAGTTCGGAAGCCACGGCGTTCTTGGAGACAGAAGGCTGGGCCGGCATAATCCGGCGTACGGTGCCATCATCGGCCAGGTTCACGATGTGCTCGTCATAACTGATCAGGTTAACCTGAGGCGTGGCACCCATCGGAACTTCGATCAGTTTAGTCCACTCCGGCAAATCAGGTTTTCCGGCGGTATAAATGCCGGCAAAATTTTCGGCCTGTATCTCTGTAAACGTGCCGTAGGTAGTCGAAACCGGGCGTGTGTCGAAGCTTGCCAGGTTGACCGCAATCTTTAAATGGCCTTTGGCGTTTTCGATGATACGAAACTCGCTCTTGGCCGTGTTAAGGGTGTAGGTTTGCTGGGCAGACGCAGCGCCGATGCTCAACATAAAAAGTCCTGCAAGGAGTAAAACCCGTTTTTTCATATGCAAGAAAATTGATGGTTGGTTGATTTTCAGTACAAATAAAGAAAAAAACGAACATCAGCCCCTTTGAAGGTATTGATTTAACCTTATTTTAACAAGTATCTAATTGCCTTAAAGATAAGCATCGGCCGGTGCCGCGTTTAGTAAGATGAAGATACCCGCGAATCAGTGCGTAACAAAGTCACACATGTCTTTCAGGGATTGCGAGAGCGGCCGAAAGGAGAAGCCCGTAGCCCCGACTAGTTTTGTGGTATCGTAGGCCGAGACCGAGCTTGAAATCCGCACCAAATCTCTGCTCAGTGGGTTCGGGATACGCAGTAAGGCTTGACGGATAGCGCCGAGACGTTGCACCGCTTTCATCAAACGAGATCCTGCGCTGGTAGCGGGCACAGCAACACCCAGTTGAAGCGCGATCTGTTCAAGGATATATTGATACGGGCGATTTTCGGCCGAAATAATAAAGCGCTCTCCCGTGAATTCCGGGCTCATCAAACGTTGCATTGCACAGGCCACATCGCGAACATCCACCCATCCATTGGCACCACAGGGATAATACTTCAAGCCTTTACGTACGATATGTACCAAGGCCGCCAGGCCGTTTTCGGCTTCGCCCGGACCGGTAATGACCGAGGGGTTGACGATCACCGCGGGCAGTCCCTCCGCCAGGCCGCGCCGGACCTCACGTTCGGCAGCGCGCTTTGAATTTGCATAGGCTGAGGAATGCGGAGAAGCGCTGTCGGCACTGGCTTCACTTATAAGGCTACCGTCTACTGCATCCGCGAAAGCGCCCACGCTACTCACAAAAAGAAGCATGGCTGCCTTCTTTTCGACACAGGCATTCACGATGTTGGCCGTCCCCTGTATATTCACGAGGGATAAGTGTTCATCGTGTCCATCCTTAAAATGAACGCTGGCGGCACAGTGATACACCTGATCACCCGGCCCGATAAGCTCCAGGCAGGCAGCCGGATCAAGCACATCCCCCGTCAACCATTGCAGGGGGAAATCCGCCGGAGCGCGATCCGGAAAATACAGGGCGAAAATTCGCTGAAAACGACGCAAATCGGAATGTTCACGCTTCAACGCGCGAACGGAGGCTCCTCCTTGCAACAATTGACAGATAAGATGTCCGCCTAAAAAACCGCTACCCCCGGTGACAACGTTCATACGTACTTGCTCAAAATTTAACAAATCGGCACAAAGATACCCAATTTCCAGCGCTGAAAACCGGAATTATTTATCAACAAAATGCATCCATTCTATCGTGTTTTTTTTGCCTCTTGCCGACCGAATTTTTGATTTGAGGCGAATGTGCAAAAAGTTATGAACAGTCCGTTCTTCAGGCGTTATAGCGAATTTATTGTTTTCGATTTATCTTCGCCGTGAAAACAAAAAACAATTCACCATGAAAAAAACAAAACCCATGACCCGCCGCGCGAAAGCATGGTTGAGGTCCGCACTTCAACAACCAGCCCATTGGCTGTTTCTTGGATTACTGATGCCCCTGATTCCCCTTTCGGTGGAGGCTCAACGGGCCGTCAGCACCCACAACGCACTACCGAAATCCTATTTCAATCACGGGGGATTTATCTTTGTCGACTCCCAGGTTTTCGACGACTCCGTGAATGTTGGGATTGGAATTACCCAACCTCAGGAAAAGCTGCATGTACAGGGAAACATCCTGTCGGCCGGTGCCATTATTTCGCAGGCCCCGCAAGGAACAGCGCCGGTGCAGGCAACCTCCAACACCTTATGCAGCTCGCTGAACAGCGATTATTTAGATGGGCTGCACGCCTCCGACTTTTCATTGCAGAACCACACCCACCCCGATATGCTTACGGGGACCGGCATCCCGACGCGGGTGGCCTTTTATGGAACAAGCGGCAGCTTGTCGTGTTCATCGGCCCTGTATTGGGATAATCCGCGGCAACGGCTGGGCGTTGGAACCGACCAGCCCGGCACCAGCCTTCACCTGAGTTCGTCGGATACGACCCCGGCCTTGCGTTTCACCGAAAATTACATACACAGTCATTTTGGACCCACGCAGTCGAACTGGGATTTACTGACGCAAATGGGGCAGTTTAAACTGAACCGGATTGCGAATAACGCGGTTCAAAACATTCTGAGTATTTCGGCCTCCACCACCAACAGCGTAATGACCCTCAATGGAACCTTCTCGGCACGTCGCCTTCAAATCACGCAGGGAGCCACCGCCAATTATCTGCTTACGTGCGATGCCAGCGGCAACCTGATGTTCAAAAATCCGCTGTTTCTAACAGGCTGGACGGTTAGCGGAATGAACGTGTATAAAACAAATGGCGTAGCCTCCGTGGGCACCACCGCAACCGACGCGATGTTCAACATCGCCACGACCGGAAAACCCGCGTTGATCATGAACATCACCCAATCCCCCAACGGATATGGATTACTGGCCCAGGCCAGTGCGACGTCGAAAGCGCTGGCCATTGAAAGCGATGGTGCAGAGCGCCTGATCATCCGTGGCGACGGCTACCTGACGGTGGACAATAAAATACGTGCGAAAGAAGTGGAAGTGCTTGTCGACGTTTGGCAGGACCGTGTCTTTGGCGACGACTACCCCCTACTCTCGCTGCATGAGTTGGAAAGCTACATTCAACAACATCATCATCTTCCGGAAGTGCCCGCTGAAGCCGAGGTTTTGCAGCAAGGAATTTCACTCGGTGTCATGAATTCCCTGCTGTTGCAGAAGGTGGAAGAACTCACGCTTTACCTCATTGATATGAATAAAAAAACAGACGCTTTGCAGCAGGAAGTAGACCGATTGCGTTCAGGTCAAAAACCCTGAAATCAGTACCCATTGAGCCCCTCCCTTTTTTATCAATATTTAATAATCTTTCAAATCACAACAACGATGAAAAAAACCATGATGATGATTGCGCTTGTTTTACTCGGCCTTTGTTCCTGTAAGAAATATGAAGAAGGCCCCGCCCTGAGTTTCCGGAGTGCCGAAAACCGCTTGTGCAGAAGCTGGAAAGTTACGGCCATCGCGATAAACGGAACACCGCAAGACAACAGCCTGCCCTCGGTATGGGAATTTCACGACAACAACACCTGTTCCCGAACCACCCGTGATGCTTACTCCCAGGAAGACCTGACCATTCCCGGCACCTGGGCCTTTGGCGACAATAAAACGATCATCAACATCACATGGACACTCACCTATCCGGCCATAAGCCTCGACGAAAGCTGGACGATCCTGGGCCTGAGGTCCGATGAAGTTCATCTTCGCGCCAGTCTGTATGGCAACCTCACGGAATACACGCTTGAACCCTGAACCGTTCATCGTTCCGGCTGTCGGAGCCGACATACACGGAAAAGAAAAAAACAAACCCATGAAAAAAATTCTTCTGATTGTTCTCATCAGCACGACCCTTGGCCCCTTCCAGGGGCGTGCACAAGTTGACCACCGCTACCTGCTGAATAAATACTGGCACTACCGCGAACGGCTCGGCTACTTTGTACAAGCCGGCACAAGCGGCAGTGGGCGAGGTGAAAGCATGGTGGCATCGGTTCGTAATAAACACTCCACCGATGTTATCGCCTGGGAGGACCAGATGATACATTTCGGATCCTACCTCGGTGTGCTGGCCACCGAGTACGCCCTGCTTACCTTTTACGGGCAGGATGCATCAATGCCGCAGCAGGAGCTGAACATCGCCCTCAACAGCTACGAACGTGACGACCGCTGTGAGAACCGGACGCCATGGTTTATGGACAATGCCATTTACGATGGTTTCCACATGCGAGAGGACGTTCCGGCGGATTTTCTGACCAACCATCCCCCGATGAACAGCGGACTCACGCCGGCTAATCAGGTCTGGAATTCGGACCCCGGCTCACCCTCATGGGTGGCGCGTGTTTGTTCCAATGACTATGAGCGTTGGGATGTCAATCCCGGCTTCAGCCCGTACGTTACCTACCAGACGATCGTACAGATGAAGGAGGGTGCTATGGATGTACGGAATTCGGTGGGCCTCCTCCGCGGCCTCGTTCTGGTGCTGAAATGCCTGCCGGTCGGCTCCTATGCACACGCCAAGGCCGGGGAGATTCTCGGCAAGGTCATACAGCGAATGTGGAGCAACGGTTCCTGGATCCTGCTGGATCCTGAAATGAACGCCGTTGCTGGCGGGGCCAACGCTTACTCCTATACCATCCCCTTGTCGGTAATCCAGCTTGCCGCCGGTCAGGACGCCTTGCCGCCGGGCCCCGGAACCGCCAACGCCAACACGGCCTGGCAAAGCCTGCAGTACACCGGTGCCGGTCCCAACCAAAATCCCGGCACCCTCAGCCTGGCCGCCCTTTGCGATTGCTGGAACGGCGGGCTCTCCGGCATACCCGGCCTCAACACTACGCAGGCCGGACTTTTCAGCATCTCAGCCCCCGAACAATGGGACACCTTTTACCTCCTGTTGTGGGCCTTTCTGCACGATAAGTCCAGTGAATTTCTGGACATGAACAAAGTGCTGGGCCAGTTGGATGCGGCACCCTGCAACGGCCCCTGGTGCTACGATTCCCTGGGCCATCAGCACGCACCTGAGGGTTGGGCTTCCGTTAGCAAATTCGACCACGCCCTGGTTCACCAGGAGCACGGACAGCGCAGCCAGCAAGGAAACTACAACGGTCTGGACTATATGCTGCTCTACAATCTCTTTCACCTGATTAATGTTCGCGATAACATTCTGCCCATTGCCTTTATGGATATGCTGAACCGAAACTTGTCCGGCATCCTGCCCGAGTGTGTATATTACCCTTTTGACCAACTGCAGGTCACCTTTGGCGACAGCACCCGACACGCGGACTACGATGCCTTTAAAACGATTTCGTCATCGCAAATCATCGACACGGTACTACATCCGCGCAATCAGGGTCCGGTCGGGCCGAACACACCCTGTCCCTCCATTGGCGCCTACGATCCCGGGCACGTGATCTATCGTGCCGGGGAGTGTATCAAATTAAAAACAGGTTTTCATGCGCGGCCCGGTGTTTACTTTCACGCCTTCATTGATCCATTCGATTGTTCGGCCTATCAGAGTTCAGGAGACCCCTATGGATTCACGAACACCAGCAACGAATACGATCTGCGCGGCCCGCTTGGCAACCCGTGGGTTGTCGGCGGGATTCCGGAGTATGACCTTACAGCGGCCGCTCTCCCGCTTGACACCCAGGACCAGAGCGGCCTTACGCTTCGCCTTTCGCCCAACCCCTGCAGCGAAGATCCCCAACTGTGGCTCCATCTTGAGCGCGATGGCATAGCAACCTGCATGCTGTACGACCTGCGAGGCACCTTGTTGTGGCAGACAGAACGGCCGCTCAGCAGCGGTCAGTCCGAAACCATTAGCGTGCCTGTCGGCGATCTGCGTCCGGGTCCATATTATCTAAACGTAAGCGATGGCCGTCAGGTTCAACGGCTTTCACTGATCAGGCAATGAGCAGCGATCCTGCTGTGCCGCGGCCTTGCTTTTTCCTGCGGCACAGCGGGATCCTTTTTTCACGACAAATTCTAGTATCTTTGCGGCAAAACCGGAAGCTATGAATTTTGTTGAAGAATTACGGTGGCGCGGAATGGTGCACGATATGATGCCCGGCACCGAAGAACAATTGCTGAAAGAAAAAACCTCAGCCTACGTTGGCATCGACCCCACCGCCGACTCGCTGCACATCGGGCATTTGGTTTCGATCATGATGCTTAAGCATTTCCAGTTGTGCGGACATCAGCCCATTGCCTTGGTAGGTGGCGCTACGGGGATGATCGGAGACCCCTCGGGCAAATCCGAAGAACGCGTATTACTCAGCGAAGATATTCTTCGCCACAACCAGGAATGCATCCGGAAACAATTGCTGCGTTTTCTTGATTTCGACCGCAACGAAAATCCGGCACTACTGGTAAACAATTACGACTGGATGAAGGAATTCAGCTTTCTGTCTTTCCTGCGCGAAGTCGGCAAGCACCTTACCGTAAACTACATGATGGCCAAAGACTCCGTCCAGAAACGACTGGAAAGCGGCCTCTCCTTTACGGAATTCACGTATCAGCTCGTGCAGGGCTATGATTTTCTACACTTATACGAACATTACAATTGCCGCCTGCAGATGGGCGGTTCCGACCAATGGGGCAACATCGTCACCGGTACCGAACTCATACGCCGCAAGGCCGGCGGCACCGCTTTCGCGTTAACCTGCCCCCTGATCACCAAGGCCGATGGCGGAAAATTTGGCAAGACCGAACAGGGCAATATCTGGCTTGATCCGGCACGCACATCGCCGTACCGCTTTTATCAATTCTGGCTCAACTGTTCCGATGAAGATGCGGCCAAATACATCAAGATCTTTTCCCTGTATAGCAAGCCGGAAATCGAACAGTTTATCAGCGAACACAGTGCCGCCCCGCATTTAAGGTTGCTGCAAAAGGCGTTGGCCAAAGACATCACCATCCGTGTTCATTCGGAACAAGACTACCAGCAATCCGTTGAGGCCTCCGAAATTCTCTTTGGCCGAAGCACCGAAGAAGCTTTAAAAAACCTCACAGAAGACACACTGCTGGCCGTTTTTGAAGGTGTACCGCAATGTGAAATTTCACGCGACGCACTATTGCAGGGCATTCCGATCGTTGATTTTGTCAGCGAGCTCACCGGCATTTTCCCCAGCAAGGGGGAGGCCCGTCGTATGATTAAGGATGGCGGAGTGTCCGTGAACAAGCAAAAAGCCGGCGACACGGATGTAATAACCTCTTCGCACCTGCTCAGCGATCGATACATCCTGGTACAAAAAGGAAAGAAAAATTACTTCCTCGTGGTGGTTCGGTAAAACCGTAAGTACCCGGCAAGCCCATTTCCCACGATTTATTTACCTGCAATACATCACCCTGGCGTTACCGGCAATGGCCCAAACCAATGAAAAAACGAGCGAGACGATTGTCATCAGCGGGGGTACCGGGCTGATTGGCCGCCATCTTGTGCCGCAGCTTTCGGCCTGCGGTTACCGGGTCATCCTGCTGAGCCGGAAATCAGCACCATCGTCGGACCCCGGCCACATCCATTGGGATCCAGAGCATAACATTATCGATCCTGCTCGTCTTGAATCGGCCGATTATATTATCCACCTTGCCGGTGAACCGATCGCGGGGAAGCGTTGGACTCGCCGACAAAAAGAAAAAATCAGGAACAGCCGCTTGCAGGGAACGACCTTATTACTGGAAAGCATCCGTCGGTGCGTCAACAAGCCTCGCGCCTTTATTTCAGCATCAGCCGTTGGCTATTATGGGGCTGCCAGCACCTCTCATCTGTTCAGTGAATCCGACCCCCCTGCCCGTGATTTTCTGGCGGATGTTTGCCGGGAATGGGAAGATGCCGCCAACGAAGTTGAGAAACTCGGTGTGCGTACCGTAAAGATCCGAACCGGCGTCGTCCTTTCAAACACGGGCGGAGCCCTCGAAAAGATGGCCCGGCCGGTGAGGCTTGGGCTGGGGGCCATCCTCGGCAAAGGTGATCAGCATATTCCATGGGTTCACATCCGGGATCTATGCAGCATATACGTGAAGGCAGTAAAAGACGTAGAGATGCGGGGTGCTTACAACGCCGTGGCTCCACAACATGTCACGAATAAAGAATTCATGCTTTCCCTGGCAAGGGTATTGGAAAAACCGATCTGGCTTCCCGCCCTTCCTGCTTCACTGCTCAAACTTCGCTTCGGTGAACAAGCCAATGTTCTCCTGAAAGGAAGCAGGATATCCTCCGAAAAAATTACAGCCGCGGCGTACTCCTTTCAATTCCCCACCCTGGAAGAAGCCCTCAGGGATCTGCTGCACAAAGCCCGCTAAGCGCCATCAAGCGGTCTGGACCCAAAAGCAGGATCCCTTCGCGCTACAGCGTTTTGGTATAACAACGACGGCGTTTATGCTGAATGTGCTTATAGTTTTTCCAGTGCTGGATGGCTTTGTGGTTGGTTTCGAAAATCCCCGTCGTTTCCACAAATTCAATCTTGTGTTCCAAAATGACCTTCTGCAATTCGTTGATGAGGATGGCCGGAACGCCCGTACCCTGCAACTTCGGATCAACACCCGTGAGGAAAATATCCATTTCGTCAGGATGTTTCAGGGCTTTCAGAATGTGCATGAAGCCGAAAGGGAATAAGCGGCCGTTGGCCTTTTGCATTGCTTTGGACAAGGAGGGCACACCCACGATGAAGCCCGCCAGATCGCCGTTTTCGGTTTCCACCAGTTTGACAAAACGGGGATTTAGAAAATCGAAATATTTTTTGGCGTAGTAATCGATCATAACATCATCGAAGGCCACGACACTAAAGAGTTCTTCGAACGCGGCGTTCAGCAATTTAAACACCTTCGGCACGTAAGGCTTCAGCTGACTGGTTTTGGTGAAGTGCACCACACGGACCTTCTGCCGCTGTTTTATCATCTCCGCAAGTTTAGCCGCCTTTTCAGGAACAGCTTCAATGGTAAGCCGGAACTCCACCCAATCAATTTCTTTTACATATCCAAGGGCTGTAAAGTGATCCTGATAGTAGGGCAAATGATAAACCGAGGCGATTGACTGTAAATGATCGAAACCCTCAATCAGCAAACCCTGCGTATCAAGGTTGGTGAATCCCAGCGGCCCCTGCACCGTAAGCATCCCCTGTTCCCTGAGCCACGATTCGGCCGATGCAAAGAGTAAACGTGTAACTTCAGGATCGTCGATAAACTCGGCACGAGATATACGGCCGATTTTCGTACCCATTTTCTCGTTGTACTTTTCGTTGACGATGGCACCGATGCGTCCCACCACCTTCGTGCCGTCGAAAGCCAGCCAAAACTTCGCCTTGCAAAAAGCAAAGGCTGGATTCTGCGCCGGGTCCAGACTTTTGATCTCATCGGCTATCATGGGCGGAACCCAACACGGATTTCCTTTATACAACACAAAGGGTAAACCGGCAAATTTCTTACGGTCTCCTGCTGACACAACTTCCTGTATTCTTATCGGCATAGGTTTATCTTTAGGTGACAAATTTATAAAACTTTACGGACAGTGCACCGTAAATGAAATCAGCCCCTCCTTTCCCGTGAAAACGGCCAGGATTTGTGAGCGACCGAAAGCCCCCACGAACCCCCCAACGTCTAAAATCTATAGATGGACGCTGAAATTTAGTCGAAGCAAAGATCCCGATTGTCCGCACATTTTCATTAATTGCTGCGGAAAGTAACGATTTATTTGTGTATCTTTCGCTGCCCGAAAATTTCTAAATTTGCAAGCCTATTTATCAATTTCTGCCATGAAAAATAAATTTTTAGTCTTCGCCCTTGTTGTTTTCACGAGCCTTCGGTTTTTATCTCCCTTGTCTGGCCAGGATGCACGTGGCCTTGACGCCCGCGCCAATCAGGCGCTGGAAGAAAATTACCTGCAGGTTAAGCCGGCCTTCGAAGAGGCGTATCGGCAATGTCCCTCCGTGCCGCGCGGAATCCTGGAAGCCGTGGCGTACACCAACACCCACTTTCGGCACATCAAGCCCGCCGTGGAGCCGGAAAGCTGTACGGGCATGCCCCTGCCGAGGGGGATCATGGGCCTTTGCCTTGACGGGAAAGATTACTTCCGCGAAAATTTGCCGCTGATCGCTGCCTTGTCGGGCTTTCCACAACAGCGCCTGCTGAACGAGCCGGCCATCAACATACTGGCATACGCCAAAGCCTACGAAGTTATAGCATCACAAAAGGGTTTGAGCAATCGGCCCCTGGCTGACCAACTTGCCATTGTGTTGGCTTTATCGGAATTGCCAGACGACAACCTGGTGCAGAATTATGCCTTGAACACTTTTCTGTATTCCGTCTGTGATTTCCTGGAATCCCCGACCCGTCAGCAAATGTGTGGATTTTCATCACTGGGTGCTGACCTTGAAAAAATCTTTGGTCGCGAAAACCTCCGTATACTGCGTTCCTCAAAGGTGTTGATGGGAAAGGATTTCGTGCAGGACAAGCAGGGTCGACCCTACAGTCGCAAAAGTCTGCTGCCGGGTGGAAAAAGCACCGATTATCCACCGGCCCTTTGGGACCAGGCCTGCACCAGCAATTACAGCTCGCGCAATGGAACGGCCATTTCCGCCATCACCTTGCACACGGTTCAGGGGTCCTATGCCGGTTGTATTAGCTGGTTCAACAACTGCGCGGCCGGGGTGTCGGCCCATTATGTGTTGCGTTCGTCCGACGGACAAGTCACGCAAATGGTTCCTGAAATCAACAAAGCCTGGCACGTGGGCACCGAGAACCCCTACACCATTGGCTACGAGCACGAAGGTTACGTGACAGACCCGAGTTATTACACCAGTGCGATGTACGCCAGTTCGGCCGACCTTACAAAAGATATTTGCAACAGCGGGTACGGCATCGATCCTAAACGTTGTTTCTGGGGGCCCGCCACTTCCGGACAATACGTTGTGAACTGCCCAAAAATTAAGGGGCACCAGAACTATCCCAACCAAACACATACGGATCCGGGCATCAACTGGAACTGGAATTATTACTACAAATTAGTGAACAGCGCCCGTACGCCCACCGTGCTCACTACCGCCACCGGAACACTCTACGACAGTGGCGGCGCCACGGGAAGCTACGCCAACAACGAAGGCGGGCTATGGCTGATACAGCCGGCCGGTGCCGCCAGCGTAAGTCTTACTTTTTCTTCCTTCGATCTGGAAGCAAACTGGGACTATCTCTATGTTTACGATGGTGCCACCGTCTTCTCCCCCTCCCTGGGGGTATTCACGGGCGCCACCTTACCGGGAACACTAACCGCCAGCAGCGGTGCCATGTTGCTGGAGTTTCGCTCCGACTGCGCAACAGTGGGCGGTGGTTGGTCG
>CAZPDS010000066.1:0-13295 GCA_964585485.1 uncultured Bacteroidales bacterium
GGCAAGGCGGCAATTGGGGCGCCACCAATGAAACAGGCTTTTCGGCACTGCCGGCCGGATGGAGGTCATATAGCGGCAACTTTTCTGACCTTGGTGGTGTATCTGGATTTTGGACATCAAGTGAAAGCAGTGCAACGATGGCGTATAATACTTATTTACAATGCAATACTATACAATCAATAAACATTCCGGCATACAAATATAGTGGCATGTCATTGCGCTGCATTAAAGATTAATAACTAAATATCAGAATATTTATGAGAAAGTTTTACTTATTTATTGCCTATGTTCTTTGCATACAAGTTATTTCCTTCGCACAAGATACAGTAGTCCCTCCGTATGACTGGAAGTCTCATTTGATGGATCCTAATATCGACTATTTTGATATTCGTAAGAAGACATTGGAATATTTAAGTCAATTTCCTGACTCGGTTGTTCGCCGGGAAAGGAAAATCTTCAACAGAGCCGATTATTTTTTAAGAAGCCGTGTCGGATCGCCTGACACTTCCGTTCCTCGTTCAATATACAACTACAATAAGGCAATTTTGAGCAATATATACGGCAAAAATTTATGTCCAGGAACGAGTAATAATGCAAACTGGGCGTTTATCGGGCCGGTCGTTAATGGCCATAATAGTGGGATTGTAATTTCCGTATACTCTCCGCCCAACTCGCCAAATACTGTACAAGCGAAATCGGTTCCTGCATTCAAAAGTACTATAAATCTTCAACAAACCATTACGCTATCTGCGGCGCATCATCATGCGAATCCCCGCCATTTTGATCCTGCCGGAGTTCCACATCGCCAACGTCATACCGTTCGGCTAAGGTGGATACGTCGTCAGTGTTGGCTACCTGGCGCCGGTTTTATTTGACCATCCGTCAAGGTTAATTATCAATACCGATATTGGTCAAGGCAAATCGGCAGGGGTTGGAAATTTCACCGGTAGGTCCACGGGGGCACTCTACCATTGCCGCGTATACAGCGCGAGGACTACAACAGACCGACTTTTTTCTTCCATTCAAGAAAGAAGGCAGGTGGCGTCAGCATAAGTTCGTTTTTGGCATTCAGGAAGACCTGAACGGAGGACCCTGTGCAGGCCACTTCGCCACTGTTTTTGCTGCGGATAATGAAATCAAAGCAGATTTTTGCAGCTTCCGTATCGCGGAAAATGGTTTCAATAACGGCTGTGTCGCCGTATAATAGGGGGTGTTTGTATTCGCAATGCACCTGAACCAGCGGTGTAACAAAGCCTTCTTCCACAACCTTGAGATAACCCAACTGGTGTTTCGCGCCGAAAGCTTCACGTCCCTCTTCAAAATACTTCAGGTAGTGCCCGTGCCATACAATCCGCAGGGAATCCACCTCACTGAACCTTACAGATACTTCGTTAATTGACGTTAGCTCTTTGTTATGCGTGCCAACGGGTATGTTCAGTCGTTTTTTCATGAATGTCGATGGATCTGCATTTTCGCTTATTTCGCTTTTTTCAGTCGTTTATAGACGAGCGCCAACAGGAAGCAGACGCCTGCGAATATCATCAATTTAATGAGGCGTGGGGCAATGGTAGCCAGATGAGCGTCGCGGATGAAAAGATCCTGAAAGGATTCATGCGCCCAGTACATGGGGGATAATTCACTGATATGTCTTACGCTGGCCGGCATCATGTAAGAGGGCATAAAAAGCCCGCCGACACTTGCCATGATGATCACCATGCTGGCGCCAAAGGCTGCGGCTTGTTGCTGCGTACTGGCCATCCCGCCGATCAGCAGCCCAAATGAAATAGCGGCCAGCGCTGAACACATCACAAGGCAGGCGAGGGCCAGATAATCCTGTCCGATGACCAGTGCCGGAAGCCCCATCAGGGGAATCAGGTATATTCCCACGAACAACATAAGCAGAAATTGTAATACGGCGACCAGCATATAAACCGCCATTTTCCCGAAGAAAATCGTGTTGAAGGAGCCGGGCATGGAAATAAGCCTTAAGTAGGAACCTTCTTCTTTTTCTTTGATCAAACTGGAGCTTAGCGGAATAATAATAAAAAACATAGCGAAAAGTGTCCATGAGGGCACATTGTGCTGCACTGAGTTAGGCACGATAGTGGCCTCGGGCTCGGAAGCGTAGGTCTCGTTGTAGATCACGGTCTCCGGGTAGTCGGACTTAAATTCCACGCCTTCGGGGAGCATCATGTTTAGAATTTCGGCATACATGCGGTACACCATATGTGCTTCGGTGCGCACGGAATGTTCTGCAACCATGGCTGAGATGGCCGTGCGGGAGGTTGCGCGCAGACCGGGGTCATAAAATACAGCAATGTCAACCGAATCGTAAATGGTATCTTTTGGACATTCTGGAAACATTCCGATTTTATAAAACGATTTTTTTACCGCGGCATTGGCGTTGCTGCGAAGCGTGTCGGAAGCGCCTTCGGGGAGAACGATGCCGACCTGATAATCACCAGCTGCGACCAGGCTGTGCGCCATTTCCGGGCTTACCGTATCGCCATCAATGATTTCTACGAGGTCAAAATTTCCCGATTGCAGGATGCCATCCCTGATTTTTTGGCTGAGCGTGTCGCGGTCGTGATCTACCAGGAGGACCGGGATGCGGTTATCGTTCATTACATTGAGGGCGGCATCCATAACAATGGACATGATGAAAACGAGAGCGACGGGCATGAGGAACAACAGCATCATACCGGCTTTGTCGCGCACTATTAGCAAAAGTTCTTTAACGGTGCTGGCAATAAAACGTCTCATAGCTTTTTCTTTAATTAATCACGAATATCTTTTCCGGTGAGGCGCAGGAAAAGATCTTCCAGGTTGGCACAGGGTGAAATACCCCGCACCAGATCTTTTGGAATGCCGGTGCTGATTACTTTTCCATCGTCAACGATGGCCACGCGGGTACAGAGTTTTTCGGCTTCTTCAAGATAGTGTGAGCTGTAAATAATGGTGGTGCCTTGTTGGTGTAAAAAGTTCAGGTATTCGATGATCATGTTGCGCGATTGCACATCTACGCCCACGGTCGGTTCGTCGAGGAACAGTATTTTGGGCCGGTGGAGAATGCCGGCCACTAAATTGATGCGGCGTTTCATGCCTCCGGAGTATTTCCCGACAAGTCGCCCGGCCTTATCCTCAAGTCCTACGAGTTTCAGGCATTCCGTGATCCGGTCGCGCAGTACCCGCCCGTGAAGCCCGTACATCTGTCCAATAAACCGAAGGTTCTCCCGGGCTGAGAGGGTGGGGTAGAGGGCGATTTCCTGCGGAACCACGCCAATGATGCGCTTGATTTTTTCCCGGCCGGTACGTATGGAATGACCGTCAATGCTAGCGGTTCCGTGCGTTGGGGGGAATAATCCGCACAGGATGGAAATCGTGGTGGTCTTCCCGGCGCCATTGGGTCCTAACAGACCGAAAATTTCGTTTTCCCTGATGTTCAGGCTTAAGTGATCCACAGAAGGTTCATGGTTGCCTTTATAAACTTTCGTAAGATCCTTTATTTCGATGATGTTCTGTTCGCTCATTACATCTTATAGTGAGTCCGTAAATGCGTTTTGAGATCGTTGAGAAGCCGTTCCTCAAGATCGGCAATTTCCCATAGCATATCACCCAGGGCGTCGTAAGTGACTTCGGGACCCGAGCGTTCTTTACAATTGCGGGCGCCCTGGTAGCTGAATGCACGCCATTTGGCGGCAATATCGTTGACGCGTGTGGCAAAATCCCTGAATTTTGGATCGTTCAGAATGCGCTCAGCTTCGAGCATGAAGGCGGCAAAAATGTAGCGGTAACCGCAGCCACCCGTGCCGACTTCTTCCTGCATCAGAATCAACTGGCCTAAATTCCGGGAGGCCATTTTGTCACCCAATTTTACCGGCCATTTCCGAATTCGTTTCGACAGAAAGCGCAGGCCCCGGATCCCGACCATCCAAAAGGGCGGGGTCATTTCATAAATAACCTTTTTAATGCCTTTCAGAACCGCGCTCCGGTAGTCTACCTTTTCAGGAACGCTGGTAATATAGTACATGCGGCCTTTCGGGTTGAAATCCCCGTTGGGGTAGCGAACCCTCATGAGCTCCTCGCGCGTGAGCATGTGCTCGCCCGGAACAATGGAATCACCAACATAATAATTATTGCCTTCTTTACCATATACTACCATGTTGTGCATATTGTAGTGCATGCGGTATTCAGCGGGAAAGAAGGGGAGGTTGTAGACGCCCACTTGCAGGCCTACCGGCTTGCCCGCCTCAAGAACCTTGTCCAGTTCCCGCATCGATTCTTCCGGATCTTTATAACGCTTTCTGAAATATCCAAGGCCGAGATGCTTACAGGTTCTTGTGAACACCTTGCCGGGCATGGCCCGGAAGGTGGTTACCGGCATGTAGTTCATTTTCAGAAACGGCAAATGGCCAAAGTAGAGCCCGGCCCCAATACCAAACGCCAGCGGCTCATTCATGTCGAGACCATAGTAGCGGAGCATATTGGTGGTGGCACCACTTTCGCAATGCGCTGAAGCTTTGGCTTCAAAGTCTAATTTCATCAATTGTCGTTTTTAGTTTCGTTTTTTAGTCGTTCTTCCAGCTGGCTTAGTTCCTCAATGGTGATTTGAAAAGCATCGGCATAGCGTTGCAGTTTCTGTTGCGATAATTTGCGGAAGTTTCGGGGTCTCATGTGACGTTTCACCCGCCAGGTGGACAAACCGACGCACTGCCCACAAAGCTTAGGATCCATGATGCACTTTACGATGTAATAACCGATGGGGCTCAATGTTCCGTTCAGCACCTCTTGCCGGGCGCTTTCAATCCGCTCCTGTAC
Source organism: uncultured Bacteroidales bacterium (assembly GCA_964585485.1). Lineage (GTDB taxonomy): Bacteria > Bacteroidota > Bacteroidia > Bacteroidales > CAIWKO01 > CALGYY01. Next base: position 4,819 of record CAZPDS010000066.1, read on the forward strand.
AATGATCCAGGTTTGTGTTGCGATGATGTCCTTGGCCCCCCAATTCTGGACCATTTTTTCTTCCCAGTGGCCATCTTGATTAATGGAGTAATGAAGAATTTCGAAATCGGATTTTATTTCACCGTCCGAAATCTCAACATCTTGTCGCTTGGTGTTGTCTTCAGTCATATATAGTTTAGGTGTAGGTGAAAAGCGGCTGCAAAGTTACACATTTTTAGCCTCTTTTCAGGAAGATCTTCATCTCGCATTCGGCAACCAGACGACCCTGAAAAAATACACAGCCGCGAATCAGGGTGGCGTCCATCACCTGGTACTCCACCGTAATCTCCGTGGTAAGGTCGCTGTAGACCTCCGGCAAAAAGTGAATCACCAGATTTTTAATGGCACCGATAAATCCGATAGGGACTTCCTGTTCTCCTTGATTCCGGCTGTGGTAGCCAGCACCCAGCGCCGCCGACTGTGCAATGTGTTCAATAATGCCCGGTTCACGGAAAAGACCGTCCTGCACAAAAATATTGTCGGGACTTACCGTGAGCCCGGTGGTTGTTTTGCCGTCTTCCGCGGAAATGAGTTTATCCACCATTACAATGGGCGGACGCTGTGGAATCATCTCGAGAATTTGTTCACCTTGCAGTATCATGTTTGTAGTTAGTTAGTCGATAGTCGATAGTCGATAGTCGTTGGTCGATAGTCGATAGTCGATAGTCGAAGTCGATCGGTATTTATTAAATTATTTGATGATCGTGGATGATAGATGTTTGTATTTAGCAGCGCGGTTTTTAGCTGATGAGGTATTCCCAGAGTGGGCCTTTTTTATTGCGTTTTTCTCTGATCTTGTTGGTGATGGCGGTCGTGTCTTCGTCGGGGAATACCCAGCGGCGTCCGGTTGCTTTCGCCCTTTCTTTCAGGCTGTCGAGCTGAACCTCCTGGCTGATGTAATATTTCGGTTCGATCAGGTCGTCGGTGTCGCTGATGACGCCTTCTTTTACGGCAATGTGGTAAAGCGGCGTGCCGGGATAAATCCGCATGCCGACAAAGGGAAAGAAAACCGTTTGCGGAATGAGTTTGGAATTTTCGAAGGTTTCGTTCACGGTTTCATCGGTTTCACCGTAACCCGCCAGGATCAAAAAGTGGGCGTAGTCGATGTCCAGCCGCCGGCAGATGTCGGATTGTTCAATGATATCGGCGACCGTGAAGTGTTTGCCGTAGTTGATCAGGGTACGGTCGCTTATGGCTTCGGTGCCAAATTCTACATGAACGAGCCCGGACTTTTTAAATAAGGCCATGGTTTTTTCGTCCATGCCGCGGGGGGAGAAATAGGCGCCCCAGCGAATGTTCACGCCGGAATGAATTAAGCGGTTTGCCAACTCCTCGTTATAGGCGGGCTGCATGTTAAAGACCGAGTCGGTGAAGAAAACATAGTCGATGCCATGACTTTTTTTCAGTCGCAGCAAAGCATCCACGACTTTTTCGGCGTCAAGAGTTCGAACGGTGTGCCCTTCGATGACCGGATAGGTGCAGTAGATGCAATGATAGGGGCAGCCTCGTTTTGTCTGAATGTTCAGCATACCGCTATTTTTCCAGTAGTATTCCACGAGTTGGTCATCGAAACGGAGGTTCGGGCAGGTGTAGTGAGAACGTTCGCGGTTAAAATGCAACTGACCATGCTGAGGGTAGAGCAGGCCTTCAATGGCATGGGGCGAGCTTCCGCTCTCAAGCGCCTGAATAAGTTGTAAGAGCGATATTTCACCTTCGCCGGAAACGGCGAAATCGGGCTGAAGCAGGGCGAAGAGCTTTTCCGGAAAAATTGAGAATCCGGCACCGCCGATAATGGTGATGTGAGGCAGCGAATAGCGGGTACGTACCGTTTCCATGATGGAGGTATAGCCTCCAATGAAATTCACCGGATCGTAGGAGTTAACCCCGTCGATATTCCGAATTGATACGGCAATGTAGTCCGGTTTGTATTCATTTAGAAAGGTCGCAAATTCGGCCTCATTCCCCATGTTGAAATCAAAGGATCGGATGTCATAATCGGGCAGGTGCTCCTTGAGAAAGGTCGTAAGATAAGCCACCCCCAAAGGGTACACGGGATAGGGGGTTGTGTGCCGGTTGGCGGAAACAAGGAGTATGCGTGGGTGATTTTTCATGTTAATTGTTCCAGAAGCTGTAGTAGTTAAACCATTGCAGAGGATAGGCCCGGACTTTAGATTCTAATTCGCGGGCGTAGGTTTGGACCATCTCCCTGAGCCGGTCCTCGCGTTCGGCCAGGGTTTTAAACGAGCCCGTAAACGTTGGTGCCGTTGCGTAGAAATGGTAGTGGGTTTTGCTTTCTTTCATGGCGAATGCAAAGGTAACAGGAATCCCGAATTTGGCCGCGATGCTGAAGGGCCCGGCGGGAAATTTGGCCGGCTTTCCCATGAAATCCACGGTATAGAGTTTATTGCCATCAATGTAGCGGTCGCCGTTCATCGCGATAATCCCATGCCTGGATAAGGCTTTTTGAATCTCAGCCAGGTGCGACATATCTTCCCGGATAAGAATGGCTTCAATGCGTTTTTCCTTCAGCACGCCTTCCAGGTATTGGCGGATCTGGCGGTGTTCGGCATCGTACATCAATACATAGATGCGGGCGTCGATGCGTTCGAGTAATTGGCCGGCAATATCCCAGTTCCCGATGTGCGCGTTGACCAAAAGTCCGCCCTGCCCATCACGGGCCATGTTGCGAAGGTGTTCCTCGCCATCAAAGGTGAAGGTAAATTTTTCTTTCAGGCCCGAGAGAATGGCGATTTTGTCGATCAGACAACGCCCCAGCATGCAAAAATTCTGGTAGGTCGAGCGAAACGATTTTAAGGCCGGTTGGTGGTGGATCTTTCGGAAATAAAAGTAGGTGGAGTTGTAGGCCTTACGGGAAAAGAAGACAAAATAGGCGGCGACAAAGTACAGGAAAAAATAGGCGAAGCCAAGCCCCAGTTTTTTTATAAAGAAGACGAATATTTTGTAGCCGAGGATACCCCCTCGTGTTTTGCCTTCCCATTCGGTCATCGGTCGGGTTTTGGTGAATGCACGGCCGGTGGGTGCCTATTCGTTCATTGTCCGGCTGCTGATATAGTCGTAAAAATCCTGCAAGGTCTTCACGTTCACCATGTCTTCACCCTTGACCTTGAACCCAAATGTTCGTTCAACGATAACAATAATGTCAACAAAGTCGAGGCTGTCAATACCCAGATCGGCTTTTAGTTGGGCGGAGGGAACCAGTTGATTCTCTTCAAGTTCAAACTCTTCAATCAGAAACGCGTTCACTTTTAGCTTGATTTCCTCGCTTTGCATAGCAGGTATTTTAACATTATTTTCAGCCTGCAAAGTTACGCAAGTTTCTTAATTATCAAAGAAGAATTTGTGCCTCCGAAGCCGAAGGAATTGGTGAGTAGCACATCGGTCTTTTGAGCACGGGTTTGGGTAATAATATCGAGTTTGGCCGAATCCTCGTCCGGTTCTTCAAAGTTGATGTTGGGGGCCAGAAAATCGTTCTGCATCATCAGCAGCGAGTAGACAACTTCACTGGCGCCGGCCATCCAGCATTCATGGCCGGTCATAGATTTGGTGGAGCTTACTGGCACGTTCTTTTCGCCAAAAATGCTGTGAATGGCCCGGGCTTCGCTTGCATCTCCACCGGGGGTCGAGGTGGCGTGAGCGTTGATGTATTCAATGTCGCCCGGACGCAGGTCTGCATCGCGCAGCGAGAGGTTCATTGCGCGTTGAAGTCCGTCAACCGTAGATTGGCTGATGTGTTCACCATTGGAGGAGAAACCGTAGCCAATGATTTCACCTAGAATTGGGGCACCGCGTTTCACGGCTGATTCATAGCTTTCGAGAATCACGGTTCCGGCGCCACCACTGGGAACAAGACCATCGCGGTTTTTGTCGAACGGACGGGACGCGCGGCCTGGGTCGCTTTCGCGGATGGAAAAGGCCGATAGCGCATCAAAGCTAGCCATGGAATATTCGTTGATTTCCTGGGCCCCCCCGCAAACAACCATTTGCTGTAAGCCCCATTTAATGAACAAATACCCGAGTCCAATGGCGTGCGAGCCGCCTGCGCAGGCACCACTAATGGTGAAGTTAATCCCCTTGAGCTTGAAAATCACCGAAAGGTTCATGGTGACGGTCGAGTTCATGGATTGGAAAATATAGCCTGAACCGAGCAGCCCGGTATCTCGTTTTTCCCTCAGCAGATCGATGGATTCGATCACGGATCGGGTACAGGTGTCGTTCCCAAAAAGAATCCCGGCCTGCACTTTTTCGATGTAGTCCGGATCCGCTTTGGCGTTATTCAGGGCTTCCAGGGTTGAGAGGTAGGCGTATTCGCCTTGTTCTGCCATGCCTACCCGCAGGCGTCGGTCCAAAAGTCCTTTCAGGTTCGGTTTTTCCACAATGCCGGTAAGACCGGAACGAAAGCCCAATTCTTTGCGAACCGGATCAAATCCAATACCCGACTTGCCGGTATAAAGCGACTGACGAACCTCTTCCGTATTTTTTCCGATGCAGGAATACACACCGATGCCGGTGACAACAACTCTGTTCATAGATGCGATGGGTTAGGTGTAAAGACCGCCGTTAACCGAGATTACCTCGCCGGTCACGTACGAGGATGCCTCATCGGCCAGGAATCCGACCACGTGCGCTACTTCCTCGGGGCGTCCAAAACGCCCAACTGGGATCATCATCCGGGCCTGAGTCTCGTCGATTCCTTCGACCATGTCGGTTTTGATGAAGCCCGGCGCAACGGCATTCGCGGTAACATTCTTTTTCCCACATTCCTGGGCGATGGATTTGGTGGCCGCGATAATGCCGGCTTTGGCCGCCGAATAATTGGCCTGCCCCGGCATGCCTTTGATCCCCGAAAGGGAAACAATATTGATGATCCGTCCAAATTTATGCACTAACATGTCTTTAAGTAAACGACGCGTGACGAAGAAAAACCCATTCAGGTTGGTTTGCACTACGTCATTCCATTCTTCGTTTTTCATCCACATCATGAGCGCATCTTTGCGAATGCCGGCATTGTTCACCAAAACAGATATGTATTCATCCGGATGAGCTGCTGTCCATGCTTCCATGGCCTTTTCAAAACTTTCCTGATTGCCGACATCAAAGGGCAGTAGTTCACCGGTCGAACCCAATTCCTGTACTTTCGCAAGGGTGTCCAGGGCTTCCTGTTCGTTGCTCCGGTAATTGATAAGTACATGAAATCCCATCCCGGCGAGTTTTACGCAAATGGCTTTCCCAATTCCACGGGAACCACCAGTAACAAGTGCTATCTTCATATTTCTAAACTTTTAATGGGTCGCTAACAAAGATGCAAATATAAAATATTTCGCTTGGGCGAGGATCATTTTTAAAATGTAATCCGGTACTGGGGAATAATCATTCGTCCCAATTGATAGGTGAAATAGCTTTCGCCGGTTTGACGGTTAAAGGTTTGATTAAAGACATTTTTCTGATTGAATATATTGGTGATCTCCAGGCTCCATTCCACCGTTGTACGGCGTCCATTCATCTTGTACCCCAATTTCAAATCGGTGCGCCAGTAATCCGGAAATCGTTGTGAAAAGGCAAGATCGTTAAGATAGACGTTTCGTTGTGTCGCCAGGGAGGCGGCTTCGTCAATGGGGGTGTAACGCTGTCCGCCGCTGCGGGTGGTTTTCAGGTTGATGATCAGGGTTTTCTTGCGTCGTTCTTCTTTCTTTTTGCGAAGTTTGAGGTTGAATTCTTTACCGGCTAAAAGATGAACGCCGTACCTGCCGTTAAAGGCCGTGTTCCGCCAGATGCCATCGCTGCCTTTGTATTGGGAATCATAGAGGGAAGCTGTGGCCAGAAAATAGAAACCTTTGCTGAGAAAGCGTTCCATTGTTACTTCGAGGCCGACGTTGCGCCCTGTTCCTGCATTGGTCAGCGTATCCGGCGAGCGGAACTGGAAATTCGCCCCTTCATTCAGCAACGAATAGCTATCGGCCCTGGAAGCGTTCACCGGAACATCAAACAGATGTTGGTAATACACTTCGGCCTTGAGCCGTGTGTTCTCGCTGATGCTCCAGTCGTAATTCACGGCAAGGTGATGGCTGCGTGTGAAACCAAGGTCCAGGTTACACATACGGTAATCGCGCTCATTGTAAAGTGCCTGGCGGAAAAACAGGCTTACCGGGACGGTTTGGCTGTGCAGTCCGTAACCCAGACCCAGTCTGTGATTGGGCGCGACTTCCCACGAAAGGCCTAAACGGGGCTCGATACTATAGTCCCCGCTGCTATTAAAATACTGCAGGTGCAGTCCGGCGTTCAGGGTTAAGGACGCACTAATGCGGTATTGGTAATCAGCGTAGGCCTGAAGGAGCATTGAATAGGCGGATACGTGGTTTGTATAACGGTAGAAATCTTCGGAGGCCTCGTACAGACTGTCGGTCAGAAAATCTTTGATGCCGGTAAAGATAAGGCCTGTTTTAAGGTTTTGACGGGCGTTGATTTTTTTATGGAAGGCTGTGGAGACAAACAGGCGCATTTCTTCGTTGTTGCTGCCTTCGAACCGAAAGGTGTTCAGGGTAACCGGTGTAACGGTGTCGTGGGTGGTGTAGAAGTTATGATACGTGAAGCCGATAACACTTTTAATCCAGGCATTCCGTGGAAGCAGGTAGCTGTGCGTAAGCCCGAGGATGCCCTGGTTGGAGTGGTTGCGGATGTCCCAGCCTTCACTGCCGTAGAAGTCAATTTTCTCTTTCGTCGTGTCTTTCTGACTGTCGAGAAAGGATATGCTGCTTAGTCCACCCAGGCCGAAAACGCTGAAGCTTCCTGCCTTTGTTTTTGGAAAATTAAGTTTAAAGAGAACGTCCTGGTACTTCGGAATGGCTTGTCCGGTGCCCATTTGAATACCGGCTTTCGAAAACAAGTCCAGGGTGGAGTAGCGGTAATTGATAATATACGATGACTGATTTTTCCGGCAGAGCGGGCCTTCAGCTCCGGCTTCAATACCGTTGAAGGCACCTTGCACGATGAACTCGTGTTTTTCATTGTTGCCGTTGATCATCTTTACATCAAAAACGCCGGCAATGGCATTACCGTATTCCGCGGGGAAAGCGGCCATCAGGAAATCGCTGTTGGAAAGCAGGTTGTTGCGTAAGATGCAAATGGGGCCGCCCGAGGTGCCGAAGGCGGCAAAGTGATTGGGATTGGGAATGTCCAGATCGTCGAGCCGCCATAGCAATCCCGTGGGGGTGTTGCCGCGGATTACAATGTCGTTGCGCGAATCGTCGGTGCCGTTTACACCGGCAAAGTTCGAAGCCATGCGCGCAATGTCGCTGCGGGCTCCGGCGTATTTTTCGGTTTCCTCTGTGCTGAAAACCCGGGCACTGACCGTCGTCATACGGTTGATGGCGGTCGTTTTGTCACCGTCGGCCCGGATGACTACTTCCTTCCCGATGAATATTTTTTCGTTTAAGCCTATTTCCAGTATCAGTTCTTTGGATGTGTTGAGTTCCAGATTGTCGAGTACACGGTCTTCATAGCCCATGTAACTGACTTTAATACCGACACGTCCAAGGGGGACTTTCTCAAGCCGGAACAAACCGTCCTGGTTCGACAGGCATCCTTGCAGCGGTTCGCTGTTAAGCAATACCACCGTGGCTCCGGGCAAGGGAGCCCGGGATATTCCATCGTAAATCCGGCCTCGTATGGTCTGCGTGTGTGACTGCCCGTTGCAGCAGTACGCCGCAAAGATGCCGAGTAAGCAGAGAAATCCGTAGCGCAGGCGCCTCATAAGGTAGAAATGAACCGCAAAGGTAGTATCTTTGTGTCAGATATGATGAAGATTCTGATACCGGCGCTGTTGATCGTGGGTCTTTCCGTGGCCGGCCTTGCCATTCGTCTGCTCCTGGTGAAAGGCGGCCGCTTCAGTAAGCGCTGCAGCTCGGCCGAAGCCGCCGGGGAAAGCAAAACGCAGTGTGTATGCAACAATCCCGCTAACGAGGATCACCAAAATTGTAAGTATTACAAAGAGCACCACCCGGGTGAAATGAACTCACCAACTTCGTAAACCGATCACAGCCCTTGTGGCGGATGCTTGTCATCAGAAGGGAAATTTCGATGCAACAACTTCGCAATAATTCAAGGACAAACGATTATTTTCTAGCAAAGACGAAAAAAAATATTGCTCGCAAAGACGCAAAGACGCAAAGAAAGAAAAAATTACAGAGGTTTTTTTGCTTGAAAATATTGCTTCAGAACTCATGTTTATATAGGTACCCAACGGCGATGTAACCACCTGTTTCTTTGCGTCTTCGCGTCTTTGCGAGATTATCGCTTTTCATAAACGGTACCCAACGGCGATGCGACCACCTGTTTCTTTGCGTCTTCGCGTCTTTGCGAGATTATAGCTTTTCATAAACGGTACCCAACGTCGATGCGACCACCTGTTTCTTTGCGTCTTC
>CAZPDS010000067.1:0-13153 GCA_964585485.1 uncultured Bacteroidales bacterium
CAGCGCCCGCCTGGGATGGCCGCTGGCAGGGCAAAGAATGCCCCGTTGGCGTGTATTATTATACGGCGGAAGTAAGCTACCAAAACGGTGCGGTAGAACAGAAGCATGGCAATGTGACGATCGTCAGGTAGTCCGATTTTCGCTAAGCCAGGTTCTCAATGCGCTTCCAGCCAGTTGCGGCCGTGACTGATCTCCACTTCGATGGGAACGGCTAAGGGGATCGCCTCTTTCATGTGGCGTTCAACCAAAGGCTGGAGAATATCCAGTTCATCAAGACGCGCGTCGAACACCAATTCATCGTGTACCTGCAACACCATTTTTGATCGCAGTTGCAGGCGTTCCATTTCGTTCCAAAGCCTGATCATAGCCACTTTAATCATGTCGGCCGCCGAGCCCTGTATGGGGGCATTAATGGCATTTCGTTCGGCAAAGCCGCGGATGTTGGCGTTGGCTGAATTAATATCCTTAAGGTAACGGCGGCGGCCAAGCACGGTTTCCACGAAGCCGTTTTCACGGGCTTTCCGGATGGTGCTGTCCATATAATCGCGGATAGCCGGGTATTTGGCGAAGTACTGGTCGATGATATCAGCCGCTTCGCGGCGTGGAATATTCAGTCGTTCACTCAGACCAAAGGCCGAGATGCCGTAGATGATGCCAAAGTTCACAGTTTTGGCGTTGCGGCGCATTTCTTTGCTTACCTCCTCCAGGGGAAGGTTGTACACGCGGGCGGCGGTGGTAGCGTGAATATCCTTCCCGCTGCGGAAGTCGTCGAGCATCTGGCTTTCCCCGGCCAGGGCGGCAATGATGCGAAGTTCAATCTGGGAGTAGTCGGCCGACAGCAGGGTATGGTTTTCATCGCGCGGCACGAAGGCCTTGCGGATTTCGCGTCCGCGTTCCGTACGGATCGGGATGTTCTGCAGGTTGGGGTTGGTGGAGCTCAGGCGGCCGGTGGCGGTGACCGCCTGGTTGTAGGATGTATGCAAGCGTCCGCTGACCGGACTGACCAGGGCCGGGAGGGCATCCACGTAAGTGGATTTCAGCTTGGTAAGTTCGCGGTAATCCAGGATTTTGGGGATGATCGGATGTTTGTCGACCAGTTTTGCCAGTACCTCTTCAGCGGTGGAAAGCTGACGCGTTTGTGTTTTCTTCGGATTCTCGATGATGCGGAGTTTGTTGAACAGCACTTCGCCCAATTGTTTGGGGGAAGCGATGTTGAATCCAATGCCGGCCAGTTCGTGAATGTCCTTCTCCAACTGGCGGATTTCCTTTTCCAGGAGCGCTGAATAATCTTTCAGGGCCGCGGTATCGATGCGTATGCCGGTGAACTCCATGGAGCCAAGCACCTTGATCAGCGGGACCTCCACGTTGCGGAGCAGGTCCGACATCTTATTCTCCTCCAGCAGCGGCTTAAAGACATCGCGCAGTTGCAGGGTAATGTCGGCATCTTCGCCGGCATATTCTTTAATATCGTCGGGGGGCACCGTGCGCATGCTCATTTGCATTCGTCCTTTGCGTCCGATCAGGGCTTCGATGGGCACCGGCTCGTAGTCGAGGTAGTGGCCGGCCAGAAAGTCCATGTTGTGGCGCATTTCGGGCTGCAGCAGGTAATGCGCAAGCATGGTATCGAAGAGTTCGCCCTTGACTTCAAGGCCGTATTTTTTCAGGATACCCAGGTCGAACTTAAGGTTCTGCCCGGTTTTCCCGATGGATGGGTTTTCCATCAGCGGGCGGAATTCGTCGACAATGGTCTGGGCCGCTTCCGGATCCTCGGGAACGGGCACGTACCAGGCTTCGGCGGGTTTCACGGCGAAGGACATTCCCACCAGTTCAGCGGTCGGCAGGTCCAGGCCTGTGGTTTCCGTATCGAAACAAAAATGCGCTTCGTTCATCAGTTGCGTGCGCAGTGCGGCTCGTTTTTCCGGTGTATCACAGAGGTGATAGGTATGCGGCGTCGTGGCTAAGCGGCGACGGGGGCCTTCTTCGCTTTCGGCCGGGAGTCCTTCGATACGACCGAACAGGTCGGTCTGCCCTGCGGCTTGCACATCAGGGGCCTCAGGGGACGCAGCTTTGCGGATGTCGGTAAAAATCCGCTGTGCCAGTGTTTTGAATTCGAGTTCCTCGAATAAGGGGTTCAACTTCTCCGGATCCGGGCCGTCCCACAATAGACGATCGGGTTCAAAATCGATGGGGACATCCAGCAGAATGGTGGCCAGCATCTTCGATTGCAGCGCCAGTTCCTTGTTTTGCAGGACCATTTCGCGCAGCCGGGGTTTATCAATGGTAGCGGCGCTGGCAATCAGGTTTTCGACGGAACCGAATTGCGCCAGTAATTTTTTGGCCGTCACCTCGCCTACGCCGGGAATACCGGGAATGTTATCCGCGCTGTCGCCCATCAGGCCCAACAGGTCGATCATTTGTTCCGGGTGGGTCAGGCTGTACTTTTCGCAGACCTCCCTGGGTCCCAGCACCTCTGGTTTTTCGCCGCCGCGCGCGGGTTTAAACATAAAGATATTATCAGAAACAAGCTGGGCAAAGTCCTTGTCCGACGTCATCATATACGTGGTAAACCCGTGCTGCTCGGCCTTCTTGGCCAGGGTGCCGATCACGTCGTCCGCTTCATAACCTTCCACATACAAAACAGGAATTTGAAAAGCCTCGATCAGTTGCTTGATCCAGGGAATGGAAAGGCTCAGGTCTTCGGGCATTTGCTGCCGGTTGGCTTTGTATTCGATAAAATCGGTATGGCGATGGGTGGGCGCCATGGTATCGAACGCCACGCCAATGTGGGTGGGCTTTTCCTTTTTGATCAGGTCCCAGAGGGTATTGGTAAACCCAAGAATGGCCGAGGTATTCAGTCCTTTGGAGTTGATGCGCGGATTTTTATTGAGTGCATAGAATGCCCGGTAGATAAGGGCCATGGCATCCAGCAGGAAAAGTTTCTTGGGGGTATTGGTCATGCGGTTGTTGTATGAAAAAGTTTGAATGCTAGTCGACAAGTATTTCTTTCAGGACGCGCTTAACTTTCAGCACCTCCTTTTCGGTGAGACAGTCCAGTGATTTCAAAACCCGTTGTTTGTCGATGGTGCGTATTTGATCTAACACAATCCAACCCTTTTTCTGATTGTGCTTAACATCTACTCTTGTCGGGTAGTTTTTCGAATGACTTGTCATCGGAGCAATAATGATGGTCTGAAGGTACTTATTCATCTCGTCCGGCGAAATGATCACACATGGCCTCGTTTTCTGTATTTCACTTCCTATGGTGGGGTCAAGATTGACCAGCACGATGCTATATTGCGTCAACTCCATTGTTCGAAGTTTTCGTCGTCAAAAATATCCGCCATCAAGGGTTTATCGTCATGGTTTTCATGCATCTTTTTAAATGCCTTCTCCCATCCCTTACGGGGCGTTGCTTTCGGCTTAAGAATAATATATCCCTTTTCAAGGATTAATTCAACCGTATCCTTGATATTATATTTTTCAAGAAGGGTTTTACTTAATCGTATTCCTTTTGAATTCCCAATTTTCACGATTGAAAGGTCCATAATCCGGTCTTTGGAATGTGACTACAAAGTTATTACATTTCTTTTGAAAAAACAAACATTAAAACAAGCGGGAAAGCACAACAAATTTCAACATAATCACGGTCACATGCTGGTCCGGGCGCGTTTCAGCAGGTAGGGAACCAGGATCTGATCGAAGGGCTTGTTGATATCGGCCTCCACAAAGTCGATATGGTATTGCATGCAGCGGAGTTTCAGTTCGGCCATATAGCGGTTCATGGCGTCGATGTATGACTGCCGGACTTCCGACGGCTGGATGCGGATTTCGTCGCCGCTCTCCATGTCCACCAATTTGTAGGGCCGGTTATCGAAAGCGAAGTCCTGTTCCATTTTGTGATCACTGACGTGGAAGAGGATTACTTCGTGTTTATTGTGCCGAAGGTGCTGCAGGGCGGCGAAGAGGTTATCCGTTTCCTGACGGCTCTCGAGCATATCGCTAAAGATCACCACCAGGGAGCGTTTATGGATTTTATCGGCGATTTCGTGCAGCGCTTCGGCGGCGAAGGTAGGGCGGGCATTTGCAGGATCGTAGGCCTGGAGCATTTTCTCCAGTTCATGATAGAGCATTTTGTGATGAACGGAGGATGAGCGCGCCATGGTGTGAAAGTTCAGTTTATCGGCGAAGAGGCTGAGGCCCACCGCATCGCGCTGTTTCCCGGAAATATTCATGAGTACGGCGGCGCAATAGGCTGAGAAAAGGAGTTTGTTGGGATGGGTGATGTCGGGATTATTGATAAGCGGATAGTACATGGAAGAGGATTGATCGAGCACAATGTGGCAGCGCAGGTTGGTTTCCTCTTCGTACCTTTTGACGAACAATTTATCGGTACGGCCGTATAGTTTCCAGTCGATATGTTTGGTGGATTCGCCCGTATTGTAGAGCCGGTGTTCGGCGAACTCCACGGAGAAGCCATGAAAGGGGCTTTTGTGGCGGCCGGTAATAAAGCCTTCCACCACCTGGCGGGCTACCAGTTCGAGATAGCCAAACTGCTGTACGGTTTTGCGGTCGATCATATAATGAACAAATACCCGTTGTTACCGGGAGGTATAACGGGTATTTGCCGGATTGGGTATGTAAATTTACAAGAGGCTATCGAGCTTTTGAACGAGGGCGGCTTTGGCCACAGCGCCTACTTGTTTGTCTTGCACTTCGCCATTTTTGATAAACAAGATCGTAGGAATATTGCGGATGCCATATTTTCCGGCGATACCGGGACAGTTATCCACGTTAACTTTGCCAATCACCGCTTTCCCATCATATTCGGCGGCCATTTGTTCGATGTAAGGGCCAATCATCCGGCAGGGACCGCACCACTCGGCCCAAAAATCGACGACCACCGGTTTATCGGATTTCAGTGCCAGTTCTTCAAAATTGGAATCTGTAAATTCAAGTGCCATAATGCTTTATTTTTTTAACGTTAATAATCAGTTTAGACAAAGATAGAATATTTTTTGAGGCCGGCGGAGCCGTGTTGGAAAATTGTGAAAAACTCATTCTTGTGGTTGGATGCGCTGTAGTTCGCCGGTCTTTTGTACCTTTGTAAGGAAATTAAAACGCATGATCCCCTTCGAAACAGCCCTGAACTGCGCCCTTGAAGCGGCCTTCCATAAAGACAAGGAGCGGGTGAATCTGGAATTGGCGCTGGGTCGTGTATTGGCGGAAGACATTCTCTCCGATACCGATATGCCGCCGTTCGACAAGAGCGCTGTGGATGGATATGCGTGCAGGATGCAGGATCTCGACCAGGAACTGCAGGTAGTTGAAACGATCGCCGCCGGTCAAACCCCCGTGAAGGAAATAGGTCCGGGTCAAAGCGCTCGCATTATGACGGGTGCGCCGGTACCGCCGGGCGCCGATTGCGTGGTGATGGTGGAGAACAGCGTGGAGCCGACGCCGGGCACCGTTCGCTTCGACGTACAAAAAACCGCTCCCAATATATGCCTTCGGGGGGAAGATGTGCGGAAAGGACAACGATTGATTCCTTCGGGCACCCTCATCACGCCGGGGCACGTAGCCATCATGGCGGCGGGCGGCGCTGCAACCCCACTGGTAGCGAAACAGCCCACCGTAGCGATCATTTCCACCGGCGACGAACTTGTTGAACCCGGCGTACAGCCCGGGGCCTCGCAAATCCGCAACAGCAATGCCTACCAGTTGATCGCCCAGGCGGCGCGTATGGGTATTCGGGCCGATTACCTGGGCATTGCCAAAGACACGGAAAAAGACACCCTAGAAAAGCTACGGCTGGCCTTTCATCGCTACGATGTCAGCTTGCTGACCGGAGGGGTTTCGATGGGCGAATTTGACTTTGTGCCGGCCATGATACAGCAGGCGGGGATGCAGCTGCTCTTTCAGAAAATCGCCATACAGCCGGGAAAACCCACCGTACTGGCAAGCTCTGACGAACGCCTGTGTTTTGGTTTGCCCGGCAACCCGGTATCCTCGTATATGTTATTTGAACTTCTTGTCAAACCCGTATTATATAAAATGCAGGGACATGTCTTCCGGCCCCTCACCGTGCAATTGACGCTCCGGCAGGATTTCCGGCGGCGGCGCGCCGAGCGATTAAACATTGTACCGGTAATGATTACTGAAAACCGTTATGCCGACCTGGTGGATTACCATGGCTCTGCTCACATCCATGCCATGTCGAACGCGACGGGCATCATCTGTGTTCCGGAAGGCATCACCGAATTACTGAAAGGGACAGCTGTTGATGTTCGACAATTATAAGCGGACCATTGATTACCTGCGGGTTTCGGTAACGGACCGCTGCAATCTTCGCTGCGAATACTGCATGCCGGAAGAGGGTGTTCCCTTGTTGTCGCACTCCGATATCCTGAGTTTTGAAGAGATCGTGGAGGTGGTTAAAACAGCGGTGGACATGGGCATTCGCAAAGTCCGCCTCACCGGCGGTGAGCCGTTGGTGCGCAAAGGGCTTCCGACGCTGGTAGGTATGCTGGCCGCGATTGATGGTATTGAGGATTTGGCGCTGACCACCAACGGACAATTACTTGAAACCTTTGCCCAGCCCTTAAAAGAAGCGGGATTGCACAGGGTCAATGTATCCCTGGATACAATTGATGCGGATCTTTACCGCCGCCTGACGCGGGGCGGGGAAATTAAGCCCGTGATACGCGGCCTGATGGCCGCCATGCGCGCAGGTTTGAGCCCCATCAAGCTCAATTGTGTCGTCCAGGAAAGTTCCGGCGAAGAAGAGGCACAAGCGGTGCAATTTTTCGCCGTACAACTCGGACTGGAGGTTCGGTTCATACGGAAAATGGATTTGATGGCCGGGCATTTTAGTGTTGTAGAAGGCGGCAGCGGTGGGGATTGTCCGCGCTGCAACCGGCTCCGTCTCACGGCCAACGGCAGCATTCGTCCGTGTCTGTTCAGCAATCTCGAATACAATGTGCGGTCACTTGGCGCCAAAGAAGCCATCGAACAAGCCTTGCGGCACAAGCCGGAAAAAGGCCGGCACAACGATACCGGAACCTTTTACAACATCGGGGGTTAAATAATCGATCATGCGATACAATGAAATCAGGCAGATATTATCAGGAAAAACCGTAGGGATCGCCGGCTGTGGCGGACTCGGTTCGAACTGTGCGGTTGCATTGGCGCGCACGGGTGTAGGGAAAATTGTTCTGGCGGATTATGATGAAGTATCGGAAGCCAACCTGAACCGGCAATACTTTTTCACCAATCAGGTGGGTGAGAAAAAGGCTTACGCGCTGCAGAAAAATCTTTTCCGTATCAATCCCGAAATCATGGTAATCGCCAAGGACCTGAAGTTGGATGCAAACAACATCCCCGAGGTTTTTGCCCATTGCGATGTGATTGTTGAAGCTTTTGATCTGGCGGAAATGAAACAGATGATACTGGAAACGGTGCTGAGTCAAATGCCGTCCACCCCCATTGTAGCCGGCGTAGGTGTGGCCGGTTACGGAAACAATGATTCGTTTCGCACGGAGCGTCATGGCCAGCTCAGCGTTTGCGGCGACTTCACCTCCGAGGTGGACGACGAAAACCCGCCCCTGGCGCCGCGTGTAGCCATCGTTGCCAACATGCAGGCGAACGTCGTTCTGGAGATATTGCTGTCAGGCGCAGCGCAAACGTCTATTTGAAACCTCATGAAGATTATACTGAACAACAAAGCTGAAGAATTTGCGCAGGACACCATGAGTGTCACGGAACTGCTCGCGGAAAAAAAATATTCGTTCAAACTGCTGATCATAAAGATCAACGGGACGCTGGTTAAGCGGGAAGACTACGTAAACACCCCGGTACATGACGGGGATGAGGTAATGGTGCTGCATCTAATGAGCGGGGGCTGATCAGCGCCTGCCGTCAGCCCCTTCTCAAACACCCCACTCACCTTAGCGGAGGATAAAGTCGACATCGATGTTGAAGGCTACCCTCACGTTGTGTCCGCTCTGCCGTCCCGGTGTCCAGTCGGGCAATAAGCTCACCACCCTCACAGCCTCCTCATCGCAACCTCCGCCAATACCTCGAAGCACCACCACTTCGCCCACTTTCCCGTTTTCATCGACCACGAAGCGGAGGTAGACTTTCCCATGTATACCGGTTTCTTTGGCTAGCTGCGGATAGCTGGCATTTTCCTGCAGGAACTTGCGGCAAGCCGCGTCGCCTCCGGGGTATTTCGGCATTTCTTCCACCACGATGAAGGTTTCCGGTTCTTTTGGCGTTTCCACAATCCGTTCGCCGGAATTATCCACCGGCGTTTCCGGCATCACGAACTCGCCGGCCGGTGGATTTTTCACGCCCTCCATGGCAGCTTCCAGGCCATCGGCCTCCGGTTCTTCCATTGTTGGTTTTGGCATTTTGAAAGCCGCCTTCTGCACTTTCTGTTCCGCGGCTTTTGGAAGCTCCATCACTTTCTTTTCAATCCTGGCGGTACGGAAACTTTCGACCCGCACCACATTTTCGCTTTCTACGTAACGGGCTTCGCTCAGGTAATTGGCAATGACCGGCACGGAGATAATGCAGAGGAACAAGGCCACACCGCTTAACACAGCCCATGTTACGTACTTGTTGTAATTTTTACGGTTGGCATAGGCACCATACTCTTTGTTGCGGTTTGCAAAGATCAGGTCGTCGAGCCTGGTTTTGTCGGTTTTCATGATGTGATGTTTTAGCTGGAACGGTTAATAATTACCTGAATATACCTTAGAAAACCGGCACATTCAAGGCACAAGCAGTCCAGCACCTACATCCGTCAGGTAAAGGATGAAACGCACAAGTATTGGGGAGTGCACAGCACTCCATCAAGGTTTGGTGAAGAGTTGGGATGGCTCAGTCTTTTTCTGCGATGCAGAAGAAATCAAAGCAGCGGTCGGTCATTGCATCGAGAAAAAAATCGGCGGTGGTCACTTCGGCGACCAGTCCGGTATTGGCGGCATGCAGTTGGGTACGGTTCATCCGGTTAGCCAGATCGTAGGGAATCTGGAGCATCCAGCGGGGCAGCCAATATTGGGCATTCAGGATATCGAAGCGGGTAAATTTCCGGACCGATTTACGATTCGCCTCGTGGTAGGCCATCACCTTGTCACTACCGTAAACGCCCAACAGTGTCGTTTTGGGGAATACCGACTGGATCAGGGTTTTCATCTGATCCGGCTTGTACTCGCGCACGTGCCAGGGGTTGCGGGTCAGCGACATGCTTCGGTTCGGTGTGGTTAGGATCAGTTTACCGCCGGGTTTGAGCACCCGGTGAACTTCTTCCAGGAAAAAGCGATCGTTCCGGATATGTTCGATGACCTGAAAGCTCACCACGAAATCCATGGAATTATCGCCGGCACCGGTCAGCGGTGGGATGTGGGCCTGAACGAAGCGTACATTAGGGATCGAAGGATCTACAGGGGTGGCGTGTTTGTCAAAAGCCATGTATTCGGAGGCCAGCGGAGCCAGGATGCGGATGCCGTAGCCTTCGCCGCTACCGATTTCGAGAACACGTCCAGAGACCCTTTTTGCCGCTTCCTGGTAGGCGATCAGGTGACGGTGATGAATAACATTATCTGAGGCCTGGGTTCCGGAATTGCGTTCTGCTGTTTGTACCATAAACTGATAAATGTGATCTCCTGCTAGTTAAAAGCCAGTTCATACTCCCGTGAGGGTACGGGCTGGCTCTTGATATCGTAGGGAAGTGATTTGAAGGTATAGCCCATCATGCTGTACTGTTCAAGGAAGGCAGGCAGGGCATTTTTCATGTTTGGCCAGGCCTTTAGGCTATCGTGAAAAACAACAATAGAGCCGGGCTTTGTATTGATAAGCGCGTTGTTGAGGCATTTCAGGGGGTCGATGGTGGTATCAAAATCACCGGTCAGCACCGACCAGAAAATCATGGTAAAATAAGGTTTCAGGTCCTGGATCTGCGAACGTTTGATTCGGCCATGGGGTGGGCGAAACAAGGTCGTTGGGACGATTTCGCGGCATCGCATCACGTTTTCAAAATAATCGTCGTTACGGGTTTTCCATCCGTTAAGGTGATTGTAGGTATGATTGCCCACAGTGTGGCCGCGAACCACCATATCATCTAAAAGCCGTGGGTTACGTTCCACATTCTGCCCGACGCAGAAAAAGGTGGCATGGGCTTTATACTTTTCCAGGATATCCAATACCCAGGGTGTGGTTTCGGGGATGGGGCCGTCGTCAAAGGTGAGGAAAATCTCTTTGTGCTGTGTGTCGATATTCCAAATTTCGTTGCGCTGATAAAGTTTACACAGCAAGAGGGGTGATTTTACAAAATACATGTGCATCGGTTTTCGGTCGGAGACAAGACACGACGCAGGGGGTTCAGGTTGCACAGCCTGTAAAATCTTTTTAATCTTACTATGTATAATGTGTTTCAAGATTCGCCGGGTCTTGGATTAATGGTTGGTTTGTTGATTGATCAGGTATTCAAAACCGGATAAAATCTTCAGCACCTCCGCGGCTTCTTTTAGGTCTGTACTTACATAGGCCGCATCCACTCCATCAAACTGCTGATAGTAGCGGATTTCCTGCTCACAGTGGGACTTCAGGACGCGCAGTACTTTTTCACCCTTTTCGGGCTGCCCCGCTTTGTAGTAGGCACTAATCAGGGTGATCATTGTTTTATCGAAAGGCACATTTTCGTCGGGCATCACTTCCACACAGCGGTCGCAAACGCGGACCGCTTGTTCCGCCCTATTTTCACGCAGCAGCGCCATCGCCAGGCGTCCGAACAGGCTGCGCATATTGGCACAGATCCGGCGGTTGGTTTCATCGAGATAGACCCCGGGTTTATCCATGTTGCCCCAGCGAAATTTCTCCATCATGTTCGTGTACATCAGCGAGGTATTCACGCGGCCCACCAGACTGTCGGCGCTTCGGTTCACAAAAGGCATCAGGCGATAGGCCATTCCTTCGAGCTGGAAATACTGATCGAGGCCAAGAAAAGCCTCGGAGCCGTTGCTGACGGCAAAGTACACCGGGCGTTCCCAGTTAAAGTGTGCCAGCAAGTCGAGGACCATGAGATTGCTTTTAGCCAGGCCGTAGCGCTTGCAGTCGAAGCGAAGCCCGGTCAGCACCGAATCGCGAAACTCCGGTGGAATCATGCCGCTTTTGAGCACGCTGGCTGTATCCACAGGAATCATAAAATGGGAAGTTGGGAAATAGCTGGCCCAGCCGCGCATACCTTCCAC
Organism: uncultured Bacteroidales bacterium; assembly: GCA_964585485.1. Classification (GTDB taxonomy): domain Bacteria; phylum Bacteroidota; class Bacteroidia; order Bacteroidales; family CAIWKO01; genus CALGYY01. Next base: position 11,250 of record CAZPDS010000067.1, read on the forward strand.
TTTATCCTCCGGGTTTTCCGAGGCCACAAATTTCATCAGCCCGGCCAGGTCGGCATAAACACCGGCGGGAACGCGGGAGGTATCTTCCACAATAAACGTATATTCCCTTTTCGATCCGAGCACCAGGTCATCCGTTAGTGACAGCGGAAGCGGGGCTGAGTCATACACCCGGCGTTTCATCTGGCGGATGTACCAATCGGTTCCCAGGAGGTTAAGGTTGACCACGCGTACGTCGGTGCGGATGCCTTCCACTTCCTGGGCATACCAGAGGGGGAAAGTATCGTTATCGCCCACGGTAAACAAGATGGCATTGGGTGCACAACTGTTCAGGTAATTCGAAGCGATATCGACGCCGGTGTAGCGATCGGAACGATCATGATCATCCCACCCTTCCCGGGCCATCAGCGCCGGCACCAATACGAAGGAGAGGCTAAAGGCGAGGATTACCGGCGCTTTGCCTTTCAGCCATTTTTGCAGCACGTTGATTAGCCACATCACACCGAGGCCGATCCATATCGCGAAAGCGTAGAAAGAAGCCGCGTAGGCATAATCGCGCTCACGGGGCTGATAGGGCACGGGGTTAAGGTAGATGTTGATCGCGAATCCGGTAAACAGGAACAACAGAAAGACAACGATCCAGCCCCGGAGGTCTTTCGACAGCTGAAAGAAAAAACCGGCCAGGCCCAACAGCAGCGGCAGAAGGAAAAAACAGTTGCGGCCTTTATTGGCCGTCATGAAATCCGGCATGTTCGCCTGTGGGCCGAGGCGCATTTCGTCAAGCCAACGGATGCCGCTTATCCAATTGCCATTCTGCAAGCCGCCATAGCCCTGTATATCATTTTGCCGTCCGGCAAAATTCCACATAAAGTAACGGAAATACATATGGCCCAGTTGATAGCGGAAGAAGAAGGTCAGGTTTTCGAAGAAGGTAGGTTTGACAATGGTTTGTGAGGTACCGTTGCGGCCCTGCACATTGACCGGGGTTCCCTGAATGTTCGCCCACGACTGATAACCGCTGATATGATACTCCTGCTGGTCGCTCCACATGCGCGGGAACAGCGTGCAGAAGCGGTCGTCGTAATTTTCGACGGTTTTTTTCCGGGCATCGGTAACCACATAGGTTCCGCTGGCCTCATCCCGTCCGTAGATGGGATTGCCATCCGTAAAGGGTTCCCGCGCATCGAGGGGTGCGCAATAATATTGTCCGTAGAAGATGGGCCAGGTACCGTACTGTTCACGGTTCAGGTACGAAAGCAGGCTGATGGCATCTTTGGGACTATTTTCGTTGATGGGGGGTTCGGCATTTGAGCGGATGACGAGCACGAGAAAGCTGCTGTAACCGATCATCAGGAAAGCCAGCGACAGCAGGGCTGTTTTCAGGGCGGGCCGGTGATTTCGGCCGTACCATACCAGCCAGGCCAGGGCGGTCAGGATGGCGAGACGGAGAACGAAATCGCCCACGGACAAGGACGCGGTAAGAATCAACACGGCCAGCAGCAAGGCTACGGCCAGGGCCCCACGACCAGCAAGCTTGCGGCCATCCGCGGTAAACCACAGCCCCAGGGCCATACCGGAAATCAGGAGCAAGGTAAAAAAGATCGTACCGGAATTAAAGGGGAGGCCCAGTTGGTTTACAAAGTTCAGTTCCGTGCGGGCGTAAAGAAATGGAATTTCAGGAATAATACCATACATGATGGCCGCCAGCAGCAAGAGTGAAATTCCGAATGTGAGGGCGAGGCCTTTGCGGGAAGGTTTGAATTTCCGGAAGTAGTAAATAAAGGTGATGGCCGGAATGGCGAGCAAATTGAGCAAATGCACACCAATCGACAGGCCCATCAGGAAGGCAATAAAAATGATCCATCGCCACGACTGGGCTTCATCGGCCACGGCATCCCATTTCAACA
>CAZPDS010000068.1:0-13094 GCA_964585485.1 uncultured Bacteroidales bacterium
CGAGAGGACCGAGTTGGACAGACCGCTAGTGCATCTGTTGTGGCGCCAGCTGCATCGCAGGGTAGCTACGTCTGGATGAGATAAGTGCTGAATGCATCTAAGTACGAAACTCGCCTCAAGATGAGATTTCTTTTAAGGACCGTCAAAGACTATGACGTTGATAGGCTGCAGGTGTAAAGACAGTAATGTCAAAGCCGAGCAGTACTAATTGTCCGTAGCTTTCTATTGAAGTTCAATACCTTTTCTATTTACTTATACTACTTTCCTTTTTTATGTCATTAGTCATTTAAGATCTTTTGGTGACTTTAGCAGTGGTGTTCACCTCTTCCCTTTCCGAACAGAGCCGTTAAGCCCACTAGCGCAGATGATACTACATTTAGTTGTGGGAAAGTATGTCGTCGCCAAAGTTTTACTCACCCCGGTTGTTTCAACCGGGGTTTTTTTTTGCCCTCTTCCCTTGCTCCCACCTGCTTCGCCTTCCTTTAATGTCCTTATGCTGTGCGGCCCCTTGAATAACCTGTCATCTCTGGGCTTTCCCTTTTAAACCCATTGCCTGCGCTTTCCGCGAAGGCTTGAATCTTTCCTCATCAAGCGCTGCCGGATGGTTTTGCGACCCTTTTTTTTTGCAGGCATTAAAGACTTTCGTTTACTACCATCAGATTACTGATACATCCCTTTTTTTCGTACTTTTGAGGCCTGTTTGTTATGAAAAACCGGATCAACCTTATTCTCGCTCTCCTGGCACTCTTGCCCTCAATATCCACGTTCGGTCAATCTTCCGATCGTCCACTATCGCGCGCTGACTCAAACCAGGTGTATTTTTATTCAATCCACAGCGCCGACTCCAACGTCCTTCTCCACGGTCAATGGCTGGATACAGCTTTCCTCCGCGTGCAGAAGTACGACCCGCTGTTTAACCGAGATGTCTTTTATCAGTCTACCGGTAATATCGGCCTCGCACACCAACCCCTGATCTTTTCACCCTCCTTGAGTACCGGTTTTGACGAGGGCTTGCATTACCTCGATGCCTATCGCCTGCGCTCACCAGATATCCGCTTCTTTTCCTCCCTGCGCCCCTTTACCGACCTGGCCTACTCTATGGGTTCCCGAAAGGAACAAACCTTCCGCGTAATTCATTCCCATACCATTAAGCAGCAAGTCACCCTGGGCGCGTATTTTAATATCATCAACGCCTTAGGACATAGCTCCTTCCGGCAAAAATCTGACGATATCAATACGTATTTTACCGGCCACTTCACCACCCGAAACCGCCGCTATCAGGCTTTTGCTTATTATGCCTACAACCGCCTGAAAACTATGGAAAACGGCGGAATCCTCGTCGATTCCATTTATGAACAGGCCCGCGAAGGCCGCAACATCACCCAATTCTCCTACGGTTTGAAAGCCGCCCTGAATAAACTTACGGAAAACAATTGGTCCCTTAAACATCTACTCAATGGCGACTTCCGATCGTTTGATTCGCTTTCCGCGAAATACCGCGGCCTTAGCCTGGGACAACTCAGCCTTACCACCACCTTCAGCAAGTCACGGTATTTCTATACCGACGAAGGTCCGAAAGCTGACTATTACCCCTTCTTCTTTGGCTCAGACAGTTCCACGGTGAAAGATTCAATGTTCATTAAAAAACTGGAGAATAGCCTGAATTGGGCCAGTAACGCGCTGTCGGCCAGTGGTAAACCGTCGGCCTTCCGCTTCTTCGCCGGAATCCGGCATAGCTACATCGAAGTTCACGAACAGCCTCAAAACCAGTACTTCAGCCTGTTTACCCCCTCCGCCGGATTTCAACTCAACATCCTTCAACGAATGATGCTCTCGGCCTCCGGTGAGTACGTGATCGGTAATGTTAGCAACAACGATCTTAAGGGAACGGCTTCCCTGCAACTGTTTCTGGGAAAAGAGAAAGAAAACAACATCCTGAGCGTGTCCGCTACCTTTGCGCGCATCGATTTCCCCTGGCTGGCGCAGCATTCCTGGTCGGCCTACCACCGCTGGGATAATGCTTTTGGCAAACAACAAATCCTGAGCCTTCGCCTGGGGTACGACCGTCCCCGCCTGAGTACCTACCTTCAATGGAGCAGCCTGAAGGATTTTCTGTACTGGGATGTATATTCCAATCCGCAACAATACCAGGATCCTGCAATCAGCGTGCTCAGCCTCTTCGTGAAAAAACTTTTCGTCTTCGGGAAGTTCGCGATCGATAACCGCGCGATCGTGCAGTACAGTACCAACGAAAATATCTTGCACCTGCCGCTGTTCAACGCTACTCAATCGTATTTCGTCACCTTTAAAATGTTTAAGAAAGCCCTGGGCGTTCAAACCGGTATCGATCTGTGGTACAATACGCCTTATTTTGCCGATGCCTGGAATCCCGATACGCGACAGTTCCATCTGCAATACGATAAGAAAACAGGGAACTATCTGTATGTCGATGTCTTTCTGAACCTTCAAATTAAACGAGCATTCCTCTTCCTTAAACTCGATCACGCGAATGCCGGCCTCTTTGGCTATAATTATTATTCTACACCGCATTATCCCTTCGCCGATCGCGCCTTTAAGTTTGGCGTCAAATGGCTGTTTCACGATTAGGCACTACCCACTTCCTTCTTGTGCACCCACCCATAGACCTCATTTCGCGGAAATGTGTATTTTTGTTCCCGCTAATACATGAAAATTATGGGAAATCAGTATCTCTTTATCGCTTGCCTTGTGGCAACCATTGGAATCTTCGCGTATTCCGCTTTCCGGCTTTTTCGTTTCTATAAACTAACACGTCCTTACCATTTTGGCCATTGGGGAAAACGCTTTATCATTATGATGAAGGTGGCCTTTTTCCAAACCAAAATATTTCGCCGCCCGGTCATCGGATTTATGCACGCTCTTGTTTTCTGGGGATTCTGTGTGATCTGCGTGGGCAGCGTGGAAATGGTCATCGACGGCATTGCCGGCACCGACCGCGTTTTGTCGAACCTGGGCTGGCTGTATGACGTTATCACCGCCTCCGGGGATGTTTTTGCCCTGCTGGTGTTGATCTCGATTGCGGTCTTCATTTTCCGTCGCCTTTTTATGCACATCCGCCGCTTTGAAGGCCCTGAAATGGTCCGGAAAACCCATACCGATGCCATCATCGCACTCAGTATGATCTTACTGCTGATGGTCTCCCTCCTGGGATTGAATACATTCTACCTCACTACCTGCCCGGGGGATTGCGTGGGAACTTACCCTGTAAGCCGTGTTCTGGCCGACCTGATGGGAACCGGCGAAGAAGATGTGGACCTGATGCATATGTTCTGGTGGATGCATATTCTGCTGATTTTTATCTTTGCCAATATTCTACCCTATTCCAAACACTTTCACGTTTTCATGTCCATCCCAAATGTGCTGCTCAGCCGTCTGGAACCCCTGGGTAAACTGCCGATCATGGAAAACGTGCTGAAAGAAGTGCAACTGATGATGAATCCGGATACCGCCTTTGCCGCTGCCCCGGAAGGCGAACAGCCCCCGATGCGTTTCGGTGTGAAAGACGTGGAAGATGTAAACCATAAGAATTTTCTTGATTCGCTTTCCTGCACCCAGTGCGGCCGCTGCACCTCCGTATGCCCGGCCAACATCACCGGTAAACAGCTCTCTCCCCGCAAGGTCTTCATGAACCTGCGCCAGCGCATGAACGAAAAAGGACCCCACATGCTGAAAGAAGGGTTGGCCTACGACGATCAGAAATCCCTCGTGAACGATTACCTGACCAAAGAGGAACTTTGGGCCTGCACCACCTGCAACGCCTGCGCTCAGGAATGCCCCGTCAACATTAACCATCCCACCCTGATCGTGGATATGCGCCGATACCTGGTGATGGAAGAAGGCAATGCACCCGCGGGTATCAAAGCTATCTTCGCAAACATTGAAAACAACGGCGCCCCCTGGCAGTTCTCGCCGGAAGACCGGCTGAAATGGGCGGAATGAGCAAAGAAAAAGTAAAAATTAATAATTAAAAATATAAGAAGGCAATCAATCCTTCAACAACTGACTAACGACTATCGACTAACGACTATCGACTGTCGACTAAACGAAAACCTATGGCAGACAACAATACGTTCCACGTCCCGGTGATGGCCGAACTGGCCGCAAAAAATGAAAAGCCCGAATACTTATACTGGGTGGGCTGTGCTGGCGCTTTTGACGACCGCTATAAAAAAGTGGCACGCGCTTTCGCGACGATTCTGAATCATCTCGGTGTTTCATATGCTGTTTTAGGACCGGAAGAAACCTGTACCGGCGATCCGGCGCGGCGTGCCGGTAATGAGATGCTTTTTCAAATGCAGGCTCTCACCAACATCGACACCTTCAAACGTTACGGCGTAACCAGGATTCTGACCACCTGCCCGCATTGCTACAATACCTTAAAGAATGAATACCCCGATATGGGCGGGCAGTACGAGCTAATCCACTATACGGTGTTCCTGAACAAATGCCTGCAGGAAGGAAAGCTGGTGATTAAAGATGCTACGGCCCTGAATGCCTTGGTCACCTATCATGATCCCTGCTACCTGGGTCGGGCCAACAATGAGTACGATAGTGCACGAAGCCTGATCGATGCAGTTTCGCCCCAACGGGTGGAAATGAAACGCAACCGGAGTTTTGCGCTTTGCTGTGGCGCGGGCGGTGCACAGATGTTTAAGGAAGCGGAGAAAGGGGATAAGGAAATCTTTATTGAACGCACGGAAGAAGCTATCGCCACCAACGCGAAGGTGATCGCTACGTCCTGTCCTTTCTGTATGACCATGCTCACCGATGGTATCAAGTATAAAAACAAAGAAGAAGAAATGCAGAACCTCGATGTGGCGGAAATCGTTGCACGGGGTCTGGGTTTATTATAAGTCAATTTTTCATTCACTAATCTGAATCCAATGGCTGACGAAAAGAAATTTGTTCCCTTTGTTTCTTCGGAAACGAAAATGACGGAGTTTACCGGACGGGCCCTGATACTTGGCATCGTGCTGGCCATGATCATGGGGGCCGCCAACGCCTACCTGGGTCTAAAAGCCGGTATGACCATCGCGGCTACGTATACGGCCGCCGTTATCGGAATGGCCGTCATCAAAGCGTTTAAGGGCTCTATCCTCGAAGAGAATTTTGCCCGTACCGTGGGCTCCATCGGTGGCAATATCGCCTCCGGCGCTATTTTCACGATCCCGGCCTTTTTTATTGCCGGCATCTGGATCCCCTTCTTTACCTGGGAGCATTACCTCATCTCCACGGCCGCCCTGCTGGTGGCCGGTGTTCTCGGTATTATGTTTGTGGCGCTGATTCGCCGTTCCATGGTTGACGATGCTGAACTTCCGTTCCCGGAATCCATTGCAGCGGCCGAAATCCACAAGTCGGCGCAAAAAGGCGGCGGTAGCTCGCGCTTTCTCCTCTCGGGTATCGCGATTGGCGCGGTTTTCAAAACACTCGTCGATTTTAAATTCATGGCCGAAGGATGGGAAAAGATTGTTTCATTCACCAAAGGCCATCTCTTGCTCAAATCCCCCTTCGCCAGTCCGGCCTACATGGGCGTGGGCTATATCATTGGCCCCAAACTCGCCGGCGTGAATTTTAGTGGAGGCCTTTTGGCCTGGGGCCTCCTGGCACCGGCTATTGCCTACTTCCTGCATTACCAGCAACCGGAGGCGGTAACCGACTGGACGGCGGAAATCACAAGAGTGTGGAAGGATTATGTGCGCTATATCGCCATTGGCGGTATGTTGGTGGGGGCTTTCTTTACCTTGTACAAGATGAAAGATAACCTTGCCAATGGCATGAAGCGTTCCTTTGCCAACCTGCGCAAGGCCGCCGGAGCCGATCACCAGATCGCCCGTATCGACAAGGATCTCAATATCCGCACCGTCATGATTGTTATTGCGATTCTGGCCGTACTGATGTTCTTCGTGAATTATTATTTTTCCAACAGCATCCCGGCCTCACTGGTGGCCATGTTCGTTATGCTGGTGCTGGGCTTTGTGTTCTCCGCCGTATCCGGTTACCTGGTCGGTATTATCGGTGTGAGCAGCAACCCAACCTCCGGCCTCACCGTGAGCATTCTTATCATGGTGGCTTTTGTGATGGTGTTGATGGGCATGCGTGGTCCCGAAGGCATCGCCGCGGTGTTGGGCGTAGCAGCGCTGACGTGCGCAGCGGTATCCGTGGCCGGCGAAATGCTGCAGGATCTGAAAGCCGGACATCTCCTGGGCGGGACGCCCTGGAAAATGCAGGCTGGTGACATCGTAGGGGTAAGTGCGGCTGCTATCATCATGTTTTTGGTGATTGCCCTGCTCCACCTCGGTGATATCAAGCAAATGACCGGAAAGAAAATGGCGGAACTGGAAGCCGCAGGTACGACCGAAGTTGTTTACAACGGAACATTGGAGGGGTACACCGGCAAAACTTTTTCCTTAACCCAGATCCGGGATATGGAACCCGAAGTGCAAAATGAGATTCTGGGCGCCAATGCCGGTTTTGGCGGCGAAAACATCCCGGCCCCGCAGGCCAGCCTCATGGCCATCGTAGCCAAAGGAATTATCGAGTTTAAAACCGAATGGATTTTAATTGTGATGGGCATGCTCATGGGTATTGCCTTTATTCTCATGCAGGTCAAGAGTCCCATGCTCATCAGTGTGGGGATGTACCTGCCCATCGGAACCTCCTTTGCCATTTTTATCGGAGGCCTGATCAAAGGAATTCAGGATATGATCCTGAAACGAAGCAAACTTAATGCGGAGGCGGTCGATAAAATCAATAACTCCGGAACCCTCATCGCATCGGGACTTATCGCCGGCGAAGCCCTCATTGGCTTGCTCTTCGCCGGACTCTACTTCGCCGAAGTGCCCATCCCGGAAATCTTTAAGCAACCCAGTTACCTTATCAGCTTAGGCGTTATGATCGCTGTGGGCTGGTTCATGGTGTGGTTCTCGAACCGCGCGGTGAAAAAGTAAGCGAAGAAAAAGCTGCCGGATCCGGCAGCTTTTTCTTTAAAATGCTGCGTGGATGAAGTAGTACGTGATAAAAATCATCACTATAATTTTCAATATCGTCCCGATCACAAAACCTAAAAACGATCCAAGGGCGGCCCGTATGGCTTCCTTGTGAGGACGTTTGGCGCGGAGTTCACCAAGGTAGGCCCCCACAAAGGGACCGGTGATTATGCCGAAGGGAAGATTGAAGAAAAGGCCGGCCACCAAGCCTATCGTGGCCCCCCACATTCCGCTTTTGGTGCCGCCGAATTTTTTGGTTCCCCAAATGGGAATGATATAATCCAGGAGGGTGACCACCGCTACCACCACGCCCATCACCACCATAAACGTGGTGCTGAACGGCTTCTTGTCGGTGAGTTGCAGCATGATCAGCGCGGCATAACCTATCGGAGGTCCGGGAAGAAATGGCAGGATGCAACCGGCCATGCCAACGATCAGCAGTATGACGCCAATGATAATAAGGCTCGTTTCCATGGGATGGAGGAGGTTGATTTAACGGTAAATATCGGGAATTTCCCGGAATTTCATGAAGTGCATTTCTTCCCACTGCGTAATATAATTTTTCCGCAGTCGCTCCAAAACACCCCCGGGATCCGTCGTGCGAAGCTTCACCGGAAGGAGCGCGCGCCCCTCGGCCAGGGCCTTGCTCACAATGCCATGGCCCGCCAGAATCAATAGATTCCGCTCGTATTCCATGATGTCCGCATCGTTCATGTCTTTCTCCAGGCTGCAGCAAATCAGTTGCGTGGGCATAAGGCTGCGCGGCGATAACCAGCAGGCGGAATAAGCGCGCCCCGATTTCCACGCATCAAAACAATCCAGGATGCAGGCCGCGATTTCATCCGGCCTCGAATGGGTGGTTTCAATTACCAGATCATAGTTGCCCAGCCTGGCGTAATCGATGTTGTAGTAAGCTTTGAAACGCTCAAGTTCACTCCGTCGACGGGCCATGATTTTTTCGTGCGCTTCATGCACATCAGCGTAAGGCTCGCTGCTGCGATGATCGTTCAGGATGCGCTCGGCCGCTACCCAGGGATCCACTAGCAGAAAAACTTTGAAGGTGTCCGGCGCAAAATGCCAGGCCAGCCGCGAATCAAAGATCAGCGTCTCCGGCAAAGCCGCCATTTCCGTAACCGTTCCGTCAATTTCATCGTCAATCTCCGGATGCGTTTTCGTGTGCTCATTGAGCTCAAGGGTGGTCATGCCGTGCTTCTCCGCGATCCGGCGCTGAATATACCCGGTGGAAACAATGCGGCATTGCAGCGCTTCGGCCAGCAGGCCGCTGACGCGGGATTTGCCGCTGCCCAGATCACCCGTCAGGGAAAGTTTAGGAAAGTCCATACATCATGCTTAGAATGCAAAGGTAAAAAAAAGCAGAGAAGCACCCCTTTGCCTGCCGTGACAATCATCATCGCGTTCCGTTTATTTCACCTGAATCAGGCTTTGAATGGCCAAAATCTGCTGTCGGGAACCTCCGTATAGGGTGCCTTTTTTTAACGATGCTTGCCGAAAACCAACGTTTATCGGCAAATAGTCTGCGTTTACAAAGGATCAGCGACAATTGAACGGAGAGCTGTATTTATATCCTATCTTTGATTTTGATTTCGGATGTACTCGCCCCCTCGATGAAACTAAAAATATTTTCTGTCTTCGTATTATTTTTTCTGAGCCTCACGGCTTCCGCGCAGCAGTATAGTTACCGCCATTACACCGTTATTGATGGCCTGGCGCAAAATCAGGTAACGGCCTTGTATCAGGACCAGCAAGGTTTTGTGTGGGTGGGCACCAAGGACGGCGTTAGCCGCTTCGATGGCCGTATCTTCCGCAATTATTCCCAGTCACAGGGACTAAATTGTCCCTGGGTGAATGGATTCCTTGAAGTTCGTGGACAATTCATGGTCTACGGCAATGGAGGAATCTGGATGTTGAAAGCAAACCATTTTGAAAAGGCCGGCGGACTGCCGAACGTACAGGTCTCCAAAATCGTTTTAAATCAGGATTCTTCGGAAGCCTATCTACTGACAACCCACGAACTTTTTCGTTTCAACCGGCATGGCTTGTCGCGAATTTTTATCATGAACGAGCAGGAATATATGGTGGATATGATCCTGCTTCCCAGGCGTCAGGGCTTGCTCTTGTCAACCAGCAACCGCATCATCGAATGCGATCCCGCCCTGCATATCCGCCAGCAGCTTCCTGCTCAAAGTCCGCTGCTGGCCCGTGTCCGTGACCGGATTTTTTTCATGCTGTCCTCGCTTTATCCACAACCACCGGGGGTGGACGGTGTCTATGCATACTGCAAGGGCAAGGCCTCCCGTATTTGGCAGCCGGCCTCAAAAGAGGTGAGGTCGGTCTCTCTTTACGCAACCGACCGAAACCTGGTTACGACCTCGGAGATCGATACCTGGGTGATGTTTGATGCACTGGGCCAAATACAGGCCTGCGATTCTATCAAGGATGTCCCGATCAACCGCCTCCTGATTGATCGGGAAAACAACCTCTTTTTGGGGACCGAAAATGGGCTGTGGTACTTGCCTACGCGTGCTTTCAGAAATTGGGGAAAGGAATCAGGAATGGCCCCCTACGTGTGGAGCATTGTACAAACGCACGATAGCACCCTGTGGTTTGCCGGATACAAGGGCCAGATCAGCCGCCTGAAAAGCGGGACCTTGACAAGCCTGCCCGACGCCTCCTACCAGCGTCACCCCGGAAGTCAATTCTACATGGGGGGGCGGGTGAGCTCACGCGGTGTGTGGATTAATCCTATGGACAGTGGTTTTGTTTTAATTCGCAACAACGATTTTCGCTACATTTCCTTGTTGAGAGAGCCTTATCCTCCCTGTGGTTTCTGTGTTTTCGAAGACACCGTCCACAACGAATTCCTGTACGGTGCCTCAGAAGGCCTGTGGCGAATTAATGCGCGTACCTATGAACGTCAGGAAATTCCCCTGCCACATGAAAATGTACTCTGGATCGAACAGGATGGCACGGGAAATATCTGGATCTTTACCAGTAAAGCCGTGTATTGGTGGGACCAGGATCAACTGAAGCCTTTGCCTGGCAAGGCGGCCGCGCTGGGCAAACGCGGTGCGGTGTCAGCGGTTCGCGATGCCCGTGGAAATATGTGGATCGCCCGTAGGGATGCCGTTTACCTTTTTAATGGCAGCGTTGAATTTCAGGTACTGCCCGAACATTGTTTTTTCCTGTCGAACTATCAGCAAAAATATATCCTGGCCGGGGGTATCAAAGGTTTATACCTTTTCGATATCGAGGCTTTGTATGCCCGCCGTAAGCCTTTCGTCCGCTTCTTCGATCGACACAATGGTTTCAATGGCATCGAATGCGGACAAAACGGTAACTGTCTCGATTATCAAGGGAACGTCTGGATCCCGACGTCCGAAAGTGTGGTGCAGTTCATGCCGAATGAACTCCGCACCAATCCTTGGCCCCCGGCGCTCTACCTGCGACAGCTCGAGGTGGCCACCGACGATTTAAACTGGAAATCTTTCACCGACAAAGTATCCGCCAGCAATGAGATTGTCCTTTCTCCGGATTTGCGCAACCTTCGAATTGTATTTTCAGGAATCTCGCATACCTGCCCGGATAGGATCCGCTATAAAACCCGTATGGTCGGTTATGATGAGGAATGGTCTCACCCTACCTCCCTTAGATCCGTTACGTACACCAATCTACCACCAAAAGAGTACCGCTTTGAAGTGCTGGCCTGCAACAGCGATGGGGTGTGGGCTAAAAGTCCGCTGCAAATTGCCATCACCATTGAACCTTATTTTTACGAAACGCTGTGGTTTACCGGCCTACTGGCCATGGGCATCGCAGGTCTTTTGGTGATCATCTTTTTAACCTTGCTGAAAAGGCATAAACGGAAGGAAGTGGAACGTCAACACGTGCAGCGTGAACTGGTATCTTTGCAGATCCGGACGATTAACGCTCAGCTCGACCCGCATTTTGTTTTCAATACACTTACGGCCATTGGTGCCGACATTCAGGAAAATAAGCCCGATCAGGCGTACGAATATTTTGTTAAGGTGTCGAATTTATTGCGCTCCTCCATTAATGGTAATGTGGGTATCACCCGTCCTTTGAAGGATGAGATGGAGTTTGTGGAGAATTATCTCTTGCTGCAGAAATACCGTTTCGGCGAAAAATTCAGCTACACGCTTATGGTGAACGAAGGGGTGGATGTCGGGGTGCTAATTCCCAAAATGTGTATACAGATTTTTGTTGAAAATGCCTTAAAGCACGGATTGGAACATAAGCAGGGCCTCGGTTTGCTGAAGGTGGATGTTAGCCGGGATGCGGGCTTGCTTAGGATTCGGGTAGAGGATAATGGCGTTGGACGAGAACAATCCCAGCGCCTTCGAACCCGCTCCAACGGACGGGGCCTGCAGGTCTTCGCCCAATTCTTCGATATCCTCAATAAGTACAATGCAATAGCGGCCGGATACACCATTACGGATTTGTACGATGATTCCGGCCGCCCGATCGGTACGCGCGTGGACCTGTGGATTCCGGATGATTATCGTTATGCCGTTTAAGCTTATTTTTTTACCTTTGCCTCAATGCTGAGGCTATGAAGAAAAATTACCGGGCTGTCGTGGTCGACGATGAGGAACGCGCCCGACAGAACCTGCGGAATGTCCTGAAACAACACCCCGATATTGTGGTGGAGGCCGAAGCCGGAGATGTACCCGGCGCGCTTGATGCTGTCCGCTCGCTGCAGCCTGATCTGATTTTCCTGGATATTAAAATGCCCGGGCAGGATGGTTTCGATCTGCTTGAGGCCCTGGCCGGGGAACAACTTAAGGATGCGGAAATTATTTTTCTGACCGCCTACGATGAATTTGCCATCCGCGCTATAAAATGTGCGGCTTTTGATTATCTGCTTAAACCCGTGGATCCGGAATTGCTGGCCGAAACGCTCGACCGGTTCCGGGCCTCCAGCCACGCCGAACTTCCTCAACGCATTCAGGCCTTAGAAGCACAATGGCCACGATTGGCTTCCAAACTTCGCTTTAGTACGCAAACCGGATTCGCTTGGTTCAACCCTGAGCAGATTTTATATATTGAGGCTGAAGGCAGCTATAGCACAATATACAACAGTGATGGCGGACATGTATTGGTCTGCCGGAACCTCAAGGCCATAGAAGATCAGCTGGAGGGCATGGGTTTCATTCGTGTTCATAAAAGTTTTCTGATCAATGCCGGGTTTCTGGTGTCGTTCGACAAGGCTCGCCGCATCGTTAAACTCGCTTCCGCGAACGCGCGGCATGAGGTGCCGGTTTCCTTCCGCATGATGCGAAATCTTTCCCTGTAAACAAGCATTCGCGCCGACCATGAGCGCTATACCCTCGCATGTGCACGCTTAATCTGGTAAAAAAAAGAGGCTGCACAAGTTGGCAACCTCTTTTTTTTTTTTGTTAATTTTTGACGATTTGTCGTACCTCCCCAAAATCGCCGGCACGGAACTTCACAAAGTAGCTTCCCGGGCTGAGGTTGGAAAGGTCAAGCGTGATGCGGCTTTCTAATTGGCTGCCGGCGTTCGGTACGTATTCGAGCACCGTGCGGCCCAGCACATCCGTAACGGCAATGCGGACATCCTCCGTGGCGATGTTGCTGAACTGCAGCACCAGTTGATCTGTGGCAGGGTTGGGGTAGAGCAGGAGGGAAGGTTGCGGACCACTCTCGCACGAAACGCTGACGGGATCAAAGGTCTCGGAGCGACCGTCGTAATCCGTCTGCCGCAGCCGGTAATAGTTGGTGCCTTCCGGCGCGTTGTCGTCGGTAAAGCTGTAGTTCTCGATCTGATTGCTGTTGCCCGCGCCGGGGACCTGGGCAATCATCGACCAGTTTTTAGTATCCGTGCTGCGTTCAATGGTAAAGTAATCGTTGTTCACTTCGGACGCCGTAGACCAGTACAACCGAACGTGATTATTTTCGCATGCGGTCAAAAAATGAAGAAGCGAAACCGGAAGGGTTATCGTAGTTTCGTCAGCTCCCATATGAGGCACCAGACGACCCTCGCCATCAAAATCGTTGCTCACCAGCCCG
>CAZPDS010000069.1:0-13049 GCA_964585485.1 uncultured Bacteroidales bacterium
AATAAAATGCAGGATGCAATGCCTATGAATAAAGCAAAAATATGTGTTATGATCTAATTCGAATATACGAATGGTCAAAATAACAAATATTTAACTTATTATAATTTTAATTATTGGAAATACGAAGCCGGGAATAAGGATTGGATGAGAATTGCTGAGGAAAGAAAGGTAATTTTTCTATTCCAGCTTAAACTTGAGCTGTTTCTTCTCGTTCAGCCAGCGTACAAATTCGCCCGCGTTGACCCGGTGGTTCTTGGAACGCAGATCCAGGATCTGCTTTTCCTCTGGATCCGTGACCTTGATGCGTACGGGGATTTTACCCGGGAATTTCTTGATGGCCGCCGCAATCTCATCAACGATCTGCGTATCCAATTCTTCCAAACTCAGGAACAGAAAGATCGTCCGCGTACGTTTTTCGGCAACCTCCGACAGCAACTCAATACTCTGCACTTTTACCTCCAACTCGTCGGAGTTGTAACGGTTGTCAACCCTCGCCTGTATCATCAGAAACCGCCCGGCTTCCAGCAGGTGGCGGAATTTTAGATAGTTCTCCGAGAAGAGGGAGAGGTTCATCGAAGCATTGTAGTCTTCCACGGTGAAGGAACCGTAATCTTTCCCCGTTTTTGTGACCTTATGAGAAGCGGCGGTAACCATGCCGCCAAAACGGATCTCGCGCCCCTTGCGCTTCTCCAGCGTGTCTTTCAGGTTTTGTATGGAGATGTTGGCGAAACAGTTGAGCTCTGTCTGATAGGTATCCAGCGGATGCCCCGTAATGTAAAAACCGATCACGTCGTTTTCGTAACCCAGCTGCTCCAGTTTGGTCCAGGGTTCACAGGCCGGAACGTCCGGATCGGGAATCTGCACCTCGTCGTCGCCGCCAAAGAGGGAACTTTGCATGCTCTCCTGACGATTCTGCAACAGGCCAACGTGACGGATGAGCTTTTCAATAAAATTGGGCTCGTCCGGCTTGGTCTTGTGGAAATACTGCGCCCGGTGTACCCCCTCAAAGCCATCGAAGGCACCGGCCGTGGCCAGGGCTTCGAAACAACGTTTGTTGACCGAACGAAGATTCACCCGCTTGGCAAAATCAAAGATGCTGCGGAAAGGCCCGCCACTCTTGCGTTCTTCGATGATAGCTTCCACCGCCGCTTCACCAACTCCTTTGATGGCGGCCAAACCAAAGCGGATCTCGCCCTTGCGGTTGACCGTAAAACGCTGTTCACTTTCGTTGACATCCGGCCCCAGTACATCAATCTGATGCGCCCGGCTTTCATCAATATAGTAGGTAATATTTTTAATGTCGCTGATATTCCGGCTTAAGACCGCTGCGTAAAACTCGGCCGGGTAATGCGCTTTCAGGTACGCCATTTTATAAGCAATGTACGCATAGCAGGTACTGTGGGACTTATTGAACGCGTATTCCGCGAAAGATTCCCAATCAGTCCACACCTTTTCAGCAACCTTTTTCTCGATGTCGTTTTTCTCGCAGCCCTCGATGAATTTTACCTTCATCTTGTCCATCATCTCGCGGATCTTCTTCCCCATGGCCTTGCGCAGCGAATCCGCTTCCCCGCGCGTGAAACCCGCCATGGCGCGCGAAAGCTGCATGACCTGCTCCTGATACACGGTGATCCCATACGTTCCCTTCAGGTATTCTTCCATCAGGGGATGATCGTAAACAATTTTTTCTTTGCCGTGCTTGCGCCGGATGTAATTCGGGATGTATTCCATGGGGCCCGGACGGTACAAGGCATTCATGGCAATGAGGTCTTCAAAATGATTCGGCTTTAACTCCTTTAAATGCTTGCGCATACCGTCGCTTTCAAACTGAAATACCCCGCCCGTATCGCCGCGACTGAATAACTCGTAGGTGGGCGCATCATCAAAGGGTATCGTCTCCATGTCAAGGTCCAAACCTTTGGAGCTTTTAATGTTGCTAACGGCATCCCGCAGGATCGACAGGGTCTTTAAGCCCAGAAAGTCCATCTTGAGCATACCCACGGACTCTACCAAACCACCCTCATATTGCGTTACCAGCAATTTCGAGTCTTTCGAGGTGCACACCGGAATGTGATCCGTCAGGTCGTCGCGGCTGATGATAACCCCGCAGGCATGCAATCCCGTGTGCCGAACCGAGCCCTCCAGGGTTTCCGCATACTTCAGCGTCTCGGCAATCAATCGGTTGGAGGAGTTCCGCGCGTCCGCCAATTCTTTGACGTCGGAGAAGGCCTGTTTTAGCGAAATGCCGGGCCTTTCGGGAACCAGCTTTGCCAACTTGTCGGCTTCCGGTAAGGGGAGCTTCTGTACCCGCGCTACGTCGCGTATCGCCATCTTGGCAGCCATGGTGCCAAAGGTGATGATCTGCGCCACCCGCTCGTGGCCGTACTTCTCCAGCACCCAGTTGATCACGCGCTCCCGGCCGTCTTCGTCAAAATCAATGTCAATATCCGGCATCGAAATACGGTCCGGATTTAAAAAGCGCTCAAACAGTAAATCGTATTTTATCGGATCAATATCCGTAATGAAATTGCAATAGGCGACCACACTCCCGGCCGCCGATCCGCGCCCGGGGCCCACCGAAACATCCATCTCACGGGCCGCCCGCAGGAAGTCCTGCACAATCAGAAAATACCCCGAAAAGCCCATCTTGGTGATCACCCCCAACTCAAAGTCAATCCGCTCGGTGACCTCCGGCGTAAGCTCCGCATAACGCTTGCGCGCTCCTTCGTAAGTGAGATGATGGAGGTACACATTGGGATCATCAAAACCCTCGGGCAGCGGAAAGTTCGGCAGTATGGGCGCCTGATCCAAACTGAAAGATTCAATTTTGGCCGCAATCTCCATGGTGTTGCTGATCGCTTCCGGCAGGTCACTGAAAAGCGCCGCCATTTCATCGGGACTTTTCAGGTACTCCTGCTTGGTGTACCGCAGCCGCATCGGATCGTCGAAATCCTTGCCGGTGTTCAGGCAAATCAGGCGGTCGTGGGCTTCCGCATCTTCCGCGTGAATGAAATGAACATCGTTGGTAGCAATCACTTTCACGGCGTGCTGCACCGACAGTCCTTTAATGGCCTCCGCAACCTGGTTCTGTTTGGCCAGCGTGTCCGCGTCCATGTGCTTGTCCCCACTGACGTGTCGTTGCACCTCCAGGTAAAAATCGTCCCCAAACAAGGCCTTATACTGACGAATGAATTCATCTGCCTTTTCGGGATGCCCGCTGATTATGGCTTGCGGAAGTTCCCCGGCCAGGCAGGCCGTACTGCAAATCAGCCCTTCGTGGTATTGCTGCAGCAATGCCCAGTCGATGCGAGGCTTGTAGTAAAAACCTTCCGTCCATGAGTAGGATACCAGCTTCACCAGATTCTTGTAACCCTGCAGGTTCTTGGCCAGCAAAATCAGGTGATACCCGCTGCGATCCTCCGAACCGGTCTTGTCGAAACGGCTCTTGGCCGCAACATACATTTCACACCCAAATATAGGTTTTATTTCTGCTTTTTTCGCTTTATTGAAAAATTCCTTGACGCCAAACATGTTCCCGTGGTCGGTGATGGCGATGGCCTGCATGCCGTATTCGCGGGCCTGCCGGAATAGTTCCGTTATGGCCGAGGCGCCGTCAAGTATGGAGTATTGAGTGTGTACATGCAGGTGTGTGAAGTCGGGCATAGGGCATTTATTTTCGGGGAAACGTGAACAACGCTTCGCAGATCTTTAATTTAGAGCGGAATGGAGTTTATTCCGGGCGCCGGAATGGCTTTTGTAAAAGTACAAAAAAGCCGGCAGCGAAAAGCGTTGTTAATAAGTTTTGCGGCCTAAAATTTTTGACAATATATGACGGTACATGCAATGAATTTATTAACTTTGCCCGCATTTTTCATCTCACCTAACTTACACTATTTTATGGCAACAACAGCGGATATCCGTAATGGCTTGTGTATTGAACTGAATGGCGACCTGCTTTCCGTGGTCGAATTCCAACACGTAAAACCCGGAAAAGGCGGCGCTTTCATCCGTACCAAACTTAAAAACCTGAGAACCGGGAAAGTCATCGCCAATACCTTTACCTCAGGTGCCAAAATTAACATCCAGCGCGTTGAACGAAGGCCCTATCAGTTTCTTTATAAAGACGAAAATGGTTTCCATTTTATGAATACCAATACCTTCGATCAGATTCAGATCATCCCCGAATTAATTGATGCGCCGGATTTGCTCAAGGAAGGGCAGGGCGTCGAAATCGTTTTTCACGCCGATAATGAAGTGGTGCTGTATTGTGAACTTCCTTCGCACGTTGAACTCGAAGTTACCTATACCGAACCCGGACTGCGAGGTGATACCGCCACCACAACCATGAAGGCCGCTACGGTGGAAACCGGCGCCACCATCCAGGTTCCCCTGTTCATTAGCATCGGCGAAAAAATTAAGGTGGATACCCGCACCTACACCTACTACGAACGCGTCAAAAGCTGATAATACCCTAAATCCGGCAGCATGAAACTTGAAAATGTAATCACCCTCAAAGAAGTGGCCGAATGGATCAAGGCCGAGTACGAAGGACCGGAAGGTCATGAAATCACCGGCATCAACGAAATCCATAAAGTGGTGCCCGGCGATATTACCTTCGTGGATCACCCGAAGTATTACACCAAAGCCCTGAATTCTAAGGCAACCACGGTTATTATTAACAAAAAGGTGCCCGCCCCCGCCGGGAAGGGCCTGCTGTTTTCCGAGGATCCCTTCCGCGATTATGTTTTCCTGGTGAAGAAATTCCGTGGCTTTGAACCCGCTGTTTCTATGATTTCCCCATCAGCTCAGATCGGCGATGGAACCGTGATCCAACCCGGCGCTTTTGTCGGAAATCATGTGGTGATCGGAAAAGATTGCATTATTCACCCCAATGTGACAATCTACGATCATACGATTATCGGCGACCGCGTAATCGTTCAGTCCAATACCTCCATCGGCGCCGACGCCTTCTATTTTAAACGCCGCCCTTCGGGCTACGATAAAATGGAAAGCTGCGGTCGGACCATCCTCGAAGATGATGTGGAAATCGGCTCTATGTGCGCCGTCGATAAAGGCGTTTCTGGAGATACCGTGGTCGGACAAGGCACCAAACTCGACAACCATATTCAGGTCGGCCACGATACCGTGATCGGAAAAAATTGCCTGATCGGCGCCCATACAGCCATCGCCGGTGTTACTACCATCGAAGACGACGTAATCATCTGGGCCAAATGCGCCATCAATAAAGACCTTACCATTGGAAAAGGCGCCGTATTGCTGGCGTGTTCCGCCATCGATAAATCAATCGAAGGAAACCAGGTGTACTGGGGTATCCCGGCCGAAACCGCCCGCAAGAAATGGAAAGAATTGGCGTATATTAAACGCCTGCCCGAACTTTTCGAACGCGACGGTAAGGAAGAGTAAGATCCCTTACCAAATGTTATTTTTCGTCAACCCCGGTAGTACTGCCGGGGTTTTTGCCGTAATGGAAAATGTCAATTGAAACCAGCACGGCAATAAAACTCCAAAAGGGAACTGAGGCCTTGTCGGTGTCGAGAAAATTATTCAAGGTTCCGTGAACGTAATAAGTGACCAGTCCCAGGAAAAAGATGAGGGCGAGGTGACGGTACTTGCGTTTGGCCGGATCACGCCAGATCCGTATCATGGTCCAGATAACCGCGCCCAATAATCCTAAGACCGTCAGTACACCCAGTACCCCTTGTTCGCAGAGGGGACCGATATACTCGCTGTGAGCATTGCCGCGGTTACCGGCGTTGGTGGAGATGATCGTCTTGTCCTTCGAAAGTTGAAACGGAGCATACACAAATTGGTAGGTCCCCGGACCCCACCCCCAGAATGGCCGCAGCGCAAACATCCGGAAGGCCGAGTTCCACCGGTTCATGCGCTCCAGGTTGGAAGCATCCGATGAAATGTTGGAGATCGACTGGATGTGCTCGGCCAGATTAACCGAGGCGTCCTGCTTGTTCTTCTCCATCTTCATGATGATTTGCTGCTGGAAAGCAAAAAAGAGCCCGACAAGCATCAGCAGCGTGACCACAATCCAACGAATCCGAATGTGAAAAATAAAAACCAACGCAACACACAAAGCCGCTACCACACTGATCCAGGCAGCGCGACTGTAAGAGAGCACCAGCCCCATCATCAGGATGCTGAAGGCGATCCCCAGAAAAATCTTTTCGGTAGGATGAAGACCCCTGAACAGCAGGAACCCGAAGACCACCGGAACAAAAAATGACAAGGCCGCACCGTAGGCCGTGTGGTCGTTGTAAAACGGCGACATTACCCAGTGGGCCGCGTTTTCATTAAAACCCCATTGAAACAAATTGATGGTCGAATAGAAGACAACAATGATCAACGAGATTACATAAAGCCACATGAACGTCTTGATGCGCTTCACCCGCCGGAAAACCAACACCATCAAGAAGTACATGGGTATGATAAACCACAGGCGCGACAACAGGTACTTGAACGATACCAGCGGAAACTCACTGGTGATGCTGGTCAGGAACATCCAAAACAGGTAGGCGAGTATCGCGATGGTCACCGGATGTACCACCAGCTTACGCGGAATCAGCTCGCGGTCGAACAACAACTTTAACAGAAACAAAAAAAGGACCCCGAGCAGTAAGGGTTCCGTTGGCAAGGATATCGCAACGTTGCTGTCGAAATTCTCAATGTTGATGGCCAGGGGCGTCAGAAAAACAATCAGCAGCAACAGCCGGTCAAGGGCGAAAAAGAAGAGTACCACCAGCAGCAACACCAGGGGTACCATCGCAAACCAATAAAACTCCTGTACAATACAGATCACGTTGAGCACGATAAAAACCGCGCTGAGAATATACAACCATTTCAACTTGATCTTGTCAATCAACGAAACAAATTTTTTATGAAGTATGCTTTGGCT
Organism: uncultured Bacteroidales bacterium; assembly: GCA_964585485.1. Classification (GTDB taxonomy): domain Bacteria; phylum Bacteroidota; class Bacteroidia; order Bacteroidales; family CAIWKO01; genus CALGYY01. The sequence goes on from CAZPDS010000069.1 coordinate 6,926, forward strand.
TTTCCTCTTTCTCTTTCCGTATGGATTCCAAAATGGAGATGAGAATCAACATGAAGACAAAACTGGCGCAGGTCGTGACCAGTATGATCAGCCAGCGGATCGGATAGGCTTTGCTGTCGGCCGGGTACGGACTGGTCACCAGGTTGGTATAGGTAAGCACCTTGTTCATGTCGCTCAGCGCTTTGTCGTATTCCAGCTTGATGTCATTGTAGGAACCCACCAGCGAGGCCAGGTAGCTGCCCAGAAACAAATATTCACCACCGTGATCGGTCAGGTTGCCGAACATCTCCTTGTAAACCGGGGCGTTGCCGCGACCGTTGTTGACCCCTTGCAGATAGGCACGGGTATATTCCTTTAACTGAATGTTGAAATCATAGATGTTATAATCCTTGCGAAGTGCAAGCAGTTTCCCCTGGATTGAATCAATTTGCGCTTGTTTTGCAGTAAGCTGTGCCTCCAGCAGGGTGACGACTTCACTGGTCTTCCCGCGTTGCAGGCTGCGGGCCTTATCGTTTAACAGGTTAATGATTTCCTTCACCATGCGGCAGGCCATTTCCCGATCGGTATCATATACTTCGATAATCACCGATTCAAATTCCGTCCGCTTAATATCTACGTTTTCCTGATACTCTTTTTTAAGTTTGGATAAGTATTTAGGATGCGTAGTGTCAATCTTGTAATGCTCAGCCAGCTTGAATTTTTTCGCCAGCGCAAGGGTAATATCTTCGGATTTTAGCAACTGAAGCATTTGCTCCGAAGGCGTTTCGGAGCTGTAGGGGATGAGGTTGCTGGGATAGACAATGGCAAAGGAACGGTATTTCGGTTTTATGAAGAACGGGCTCGAGAAGAGCAGGGAAAGTCCAAGGGCAGCAAGGGTGACCACCAGCAGGTGAATTTTCCACCGCGCCATTAGTTTTATAAGATTGCTGCTGTTAAAGTATGAACTCATAAATTCGTCTGTATCTTCGAGAACTTCATTATCAAAAATAAATTCCGCTCGTTCATTCCACCATATCGCCGCTTTCCCTTTCGCATCCTGCGCTTCCTGCATAGGAACAACGGAGCTTCGCGAATCGCCCGTCTCCATTCTCCTGCTTGTGGTACCCGCCTTCGGTACCCGATGGCTCAGATCCAGAATCAGGAATCCGTACTCATCGGTGCTGCTTTTTTTTTTCTTAAACCGTCAATCAGAATGAGAATTAATATCGCAAGTAATAAGGCCGATATGGAAGATACGCAGACAATAATCCAGCGAACCGGGTAGGACTTCTTTTCCGCTTTGTAAGCGCGGTCGACAACAAATTTAGCGGGTAAATTGGAATGCGCATCCACCTTGGCTTCGTCGTACTTGGCCTTGATCAGACTTAATTGCTTTTTCTCGTGTTCCAACTGATCGCGCAGGGAAACATACGATCCGCCGTATTCTCCAAGGACCTTCATGCGTTCCTCAATGGCCTTAACGCCCGCGTGATTGTTTTTGCTGAGCGCGGTGGCAAGCTGTACGTTAAAGGCCTCGGCCTGCGTTTCATAGTCATTGACTCCCAACCTTCGCAAGACCGCCAGTGAGTCTTCCAATTCCTTTATCTCGGCCCGTAGCTCGTTGTATTCAGCCTCCACAATCTGAAACGCATTTACAGCGCGTACGCGCTGCATGTTGTTCTTCACCGTATCCAACAGTTCAGAAATGGTATTGGCAATATCGGCCGCCATTTGCGGATCCTTGTCCATAACCGTGATCTCCACCGCCATGAATTCCGTCCGCTTAAACGTAATATTATCATTGTACTCACGGATCAACTCGGTCATTTTAAACCGGCTGCCCGGATCAATGTCGTAATGGTTCGCGAGGTCGAAACGCTGTATGACCCGACCCCGGATCTCGCTGGAGTTGAGAATCTGAAGTAATTGTTCCGCCTGTTCTTCTTCACCAAATTCAAGCACATCCTGGTCCGGCCCCGAATTTTCCGACAACAACGCCTTGGAAACCGCATTGGTGGAGGTAGGGAACAGTATGACCGTAGCCTTGTATTTGGGTGTGATCAGAAAGGAGACCCCGGCAGAAAGAATAGCAGCAGCCAGCGTGATGATCATCAGCGGTTTCCACCATCTTACCAGAAACAGTATAAACTGGGTTGTGTTGAATTCTCCTTGTCTCGTATCCTCGTTCATGCAGATGTCGGGGCTTTTTTGATAGGGGCAAAGTTATCAAAAAAAATAATACAGCCTAAAATTATTCGCGGACCTTATCCGGTGCTTTCTTCTGTTTTTCGCAAGACGGCAAACAGCGAGCGTAAGCTCAACAGCCTGACCGCCGCTACCGTGATCATCGAAGCCCCGCCCATCAGCAACAACTTAATGATCCAGTTAAAGGGGAGCAGGCGACTGGCGAAGCCGAAACCAACTACCGCCAGAACAAAGATGGCCAGTTGCAGGAGGTAACGGGTGTTGGTGCGGAATTTAAAGACATAGCAGGCCAGTATGACCTGCACCAGCGCGGTCAGAAACTGCGTTAGCAGGCTCGCGTAGGCCGATCCTATACACAGAAAGCGGGGAATCAGCACAAAATTTAAGGTGATGTTGAGTATCATGCCCCCGCCGGCAACCAGGTTGAGCTGCTTGAGATTCCCGTTACTCGTCAGCAATGTGCCGAAAATGTAGGTGGTGGATATGGGCACAAAACCCGCCATTAGCAAGCCAAAGATGGTGGAGGTCTGCCCCATCCGCGCCTGAAAATCAGCCAGGCTTTCATGGGCGTGCTGCGGATACAGCAGGGTCATGATTTCGGTGCTGTAGAAATAACTTCCCAGCGCTACCGTGATGCTCAGTACAAACAGTAGGGTGAACGACAGCCGCGTCAATGATTCTACGGACTCTTTAAACTTTAACATGCGGGCGAACATGGGCAGTAAGATCACCGAGAACAGGTAGGCGATCATGTTTGTGGCGTCCAGCAAGCGATACGCCGAAGCGTAAATGCCGGCCTGCGTTTCCCCCAGGGTGCCCGGCAACAGGCGTTCGAGCATGACCGAGTCAATGCGGTTGTAAAAAGCCATCAGCAACACCAGTATGGCAAAGGGAAAGCTCTGCTTGATGATCATGAAAAAGAAAGGACGATTCCACTTCAGGCGGCTGAAACTGGCCTTGCGCACCACAATTAAAAAAGCGATGAAGGCCGTGAGCAGATAAGCCGCTGTTTGCGCGTATATAAACCATTCTATGCGGAAGGGACCTTCGGTAATATGTCCCCACAACAATACCCCACATATAATAATCATCAGCAAACGGTCCAACACCGAAATTACCGAGTCGGTCTTAAAAAAATGAAGGCCCGAAATATTGGATCGAAGATAGAGAATAAACGAAATAAGAAATTGATTGAAACCCAGCAAAGCCAGCATCTTCAACTGCCCGGCATCGTACCCGATTAACATACCCGCTCCCAGCGAAATCACACAGTAAAAGGCAAACAACATCAGCTTTAAAATCAGGATGCTGGAAAAATGCTTCTGCAGCAATTGGTGATTCTGGGCGATGTTCCGGTTGTTGAAATTGGTGATGCCGAAATCCAGCAGGATGTTGAAAAGGAAGGTGAAGTTGAAGATGGCGAAGTAAAATCCATATTCCCCGGCACCTACCGCGTTCTGTACCGACCGGTCGATGCCCAGTATCCAGAACGGCTTGATCAGCAGGTTCAGGAAAAGGAGAATCAGAAGGTTGACAACAAATTTTCGCTTCATGGGTGCGGCGCCTACCTATGGGATGAAGAAGAAGTTCTGGGTGGTGTGTTTTTCCTTTTCATACAGGACGAACTGCCCATCAATCCAAACCATTATTTTGTAACCCAACGAACGGATCAAATCAAAACATTGAAGGCGGTTGTCATTGTCCCATAATTCCAGATAGATCACCGGTCGGTGCTTCTGTATGGTTTCTCGCGCCCCTTCTAAAACAAACAGCTCGTAGTTTTCAACGTCAATCTTGATGCCGCCAATCCGCGGCAAGGGGTCGGCTTCCCGGTAATCATCCAGGCGTATCATCGCGGCACGGTGCACTTCCCCGTGGTTGAAATCATGGATGGACTTGTGAACCACATGGCTCAACCCATGCATCCGCACCTTGCCCTTCGTGGGCAGTATCATATTCACTTCCCCCGTGCTTTCGCCCAGCGCTTTTTCGACAAGGGTCACCCCTTGAAGCTTATAGTGTTGTACGATCCGCTGAAAAGTGCGGACGTTGCAGGGCATGGGCTCAAAGGCCACGATGGCGGAATGCGGGCAGCGACGGGCCATGTGAACGGTCATTACGCCAATGTTGGCCCCAATGTCCAGCAAGGTGTCGCCGTCGTTCAACAGCCCGAGAAAATGCAGAAAGTCGCCCTCTTTGCGGTTGTGCCGCAGGGTGACAATAATGTAGCGGGCAAAGATGTACAGGTAGCGATCAAACCCCAGTACACGCTGCAATATTTGTTTAATAAATGTTTTCATCCGTTCGGGTAGGCGGCAAAGATAGAAAACTTCGGCGAAATAAGGAAGGATGATCCATACTTTGGATTCCGCCCCTAGTAAAGCGGAGCGTAGCCCTGCAACCAAAGCCGCTGTCCAATCTCAGCCTCAGTCCCGGGTTTCATCCGGTTGCGGGCGTAGAGCGACCGGAGCCGGATGCCGTAGTGCTGGGCAATGCTGTGCATGGTCTCGCCGCTGACCACCGTATGGAAGCTCACCGCCGCTTCTTCCTTTTTTAATTCAATGTACACTTTTTCGCCCGGCTGCGGCTGGTAGCCTTTTTCAACATCATTAAAATGATAGAGGTCGCGCACAAGGAATACCATCTCGTCGGCAAGCCGTTCATACGTGTCTCCCTTACGCGCAAGAATGTAATGAACACCGTTGTTCATCCGCGCGGCACGGCGCCCCTCACCCAGCACGATGTCCTGAAAATCATCCTCGGCATGCACCACCCGCCGTATGGTATCTTTAATGATGGGTGTGTGGATGGGTGGGGGAGGACTCACGCGAACAAACGCCGGAAGGCTGTCGCGGACAACGCGCACCTGTGGCCGCGGAACACTATCCGCCGGCGGTGAAGGCACTACGCCCGGTTTGGCCGCAAGCTGCCCATGGTCGAGTAAATATAGTTGATAGGTTTCTATGATCTTGATCAGTAATTCAGCATAGGCCGGATTGGTCGCGTAACCGGCCTGCTTGAGGCCACGGGCCCAGCCAACGTAATCGGTGGAAGCCAGATTGAACAGAAAAGCATAGTGCTTCCGGCCCTTTAAAAACAGGGAATGATCCCGGTAAGAATCCTCTACCCGCGCGTACTTCCGGAAACATTCCTGCGCGGCATCATCGTCGTGGTAATATTTTTCACCCGTCCACTCCGACTTGCATTTGATCCCGAAGTGATTGTTGGAGTTCCGCGCCAATTCACTGTTGCCGTTCTCCGACTCCAGTATGCCCTGAGCCATGGTGATGGCCGCCGGGATCCCATACGCCTCGCGCTCCGCGATCGCGATGTCACGGTATCGGGCTATGTATTCCGCCGTGGTCGTCCGGGGGGCCTGGGCCTGCACCAACGAACACATCAGAAACGCGAAGAGGAAGTGAAAAACAGACTTCATGGCAAACAGCTCATAAATGGGAAGGTACAAAAGTAGTAGCAATGCCTGTACCCGCTGGCCATCGGCCTTATGTTTTTCTAACATTCAAATGTTTATAAGCACGCGAAAACGGAAAACGAAAATCGACCGCCTGGCGTTCACCAAAACGGTCGATATCGCTTGCACAAGGTCGAAGGCAGCAGGAACAAACCTGCCGCAACGCTGTGCGAATTCAGGGACTGCCCGAGGATCAGACATGCCCCATATGCCTTAAACTAGCGCTTGTCCATCCGCCATTTTTAAACCTCCGGTGAGGATGCGAATGAAATCAATAAGTGTTAAAATGCCGAAACAGCCGGCGGTTAAAAGCATTAATATTCCAATTCCTGTGTAGCCCATCATGAATCGATGAATTCCCAGTGAACCTAAGAAAAAGCACACAATTGCCATGGTCGTTTTTGATTTGGGTTGGCCTGCCATAAGAGGTTAGTTTTAGTTTTGCTTACTCTGGGATAGGATTTTCAG
>CAZPDS010000070.1:0-13027 GCA_964585485.1 uncultured Bacteroidales bacterium
ACAAATCTGAACAATTTCGGATATAAATAGTACTTTTGGGTCAGCAAAACGGGATTCCCATCCATGAAAAAAATCGACATTATTATTCCCTTCTTCAACGAAGCCGCTAATATTCCGTTGATGTATGAACGGCTGCAGCAGGTCTTTTCCAGTCTGAACTACGATTGGAACCTGATCTTTGTAGACGACGGCAGCCGCGACGGGTCCTACGCCGAGGTTCAGCAATTGAGCCACGATAAGCGCCTACGGTGCATCCGACTGAACCGCAACTTCGGCCACCAGGCCGCACTGACAGCCGGTCTTGATCATGCGAATGCCGATGCCGTGATCACCATGGACTGCGACTTGCAGGATCCGCCGGAAATACTGCCGGAGATGTTACAAGCCTGGGAAGCCGGCAACGACGTGGTGTACGCGCGCCGTGTGAATTACCGCAGCGACAACATTATCAAAAAATGTCTGTCGGTGATCTATTACAAATTGCTTGAAAAAGCCAAGGAAGTCAATATTCCGAAAAATGTCGGCGATTTCCGCCTGATCGACCGCAAGGTTTTGCATTCCCTTCGCGGGATGGAAGAACGTTCGCGTTACCTCCGCGGCATGGTCGCCTGGCTGGGCTATCCCTGCGCCTTTGTTGATTACCAGCGGCCCGACCGCAAGTACGGCAAACCCGGCTACAGTTTCACTAAGCTGGCGCACCTGGGCATGGACGGCCTGCTGAATTTCTCCCTGCTACCGTTTAAACTCGGCCTGCTGATCGGCGTGGCCAGCATTATTATGGGAGCGGGTATTATGATCTATATGGTGGCCGACATTATCGTAAACGACGTTTATTACCACGCCTATAAATTTCTGGTGGATACCATTTTCATTTTCATGGGATTTTTGTTCATCCTGCTATGGATCCTGGGCGAATACATCGGACGTATCATTAAAGAAACCAAAGGCCGTCCCCTTTATATTGTAAGCGAAAAGATTAATATCGCTGCGGATGAGAATTCTCATTCTTAATTACGAATACCCGCCCCTGGGTGGTGGCGCCGGTGTTTGCAGTGCCTATCATGCACAGGGACTGGCGGCATTGGGTCACGAAGTTTGTGTACTTACCACCGGGTTCCCGGGCTATCCGGAAACCGAAACGTTTACGAATCTTGTTATTCAGCGGCTGCCGGCACGCCGGCGATTTCTCCACAAGTCCAATCCCCTCGAAATGTACGCCTGGGTAAGAGCAAGCCGCCGTTACCTGAAAATGGCCGGTAGTCCACTGCCCTACGATGTAGTCATGGCCAATTTTACCCTGCCGGGCGGGCTGGTTGCCCGTCGTCTGCAACGACGCGACGGAATACCGTATATGATCTTATCCCACGGCCAGGATATCCCGTGGTTTTTCCCCCGGCAGATGGCCGTCTATCATTTTGTTCTTTATCCCGTCATCCGGGCCATTCTGAAACATTCCCTGCGGAACGTCCTGCTGACGGAATCCATGAAAGCTGCGGCCGACCGGATGCTGCCAAAAAAATGGCACAACAAAAACGTGATCATTCGCAACGGATGCGACACCCGCCGTTTTGTACCCATGCCCTCGCTGAAAAGCAAAGAATTCACCCTGCTTTTTGCCGGACGCCTGCGGCAGCAAAAAGACCCCTTTACGTTTTTACAGGCCCTGCATTTGCTCCATCAACGCGGCCTTCCGTTCAGGGCCGTCATTCTGGGTGATGGCCCGCTGCGGAAACGACTGGAGGCCCGCATCAGTAAACTGAAACTAGACGACCTCGTTCACATCGAAGGTTGGCAGGATAAAGAGGCCATGCTGAAAGCCTACCAGGCGGCCTCGCTGCTCGTGTCTACCTCGCGCGAAGAAGGAATGTCGATTGCCATACTGGAAGCCCTGTCAACCGGACTCTACACGATTGCGACGCCCGCCAGCGGCAACCCCGAAATGATCCGCGAAAAGAAGAACGGCACGCTCATCCCTTTCCGGAATCCGCAGAGTACAGCCGACGCCATTGAAGAATACTACCGCCATTCATTTTTGAAAGGAAGCCTTATCCCGGCCGAAACGCTGGACAGCTTCCGGTACTATTACGACTGGAACAAGGTGGTGGACGACTACCACCAACTGCTTACGCAATTGATTTATGAAGACACTGCACCTCATTGATACGCTGGCCCCCGGGGGCGCCCAGATAATGCTGAAGACCTTGTTCGAAAACCAGCCGGACAAGCCGTCGCTGTATTGCTACGCGCTGCGCACCACACCCACCACTGTCAGCATACGCCATCCCAACGTGCAGGTGGATGCTTCCCGCCGGCGTCTTTCGCTCAGCCCGCTGCAACGCCTGCGCCGCCTGATCAAGGAAAACGACATCCACGTTCTGCACTGCCACCTGCCGCGTGCCATGGTTTTCGGAGCACTGCTTAAGAAACTGTATTTTAAAAACCTCGTGCTGATTCTGCATGAGCACGGCGATATTTTCGAAGAAAAAAGCCTGTTGCCGTTCTGTTACCGCCGCATGCACTCCCTGGCCAATCGTATCATTGCCTGTTCGGATACGGCGAAACGCCTCCTTACCCAAAAGGCCGGCGTGCCACCCGAAAAAATTCAGCGGATCTATAGTTTTGTCGACACCCGCGCTTTCAATGAAATCAAGCTCATGGGGCTTCGTACCGATGAACGCATGATGGCCGGATTACCGCGCTCAACCTTTGTCTTCGGCTTTGCGGCCCGCCTGATTCAACGCAAAGGCTGGCAGGAATTTCTGGAAGCCGCCCGCTATTTTAAAGACGACCCGGACGTGAAATTCCTGATTGCCGGCGAAGGCGCCGACGGCAAAACCTTGCGGGAAACCATTGCCGAATACGGACTTGAAGCCCGTGTGATGTTTCCCGGCTACTACCACGATGTGCTGAAATTTTACGCCATGATCGACGCCCTGGTGGTCCCCTCGCATTGGGAGCCGCTGGGCATGACGGTGCTGGAGGCCATGGCCATGAAGATCCCGGTTATCGCGGCCAACGTGGACGGACTCAACGAGCTTGTTGAAACGGAGGTTAGCGGCTTGTTGTGTCCACCCAAAAATGTGAACAACCTGATCCGCGCGATGCAACGGATGATGGATGAACCCACCACCCGCGCGCGCCTGACCCGCCACGCCCTGCGCGGTATCAACGCCTATTCATATAGTAGTTTCATGGAACAACTTGATACCGTATACAGCGAACTCCTTCCCGACACGCACCATGCCTGACGTAAACGCACTCCCCTTCTTTTTCATTCTCGGGCGGCCACGCAGCGGGACCACCCTGCTGCGCAGCCTGTTCGACGCACATCCGGCCGTGGCCATCCCGCCGGAAGGCACCCTGATCCTGCAATGCTATCCGTATTGGAAAAATGGGTTCCCCGCCTCCGCCGGCGATTTGAAGCGCTTACACCATATCCTTCGTAACGATCCAAAACTGTCGGCCTGGCAAATCCCGGATGCTGCACTCATAACCGCGCTGAACGCGCTTCCGCGACCCATCAGCTTTCCGGCACTGATCCGTACGGTCTGCTCCCTCGTTCCCTCGGCCTGGCCGAAAACCGCACTGCAGGCCGCCGGCGACAAGAATCCCATCCACACCTTGTATGCAAAGCGCTTTGAGCGGATCTTTCCCGACGCCAAATTCATCTTCCTGGTCCGCGATCCGCGCGATAATGTGCTTTCGATCCTTCGCCATTACCGGGATGTTCCGGTGACCGGCCTTCACGCCCTACGCTGGAAAAGCAACCTGAAAAACATCAGCAAACGGGCGTCCCTGAAGCCGGAGCGCTATCATGTGCTCCGCTACGAAGACCTGACGGCCTTCCCCGAAAGGGAAATCCAAAAACTCTGTACCTTCCTCAACATCCCCTTTGCGGAAGAAATGCTGCAATTCCATACTCGCACCCAGTCCGCAGAAAATACCCAAAATCCCGGAGAGGCAAGGAATTGGCACCCGGGATTGGTCCGCGAAATCAACACCAACGCTACGGGGAACTGGCGGAAATCCTTACATCCCTGCGATGTTGACGTTATTGAACGTCTGTGCGGCCGATGGATGGATCGCTTTGGCTACACCCATGAAACACCAAAGTCCGCACCGGGCTTCGTTCTTCGCATGTTACCCCTGATGCTTTACACCCACTGGCTCACCTTCGAACGCAGGCTGAATGAATGCCTGCACGGCGGTCGCCCGCGAAGCCATCCGCCCCGCCGACTCCTTTTTTCTCTCGTAAAAAAAATGTATCATTGTAAAACGGAAATCCCCGGGCCCGCCACGTGAAAACCCTGCTCAGCATAACGCCCGTCACCTGGAACTTCTACCGCTACCGCGACCAGGAACTGCCGTCGGCACTGGCCGACAGGGGCTACCGCTGCATCTACCTGAACCCGGTTCGCTACCTCGGCTTTGAACACGGCAGCCAACGCCTGCACGACACCGCCGACAATCCCGTCCCCGAAAACCTTACGGTCATCCAGCGTTCCGTACCCTTCCGGAAATCGCTCCGGGCCTGGCTTTTTGAAGCGAACGACAACCTGCGCCAGATTAAAAAATACCAGCCTGATGCCGTCATCGCCAGCGATCACCTGATGAGTACACGCGCCTGCCGATACTGCTTCCGGAACAATATTCCGTTCATCTTTGATATCACCGATGACTGGGCCGCTGTTGACACCCATCCGCTGACCCGGCTCTACTGGAAGATCATCGCCCGTCCCACCCTGCGGCGCTACGCCACCGCCATCACCAGCACCAGTCGTCGACAGGCCGAAGACTTCACCTCGCGCAAGCGCACAGCTCATGTAATTCCCAACGGCAAGACACAGGCGTATCTTCAACAGGCAGCACGCTTCCCATCCGGCGAAAGCCGCGAGGTAAACTTCATCGCCTCCCTGCGCAACTGGTATGATTTCGACCTGCTGTTTGAACTCTTCGCCGGCCTGCCGCAACTAACCCTCAACATCTACGGCGACGGGCCACTGCGTACGACGCTGGAAGAGAAAGCCCGGGCCTTCGCCAACATCCGGATCCATGCGCCCCTGCCGCCGGATAAGCTTGCTGAATATACAGTACGTTCACGGTTCGGACTGCTCCCGCTAAAAATGAATAAACTGAACCGCTCCACCTGCCCGATCAAATTGTTTGACTACTGGGGTGCCCGCCTGCCGGTGATTGCCAGCCCAACGGAAGAATTGCAACGGCTGGGCGGCGACTGCATCCTGTTTGCCGCCACGACGGCCGAATACCGCCACCAGATCGAACGGCTGCTGACGGAGGACGGGCTGGCGGCACAACTGGGGGAACAGGGTTTTCAGAAGATGGAGCACATCCACAACTACGATAAGATCACGGATCAGTTTGAATCAATCCTGACAGCAGCATGGCGGAACGAAGTCTGAAAGCGGATATCCTCGGGGTGTTCAGCTCGAACATGTTCGGGTTGATTGTCGGCCTGCTGATTGGCATTATCCTGCCAAATGCGCTGGGACCCGATGGTACCGGCCTGTATTACGCCATCCTGGCGGTTCCACAACTGGCCTTTAGCCTTGTTGAACTGGGGACCAAGGCCTCCATTATATTTTTTACCGGACAAAAAGCCGTTCCGGAACAACGCGTACTTTCCGCGCTGGTTCTCATCTTCAGCTTGTCGACCCTGCTGTGTCTGATCATCTTCATCACCGTCTTCAGCCTCCTCGACAATCCGGATTACCAACTGTCGTTCATTATTCTGGTAATCCTGATAACACCCTTCCGTTTGCTGACAACTTACGCCAAAGCCTTTATCCTGGCCAGAGAGCGCATCAAACAGTTCAACCGGCTGAACATGACGTTTCTTACGCTGAACCTGCTGGGCATCATCGCCTTTGTGTGGATCGGCGGCATGGGCGTTTTCGGGGCCTTCCTCGCCCTGCTGATCGCCAGCATCCTCAATTCGCTGCGCGCTGCTTTCCTGGTTCTCCGCGATGTAAAACCTGTTTTCACCGCCGAGTTCCGCCTGATGGGGGCCATCCTGAAACAAGGCATTCTCTATGCGGTTTCATTCTTTATGATTAAGATGAATTACCGCGTCGACATGATCCTGATGGAACGCCTGTCGACCCTGAAGGAAACCGGATACTACGCACTCGGGGTACACATTGCCGAACTGTTGTGGCAAGTGCCGGCGGCCATGTTTATCGTGATTGTTACACGTACAGCTAATGCCCGCGATCCGCGGGCGATGTCGCTCACGGTAACGAAACTCCTGCGCATCGCCTTCCTCGTGGCCTTGCTGGCCGCGGCCGCCCTCTACCTGGCGGCACCGTGGATCATACAAATTGTGTACGGTCCCGCTTTCGCGGAAAGCGTGGGCATCATTCGCACCATTTTACCCGGCGTGCTCGCCTTTGTTGTCTTCCAGGTCCTCAACAGCCAGCTCTCCGGTCTTGGCAAACCGCATATTTCCATCTTCGTATTTCTCCCTGCCGTGGTGATGAACATACTGCTCAACTGCCTCTGGATTCCGCAATACGGGGGCATCGGCGCAGCCATGGCCACCAACCTCAGCTATACCCTCAGCGCCCTGATCCTGATTTTTGTTTACAGCCGGATGATGCAAATTCCCCTGAGCGAAATGCTCCGCTACCGACGCAGCGATTTTGATTTCATACCCGAAAGCCTGAACCGGCTGCGAAATAAAAGAACAGCATGGAAGAAAAAAAACTGAAAATTGCGTTCATCATTTCTTCCTTTTCGCACGGAAAGGGCGGTCATTACTATAGTCTCCGTATTACCGCGGAAAGCTTGCTCGGCGTGATTGATCCCATCATCGTGTGCACCGGCACCACGTCCTCGCCGGTGCTTGATGGCGCTGCCTGCAAGGTGTACAATGTGCTTGAAAAATCCCCGGATCCCGGACGCACCGTAAAGCGCATCCGGCGGATTTTTCGCGACGAGCAACCCGACGTGATCCACGCCTTTGATATGACCTCCCTGTTCTTCGCACGCCTGCTGTCGCATCGGGAACGTCTGCCGTTGCTGGCCACCAAAACAGCGGGACCGGACCCCATCGGATTCTGGCCAATCGTTCCGAATATGGTACTTTACAGCGAAGAAAACCGGCGTTGGTTTGAATCCCACCCGACTTTTTCAAAGACACAGTTTTTTATGCTGCCGGCCCGCGCCCTGCCGGTGGAGGCCGATGATCAGCGGATTGCAACCCTAGGGGCACGACTTCCCCGCGGGGAGTATCTACTCCTGATGCGCATTGCCCGCATCAACGAACGCTACCACCAAGGCTTCCAGCAAGCCATCCGGCTCACCGAAACCCTCAACCGTTTAGGCATTCCGGCAACGCTGGCGGCGATAGGTGCCGTAGAAAGCCAGCAGGTGCTGGAAGAACTGCAGCAGCAGGCCGATCCGCACGTCGTCTTTCTGACCGGCGCAACCGATACGCTCAACGCCGCAGCTCTCCTGCCCGCCGCCGATGTCGTGATCGGAAACGGCCGCAGCATCATGGAAGCATCATCGCTCGGGAAAGTCCTGATGACAACCGCCCCCGGACAGGAACTTCCACTGCTCATTAACGATCAAAACTTCAGGCACTGCTTTGACTACAATTTCGAACTCCGATCTTTGCCGCCTGCGACCATCGGACAGCCCTCCACAGAGGAGACCCTCCGTCAACTGGGAGATCCTGTTTGGCGCAACACGTACTCCGGCTTCAGCCATTCCCTGTTCAACAACTATTTCGATATCCGGCAAAAAAAAGAAGAGTACCTCCACCTGTATACATCACTACGCTTCAAAAAAAACAGGCACCCCTTGAATTTACTCCGGCATTTTAGTATAGTTTTGAAGATGTTTTTGAAAAGAACCCGCTAACATGAAAAATCAAGCCCGCCAGGTCTTTATCCTTTGCAACGGCTGCCAGCGCAGATCTCTGGAAGCCGCGCGACTGGCGGCCTGGGTGCGTAGCAATGGCGGCGTGGTGGTGGATCATTATCAGAAAGCCGACACCCTGCTGTTTGTATCCTGTGCCCTGGACGCCCTTCACGAACATGAATCGTATCGATGGATCCGGCGTTTTGTCCGAACAGGTAAAACGTTTTACCTGTTGGGATGCCTGTCGGAAATAATACCGGAAAGTTTCCGGCAACACTTCGGCGAAAGCCTGCACGAGCAGACCCTGCCCACCAGCAGATTAGCAGAAATCGATCGTTTCTTTCCGGACTTTCCGATTAAATTCAGTGATGTTCCCGAACAAAACATACTGTGGAATTCCCCCGGATTTTACAACCGTGCCTTTCGGAACTTTAATCCCGTAAAATTTGTTCAGCTGTTGCTGAATCCCTCCGCACTCAAGGCAAAGCTAAATTCGCTGCAGACCATCAACAAACTCGAAAAGGAAGAATCCGCTTACTTCTGCCTTAGCTATGGCTGCCCGAACCAATGTACCTATTGCGCCAAAACACGCGCCTTTGGGAAACTTAAAAGCAAAGCAACGGACGACTGCCTGCGGGAATACGAGGCGCTGGTGGCGGCCGCTACACCGCGCATTACCTTCACAGCCGACGACACGGGATCGTGGGGGCTGGATCAGCATAGTGACCTGCCGGCCCTGCTCAGCCGCCTGGAAGCCATCAGTGCGGGAGACCGCCCCCAATGGATCTTTAAGAACTTTCATCCGAAATGGATCATCAAATACCAATCGCAGCTTGAACCCTACGTGCGCAGCGGCCGTCTCACCGACCTGACGGTTCCCATTGAAAGCGGCAGCAACCGTATCCTTCAGCTGATGAACCGCAATCACCGTATCGAGGACCTGATTACAGTCCTGCAGCATTTCCGCAGCCTGCAGCCAACGCTCACGCTGCGAACGCACGTCATGATCGGCTTTCCAGGAGAGACGGAAGAAGATTTCAATCAGACCCTTGCAGCCATTCGAGCCATCCATTTCGACTGGGTTACTTTCTTCCGGTATTACGATGCCGAAGGTACCGCTGCGCGCGGGATGCAGGACAAAGTGCCGGAGACGGTCATCCGCGAACGCATCCGCCGGATGAAATCATTCATGAAAAAAAACAGGATCCCCTGGTTGTGATGGAAAACGAATATTCGGCCAACAAAACGGATCCAAGGCCCCGCCTGCTGATCCTTCACGCACAGAACACCTTCAATAACGGTTCGTTCATGTTGCTGCTGAATTTCATGTATTATACCCACCGGAAGAGCGAGGGTAAGTACACCTGGGTGGTTGATCTTGAAACGGAAGACGACCTCGCCCGTCTGCTTTCCAGCCTGCCGCAGGGCTTTCCGCTTACCCGTGTGCGCCTGCGGATTACGGCGCCTTCGTCAGATCATCTGATCGGGAAAACAATACAGTGGTACCGGAAAACATTCGTTCATCCAAAAGCCTTTAAGAAGGCGGGGTACAAAGGGATCATCCTACTGGGCGGCGATGACCTCAGCGAATATTACAAAGGCTGGCGGATCATCAGCGACCTGTTCCGCCTGCGAAATTATGCCCGCCGGCTTCCGGTATTTCTGGTCGGCCAAACGATAGGGCCCTTCCACGCCTGGCGTAAAGTGGCAGCCCGCCATTGCCTGCGCCGAACCGAGATTTATTTCCGTGATCCGGAATCGCTGCAACTTAGTACAAGCTTTGTTCCTGTTGCCCGGCAGCACATCGGTGCCGATCTGGCCTTCGCCCCCCTGCCGCCAGTAAGCCTTCCTGCCTGGACGTTCCACGCAGGTTCGCGGCCTTACATCATCGTGGTGCCTTCCGGCAACAGCGGGCTCTATACCCCCGATACGGCCATGTACCGCCGCCAGTGGCGCGCCATTGCCGAAGCCTTGCTGCAGCTCCCGGTTCTTTCCGAATACAGCCTGATTTTCATGCCCCATGTAACACGTCCGGAAGACGACCGCAGCATCATCCGCCACATCCTCGAAAGCAATCTGGTGGCCGCCTGTCATCAGCGTGTTCGCGCCATTAATGAGGAGCTCCTACCGGCCAGGGCCCGCGCACTTATTGGCGGCGCGGCCTTTACGCTGACGGGCCGCATGCACCCCGCCATTTCTTCATTTGCAGAAGGAAAACCCGCCGTGGTATTGGGCTGCGGGCTCAAGTACGACGCCATCATCGGGGGCGATGTCAAACAACCCGAACTGCTGATTCAGGCTCGTGGTGCGGAGCTGTGGGAAAGCGGCCGCATCGTGGAGGCCGTGCTGAATACCGTGAGCCTGCTGTTGAGCCAATACGAAACACGCTGCCATGACGTCCGCGACCGAGCACCTCTCCTCGCTGCCGAAGCCCTGCTGCCCCTGGAAGATATACTAAAACGACTAAAAAAGCTCACATGAACGAAGAACGCATCCTGCCCCGGTTCATAATTGTAGGTTGCATGAAATCAGGCACATCAACGCTTAGTCATCTCCTGCGTGAACACAGTGCCGTGTATATACCTTCCGGCGAAATTTTTTACTTCAGCAGCAATCGCCTTTACCAACGCGGGTTGGAT
This sequence comes from uncultured Bacteroidales bacterium, assembly GCA_964585485.1. Classification (GTDB taxonomy): domain Bacteria; phylum Bacteroidota; class Bacteroidia; order Bacteroidales; family CAIWKO01; genus CALGYY01. The sequence continues at coordinate 10,524 of CAZPDS010000070.1, forward strand.
TGGTACAGTCGTATTTTCAGCAAAGCCAGCAAAAACCCCACCCTGCTGATCGGTGAAAAGTCCAACAGTTACTCTTACAACCCGCTTGCGGCAGAACGCATCCACAGCGCAATACCGGACGTTAAGCTGATCTGGGTTTTTCGTAATCCGGTGGACCGCACTTATTCCAATTACCTGCACCAGCGGGCGCAGGGCATGGAATTCCACAGTTTCCGCTCCGCACTCGCGCTCGAAAAACGGCGGATCCGCCGCAATATTTTTATGGGCTACCAGGAACGTAGTAAATACCATCTTCAGGTTCGGCATTTCCTGAAAATCTTTCCACCGGAACAGATGCACTATCTTCTATTCGAAGACCTGATCCGCGATCCCCAGGAAGAAATGAACCGGCTGTGCAACTTTTTAAACATCCCCCACGAAAATATAAAAACCCAGGGGCGCCACGATAATCCCAGTCCGGCAATGCGTTTTGTCTGGCTGTTGTGGCTTGCACGTCGGCTGTTCGGACGCAGAACCCTCGCCTGGCATGCCCTCCAGCGCTTCTGTACCCGGAAACCGGGGACAAAAAATCCGCCCATGCCCGCCGACCTGCGCACCCGGCTGAAAGCTGCATTTGTGCCCCACAATGAAGAATTGGCGCGGCTGACCGGCCTTGACCTCAGTGTCTGGAACCGCTGAAAAATCCCGTAAAGAGCCGGAAACGGCGCCCGTGCTCTTTCACAGAAGGACTGGTGATGCGCGTTTTGCTCTCATTAAGTTGAAAGCCGCGGGTATGCAATAGGTCCTGCAGTACGAGCGCTTGTTGCAGGCAGGTGGCCTCATCGTCCGCGTACAGACGATAATTATCGGAAATCCGCGAATGTACAATGCCGGCGGAATGTAAGGCCTGGTCCACGGGGCGCAGGACCGCCTCGGCCAGCATATCCGACGCCCAGAAGGTCTGGGGTAGTCCTGCCGGTGCCCCAGCCATCCAGGTCTTCAGGCTATCCAGGATATTGCTAATCTTTTCCTCTCCAACCCCCAGGTTTAGCAGTGCCGTTTGCAGCACTTCATGACGGATGGCGGGGTAGAAACCGGCAATGTCGGCACGCAGGATCTTGCCTTCCGCCGGCGCCGGCGCCGACCCGAAGCCGAGGAATTCTTTCAGTTGGGATACCCCGTCGAAGGTTTCCAGACCGCCCGTAGCAAGTCGTTCAATCTTCCCTGCATACCCCTGGAAACGGGGTCCGCTGCCGGGTCGCACGATGGCCTGGAGACATTCCAACACAGACGCGGTGTAATAAATCCGGTCGTTCAGGCGGAGTGAAAGGCTGGGGCGCGGCGAACCATCGCGCTTTTTAACCGTAAACGGAAACCCGGGCGCAACGCGGTATGAACCATCGTTGATGGCCTCCAGCAATTCTTTTTGGCCGGCGGGCGAAAGTAATTCACCGCGAAAGGCACGGCGGTCGGCACGAATAAACTTTCCCGGCATGGTTTTCACCTCATCCCGCACGATCGCCATCGCCTGTTGTATCCTGAATGCTTCCATTATCCCTTCTTTCCTTTCATTGCGTAGAACAGCCGCATCATCCACCCCTGCGGATAAAATACCTTTTTTAAACACACACCGCTCATGGCACGCATCAGATACACGGCATCCCGCAGGCTGAGAGGAGCATAGCCCCCCTTGTGACGGCGCTGATAACCGCATTCCTCTGCAATGTTGCCCACGATGGCGTCCGACATCCGGATGTCGCGCTCGCTCAGCTGAGTCTTCCAGATACCGAGTTTTTCCGTATGCACAGGGCGCGACAGGTCAGCGTGAATGCCGGCCGTTTCCGTCATCCGTCCGCTGCTGTTCAGCATGGCCGGATGAAACGGAAGGTTCAGAAAGGTGCAGACCTGCCGCAGAACTGCCTCCGGGGCCGTCACCAGGTCCTCATATTTAACCTGCATATAGCGATCGGGCAATGCAGTCCGCAGTTTCAGCACCTCCCGGTTGTAGGCTTTCCACTTATAGGCCAGGTAGGCTGCGTTTTTCTTTTCGGTATCCATGCCTTTCACACGGTAAAACGACAGCGTGCTGTCGCGGTAGTCGCGGGTGATATGAATAAAGCGGGCATGGGGAAAGTAGTTCAGCAGCGCTGGAATAAAAAACACATAGCGCGGATTTTTGTCGCCAATCCATTGGATGGCCGTCTTCTCAAAGGGCGAAGGTACATTCAGGTATACAATGCGGCACAGGTCGGCGAAGCTGTGATTTCCACGGCATTTCATCAAGTCCGCCTGCAACCTTTCGGCATTGTACGGCAGTGTTTCGTAGGTAGTAAGCACATCCCTGCCGAAAGCCTTCAGGCGTTCTTCGTCCCAATCCTGCACCCCGGCATATTTATACGAAAGTTCCTGCACAAAGCGCGACTCCATGGGGATGCACACCTGCGGGTGGGCATCCAGCATGGTGCGCAGCAGAGTGGATCCGGAGCGACCACGGCCCAGTATAAAAAACACCGGCAGTTGCGGGC
>CAZPDS010000071.1:0-12853 GCA_964585485.1 uncultured Bacteroidales bacterium
GGGCGCATCCTGACGGCGGAGCTGGATTTTTGAGGCCAGGGCGGTCAGTGTCCAGAACAAAAACATGATCGTAGCTGCGGAAAACAGGGCCGACATGATGTTGATCATAAACGCGACGCGGCTCACATCGCCGAACGCGAAGAGGGAAAAGAAGCGACCCATTAACTGAAACAAAGGCGCACCGGGCGGGTGGCCGACCTGCAGTTTATAAGCGGTGGAGATGTACTCACCGCAATCCCAGAAACTGGCGGTAGGTTCGGCGGTCAGGATGTACACCACCGCAGCGGTAAGAAACATCAGCCAACCCAGAACATTATTAACTCGTTTGTATTGTTTCATAGCCAGGGCCTAAAGTAAGAAGACCCGTGTTACAGGGTCTTTTCGCAGACAAAAATAGGTAAAATGTTCAACCCGTCGTTACCGTACCGGTGGCCACGTTAAGTTCGGAACCAAAGAGGCTGTGCGGGATGGAGAAAACCACCAGCGTAATGACGGCAGCGATGATGATCCAGAGCGGACGCGGTTTTTCCGCTTTTCGGTTCATCGCGAAGGCCAGTATCCAAAACACAAGGGCGATCAGGGTTTTGTTATCGGTCAGATCCCATCCGAAGGGCAGTCCGGTCCAGAACTCGCCGAAAGCATATTTCTGCATGATGGGACCCAGGACAAAGCCCCCGACGATCATCAGCACCAGGGTATAGCTTGTGTAAATCCGCATACGGTCGTGGCGGAAAGCGGCGGACAAGCCGGCGATGTTGGCACACAGCATAGCCAGAAACATCATAACGATGTGGAGGATCAGAACCAGCGCGGGCACCGGTCCGCGAAAGCGGATAACCGCCCTGTTTTCACCATCGGGCCGCAGGGTTTCGCTGCCCGAGTATAATTCCACGAAATACTCCAGTTTGCCGGCGGGCGGCTGAGCGGGAAGCAGGGCAATGAGGTCGCCGTTGTTACGGATCATAGGCAGCGTATCCCAGTCCTCATTGGTGGGGTACCGGCGAAAAAAGATCCGTCCGTCCACCTCCTGCTTTCCGGTTGGGATGCGGACTTCACAACTTGAGGTGCTTTCGTTGGAGCGGGGCAGGGAAAACTTCAATGGTTTACCGGCCCATTCCGTGACGATTTTTTTAGGATGGCTCGGGCCTGTCACCCGTTGGTAATAGCCGGCCGAAATCGTAATCAACAGGGCCATCACCATAATCAGGTAATACTTCATAGGTCAGTGTTTTTAAATTATAGTTGGATTAAAACTACCTGGGATTTTTTTCCGCGCCGGAAGTCAACCGAAACGGACTGGCCGGCGGTCAGGCTTTTCAGCACATCCATATAGTCATAAATATTCTTCACAGGTTTACCGTCGATCGCGGTAATCACATCGCCTTTCAGAAGCCCCCCCCGTTGGGCGGGACTGTTCTCGTTTACGGCACCAACGCCCACGCCAACGGCAGCGGTATTGCCAAAATCGGGCATGATGCCCAGGCGCACTTTAAGGTTCATCGCTGTGCGGCTTCCTTCACGGGGACCGGCTTCCAGGAAGAGCGGTGACAGGGTATCGGCATCAACTTTCCGCAAGAGGTCGGCGATGATATCCGCGGTCAGCGCCATACCCTTATAATTCAGCAGTTCCGCATCATCGGCAGGGGTATGATAATCGGCGTGAGCTCCGGTACTAAAATAGAGAACCGGGATGCTATCGGAATAAAAGGAGGCATGATCGGAGGGCCCGTAGCCTTCTTTTGCGTAGCTTGCTTTGCAGCGTCTACCCTCCATTACCGCATTCAGCAAGGCTTCCGCGTTTCCGAATGTACCAGTGCCGCCAATTTGCAGGCCTGGCTTTTTTTTGTCCATACGTCCGACCATATCGAGGTTGATCATCAGGACGTGTTGTTTCAGTGGCACCACGGGGTGGTCGGTATACCAGGCTGAGCCCAGGAGGCCGATTTCCTCTGCGCTGAAGGCGATAAAGATCAGGCTGCGCTTGAGGGGTGATTTTCCGTTTTTGAGGATATCTGCCAGCTCCAGCAGTGTAGCCACGCCCGAAGCGTTATCGTCGGCGCCATTGTGAACGGCAGTGGTATCGGGCCGGCGAGAACCTGAGTGAGGTCCGCCCAAGCCAAGGTGATCGTAGTGAGCCCCAATGATAATGTAGTGGTTTTTCAGGACCGGATCGGATCCGGGCAGTATGGCGAGGACATTGCTGGTGGCGACGGTGGCAAACTCACGGTTGGCCGCGCTATCTCCGCGTAACAGATACGTTGCGTCGAAGGATTGAAAAGCGCCCTGTTCCGGGAAGGTCAGGCCGGTGGATTCAAAGGCCCTTTTAATATACCGGGCTGCTTTTTCACAACCTGGCGTTCCGGTTTGCCGCCCCTGGAGGGAATCGGAGGCCAGGATTTCGGTGTGTCGGCGGAGTTGGTCCGGCCGGGCCTCCTGACTGTAACCTACGGATAAGGAGAACAGGGAAATCAGGCCAAGAGCGGGAAGGATACGACGCAGCATCTTTTTTCTGCAAAGTTATCAAAAAAATCAGCGCAGCAGCAGAGAAGAGAGGCTTGGGGGTCAGGCCAAAAGAAAAAAAAGCGTGCAGGTGGGGAAACGAACAAATTTTTGTATTTTTGTCCTGAATCAAAACAAACGACCATGAGATACTTAAGTTTAGCTCTTCTTTTTGTTGCCCTTTCTTTTCAGACCTTTGCTCAAAATTTCAACACAAGCGTTAAGGATGAAAAATCCGGTACAGAAATTCTTGTCGGTAACTGCACCTTCGCCGGGCTATACGAAGGCGAATTCGGCCAGTACTATTGGAAAGAATACAATGCGTACAAGGCTGGCAATGATGCTTTGAATCAGCTAAAATACAAGTTGGATGACATCAACTTCACCGTTGTTCTGGGCACCTGGTGTGGCGACAGCAAAGAGCAGGTTGGTCGTTTTATGAAAGTACTGGCTACCCTGAAATACGATTTGGAGCGTTGTACGCTCATTGGGGTTGACCGTGAAAAGCTGGCGGGCGATGTCGACATCAGTAAGTTAAATATCACGCTGGTGCCCACCTTCATCGTATTCCGCAACGGCACGGAAATCGGCCGTATTGTTGAATCGCCTGAGAGCACCTTTGAGCAGGATCTGGTTAAGATCATTCAAAAATAAGGTCTGAACCTGCTTGCTTCAAACGTTTTCGCTGAAAACAGCCAGACGCTACGAATGTGATTATTTTGTACATTTGTCGCATGGAAACAGTTGTCAGCGGAATTCGGCCTACCGGCCATTTACACCTTGGAAATTATTTCGGGGCTTTACAGAATTTCATTCGCATGCAGAATGAGCAGCGATGCTTTTTTTTCATTGCTGATTATCATTCGCTCACCACGCACCCGACGCCCCAGGACCTGCGGGGCAATGTGCGCAATGTACTGATTGAGTACCTGGCTGCCGGTTTGGATCCGGAAAAGGCCACGCTGTATATTCAGAGCGACGTACCGGAGACGGCCGAGCTTTACCTGATTCTCAACATGAACGCTTACCTGGGCGAGCTGCAACGGGTGACTTCGTTTAAAGAAAAAGCGCGGCAGCAGCCCGATAATATTAACGCCGGCCTGCTCACCTACCCCACGCTGATGGCGGCCGACATCATCCTGCACAAAGCCAGCAAAGTGCCTGTTGGCAAGGACCAGGAGCAACATCTGGAGATGACGCGGACCTTTGCCAATCGTTTCAACCGGATGTATAAGGTTGATTATTTCCCGGAGCCTGTAGCCTTTAATTTTGGCGAAGAGCTGGTAAAAATTCCCGGATTGGACGGGAGTTTAAAGATGAGCAAGAGCGACAGCGGGAACTCGGCCATTTTTCTGGCTGATGAAGCCGAAGTGATCCGAAAGAAAATCATGAAGGCCGTTACCGATGCCGGTCCGACCGAAGCGAACCAGCCCATTCCGCAGACCATACAAAATCTTTTTCACCTGATGAAAGTGGTTTCGACGCCCGACACCTTAACTTTTTTCACGGAAGCCTGGAACAATGCGAGCATTCGTTACGGTGATATGAAGAAGCAATTGGCGGAAGACATGGTGGTGTTTATGACGCCTTTGCGGGAACGAATTCTGGAAATCGGGTCACGCAAAGAATACGTAGACAAGGTCATACTGATGGGTCGCGACAAAGCCCGCGCGAGTGCCTCGACGACCATCCGCGAAGTACGCGAAATCATAGGATTCAATACTATTTAAATTTATGGAACCATTAAAATTTGCCTTCCCCGCCGCCAGTTGGCTGCTTCGCATTGCCGTACTGATCGCGGTGTACATGATTTATTTTGTCACGTTCCGTACGTTTGATACAAGCAGCATGGCCTTCTGGATTGCCTGTGGATTCGGGCTGTTCGCCATCTTGCTTTTTGTAGGAGGGTTCATGAAATCCCATAACCTTACGGTAATCTCCGCCGTTCTGCTCACCCTGGGTTGCGGGTATAAAATTGTGATGCATTTCGTTTTCAACGAAGGCAGCTTCATCGCCATATACGGGATATTCGCTGCGCTATCGCTGTATTTCGCCACCACCGGCAACCGTAAAAAATAAGCCCCCTATTGAAAGAGACAATAAGCGCTGTGGAAGCAGAACGTGCGGTACTTGTAGGCCTGGTGTTACCCGGCCTCGACAAAGAAAAAGCGCAGGAGTACCTTGACGAGCTGGACTTTTTACTTGAAACCGCCGGTGGCGTAAGTGTACATCGTTTCTTGCAGAAGCAGCCTTACGCTGATCCCCGCACCTTTGTCGGATCCGGCAAGGTGGGCGAGATTGCTCACTACATAAGTGAGCACAAGATTGAGTTGGCTGTTTTTGATGATGAACTCTCGCCATCTCAGCTTCGCAACCTGGAGCAGGAGTTAAAGTGCAGAATTTTGGACCGCACCAATCTTATCCTGGACATTTTTGCGCGCCGTGCGCGCACATCCTACGCCATGGTTCAGGTAGAGCTGGCGCAATACCAGTACCTGCTTCCGCGCCTGACGCGCATGTGGACGCACCTTTCCAAACAAAAGGGCGGCATCGGGATGCGGGGTCCGGGGGAAAAAGAAATTGAGACCGACCGCCGTATCATTCGGGATAAGATCGCCTTGCTGAAGGAAAAACTCAAGCAGATCGACAAGCAGCAAGCCACGCAACGGCAGCATCGCGAATCGATGGTTCGTGTGGCGCTGGTGGGATACACCAATGTGGGAAAATCCACCCTGATGAACGTGCTGAGCAAGTCGCAGGTGTTTGCAGAAAACAAGCTTTTTGCTACCCTCGACACCACCGTTCGCAAAGTGGTCATCGGGAACCTTCCATTTTTACTTAGCGATACCGTTGGGTTCATTCGTAAACTCCCGGTGCATTTGGTAGAATCCTTTAAATCCACGCTGGATGAAGTAAGGGAAGCCGACATTTTGCTGCACATTGTGGATATATCGCACCCCGGTTTTGAGGAGCAGATTCAAACGGTGCAGCAGACCATCACAGACATCGGTGCGGCCGGCAAACCCACCTTTCTCATCTTCAACAAAACGGACGCATACCGCATCCGGGAGCCAGAGCCGGACAGCCTTGAAGAAACAGACGTTCCTCAGACACTCGGAGAACTGCAGCAAACCTGGATGGCGAAAGAGCACGCGCCCTGCATTTTCATTTCCGCCTTGCAAAAAGATAATGTAGAAGCCTTACGGCTGGCGCTCTACGAAGAGGTGAAGCGAATACACATCAAGAGGTATCCGTATGATCATTTTTTGTATTGATGATTGGCGAACAAGTGCAGATTGAAGAATGAAGCGATGTGAGAAAACGGCCTGAATATTTATTAAACCTTGTCCTTTCGTTCATTTTTCACTTTTCATTCTTCCGTATGAAATCCCTTTCTTATCTTTGAATTCACAATTCACCGCTATGCCCGCTTTATCGGTAGTCATCATCACACATAATGAAGAGCGCAACATTGCGCGTTGTCTGGAATCCGTAAAGGAAATTGCCGATGATATTGTGGTTGTTGACTCCCTGTCGACCGACGGCACCCAGGCCATTTGCGAATCTTATGGCGCGCGGTTTTTCGCGACTGCATGGAAAGGCTACAGCGCGATGAAAAACTACGCCAACTCCCTGGCGCGGCATGACTGGATTTTCTCGATTGATGCTGACGAAGCGCTTTCAGACGACCTTCGCAGAAGCATATTGGAAATCAAACCAAGCGGGGAACTCCGCTCTTACCGGATTGGCCGTATCACTAATTACTGCGGGCACTGGATCCACCACAGCGGCTGGTATCCGGATGTAAAAGTCCGATTTTTCGACCGGCGAACAACAAGTTGGGAAGGGCTCATCCACGAACGGCTGAATGTTGCGCGCGACGAGGATGCGCCCTTGCTTAAGGGGCACTGCTATCATTACAGTTACTATACGATAGAAGAGCACAAAGCCCAGGCCGACCGCTTTTCGGCGCTTTCGGCGGAGAGCTTATACAAGCGGGGGAAGAAGGCCGGTTGGGTGAAGTTGTATCTTGCCCCGGTTTTTCGGTTTTTGAAAATGTATTTTTTTCAGGCCGGGTTTCTGGATGGCCGCTCCGGTTTTATCATCGCGCGCATATCGGCAGCCGCCGTTCATCATAAATACATCAAGTTACAACAACTCCATGCGCACGCGACGAATTAATTTGAATGATAAACGGGTCATCATCAGCCGTACCGACAGCCTGGGCGATGTTGTGTTGTGCCTGCCGGTGGCGGCGGTTCTCAAACGTCTATTTCCCTCATGCACGGTCATTTTCCTGGGCAAGGCCTACACACGCGACCTGATACTTTGCTGCGAGAATGTAGATGAGTTTGCCGATTGGGATGCGTTAAAAATGAAGGCGGAAGGTTTGCGCGAATTAAAGGCCGATGCCATTCTCCATATCTTTCCTGTGCACGAAATTGCCGCTTTGGCTTATCAGGCGGGCATTCCACTCCGGCTTGGAACAACGGGCCGTGTGTATCATTGGAAATACTGCAACAAGCTGGTGCGTCTTTCGCGGCGGCATTCCAGCCTGCACGAGGCGCAGTTAAACTTAAAACTACTGGTACCCCTGGGGGCCAAGCGTTTGTTTACCCTCACGGAGATACAGGATTTGTACGGGCTAACGCGTCTTCCCCACCTAAGTGCTGAACAGAAGCAGCTTTTGGATCCGGACTGTTTCAACCTGATTCTCCATCCGGGCAGTCAGGGCAGTGCCCGGGAATGGGGGTATCCGAATTTTGCGCGCCTTGCGGAATCATTACCCGCCGATCGCTACCGGATTTTTGTAACGGGGACCGGGGCAGAATCGGACGCCATCCGGACGCATCTGATTGCACAACATCCGCAGCTCACCGATTGCAGCGGTCTGTTTACTTTAGCGGAACTCATCGCGTTTATCGCCAATACCGACGGCATTGTGGCCGCCAGCACGGGGCCTCTTCATATTGCCGCCGCGCTGGGTCGCACGGCCATTGGGATCTATCCGCCGATTCGGCCGATGCATCCCGGCCGCTGGTCGCCCGTTGGATCCTGTGCCTACACGCTGGTTCTGCCGAAAAAGTGCAGTCGCTGCAGAAAAACCGGTATTTGCCAATGCATGCAGGAGATACGTCCGGAGATGGTGAGCGACAAGTTGCACGAAATTTTTCGCTGATACAGCTTAAAAAATCGTAAGTTTGCAACCAAACTCCTGAGCATGAAACAACTGCTATTAATCCTTTTAACTTTCCTTGTTTCTGTAAGCTGTCAGGCCGGGGAAATCAACCTCAGCGGAACCTATTTCGGCAGCAATCTGGTGGTGGTCAACCCCGACCACGGTGAAGGGTATTGCGTTACCTCCATCAAGGTAAACGGGCAGCTTACGAGGGATGAAATTCGTTCCAACTCATTTGAAATTGATTTTAGTTTACTCGATTTAAAAGTGGGGGATCCCGTCACAGTGGTCATTACGCATCAGGATGGCTGCACGCCCACGGTGGTTAATCCCGGTGTTCTTTCCATGCGCAGCGACTTTGCCTTTCTTGCCGCCAAGTTTGACCGAAGTGGCAATCTCACCTGGACCATCAAAGGGGATCCCGGTGAAAATCCATTTTTCATCGAGCAATTCCGCTGGAATAAATGGATTCAAGTAGCTGAGGTGGTTCCCACTGACTCGGTTCGCTTCAATGCTTACCAGTCAACCGTAAACACCCATAACGGCGCCAATCAGTTTAGGGTGCTCACGCTAGATGCCGACGGGAATGCCTTTTACTCCAAAGTGGTTAAGTATAATAACCTCAGGGCTGCAGAAGTGACCTTAATATCCTCAAAAATTACCGATAAGATTAGCTTTTCCGGAGAGACCATGTATGAACTATTCGATGCAAACGGTAATTACATCAGCGGAGGCATCGCCAGTGAGGTAGATGCCAGCGATATGGTGAAGGGGAAATACTTTTTAAACTACGACACCAAGTCGGTGAGCGTGACGAAAAAATAGCCGGCCATCATTGTCTTCAAGCCATCTTAGCCTGGTTGGGTGATCTGCCGGGGGTGCCTGAATTTTCCGTACCTTTGCAGGAGCGCCTGCAGAAAGTGGGCTGACATTAAAAAATACTCGTTTGAAATTTACTGAATTAAATCTCGACCCCGATTTACTGGAAGGTATTTCTTCCATTGGTTTTGAAGATGCTACACCTGTGCAGGAACAGGCCATTCCGGTTATTCTGGAGGGCAAAGACATGATTGCTTCGGCGCAAACCGGTACCGGAAAAACGGCCGCCTTTCTGCTACCGGTCATCCACCGCATCCTGCATCACCGCACCTCCGATAAAGTACAAGCGCTGGTAATCGTTCCCACGCGCGAACTGGCCCAGCAGATTGACCAGCACATGCAAGGCCTCTCCTATTTCACACCCGTTAGTTCCATTCCCATCTACGGGGGCACCGATGGGATTTCTTTTGACAACGAAAAAAAATCGCTGATTGAAGGTGCGGATGTCGTTATCTGTACCCCGGGCCGCATGATTGCTCATCTGAACCAGGGCTACGTCACCTTCGACGGCCTTCAGTTTCTGATCCTTGATGAGGCAGACAGGATGCTGGATATGGGATTTTTCGATGATATCATGAAGATCGTTTCCTTTATTCCGAACCAGCGGCAGACCTTAATGTTTTCGGCCACCATGCCCGAAAAGATCCGTTTACTGGCCCGTAAGATACTGGATCATCCGGTTGAAATCAATATTGCGATTTCCAAACCGGCCGAAAGGGTCTTACAGGTTGCCTATGTGGTATACGAATCTCAAAAAATCCCCCTGGCCGTATCGCTGCTTCGGGAAGACCGATTGCGCACCGTGCTGATATTTTGTTCTACCAAAAGCGCTACAAAAACCTTAAGTCGGGAGCTCAAACGCAACGGTCTCAAGGTGGAAGAAATCCACTCCGACCTGGAACAGAGCGAACGCGAAAAAGTACTGCTGGCCTTCCGCAACCGAAGTCTGAATATTCTTGTTGCGACGGATATCCTTTCGCGGGGTATCGACATTGAAGACATCGACCTGGTGCTGAATTACGATGTTCCCAACGACGGTGAAGATTACATTCACCGCATCGGGCGCACGGCCCGTGCGGCGTCTGAAGGGATGGCCATCACGTTTATCTCCGAAAAGGAGATGGGAAAATTCGGCGACATCGAACAACTGCTGGGCAGTCCTGTATATAAGACCCGTCTTCCCGAAGACCTGGGCGAAGGGCCGGTGTATGATCCCAAGAAGAGGTTTCCACGGAACGACCGCAGAACGGGAGGTTCGTCGCGCAGGGAACCTGGGAAGCGAGACGGTGGAAGATCTTCAGGAAAACGAAGGGGCTCGGCGCCGGGCGGGACTGGCAAGGAATAAACAACTAGCCGGGGCGCCACCGGCCGCATTCTAAGCGGCGGCTTGAACCTTAAAATATTTCTGCGACACATAACTCACGGGGAACCATACCGCGAGCAGTCCGATGATGAGATCAATGAGCAACACATAAACGAAATCCAGCCACTGAATGGCTACAGGATAGGCCTGTGCAGCAAAGGTCTCCGAACCACCGATCCCGATCAGTCCGAATTGTTGCTGCAGCAACACCACGACGAAGCCGGCGAGCAGGCCCAATACCGCGCCAGACAGGCTAATCAGCAGGCCTTCGGTAATAAAAATCCGGCGAATAAGGCCATTCCCCGCCCCCAGGCAGTTGAGTACAGCGATGTCCTTTTTTTTATCCAGGATCAACATGCTCAGGCTGCCAATAACATTGAAGGTGGCGATAATCAGAATAAAGCCCAGGATGGCGAAGACCGCCAGTTTCTCTGATTTCATGATTTTGAAAAGCACCTCTTCCTGCTCATAGCGGTTCTTCACCACAAAAGCCGGCCCCAGGCTTTCGCGGATGTTTTCCAGCACTTCGTCCGCATCGGCCGTTTCAGCGATCCGGAGTTCCACCGCAGATAAGCGCTTGGGATAATCGAGCAAGGACTGAGCAAAGCGCAAAGGAACCAGCACGTATTTGCTATCGAAATCCTGCTGTATTCCGAAGATACCCGCCGGCCGGATATCCAGGGAGTTAAAGGCATCCAGGGGGTTAAGGGCCCTGGACGCGGTACGACGGGGCACATAGACGGTAAGCGGATTTTCCGGATCATCAAGGGGGATGCCCATGTTGTAGGCAATGCCTTGTCCCAACACGGCATAATCTGCACTGCCCTGTTCCAGCACGAAACGGCCTTCTACCATAGCATTGGCGACCTCGCTGGTGCAGGAAAAATTAGGATCGACGCCTTTGAGGGTAACAATATACTGCTTGTCCATGTATTGCAGCAGCGCGTTCTCTTCCACGATGCCGGTATAACAGTCTATTCCGGAGATATCGCGCAACTGTTGCATTGGCAAACTGTCGGCCGAAAAAGTCTTGCCTTGCGCGGCCACAATTTTAATATCCGGATTAAAGGTATTGAACAAGCGGGTCACCATGCTCTCAAAGCCGTTGAATACCGAGAGGACGATGACGAGTGCCATCGTGCCGGCCATAATTCCGAACACAGAGATAATGGAGATAATATTAATGATGTTGTGCGATTTCTTCGCAAACAGGTAACGACGGGCTATGTAAAACGGAAGATTCAAAAATACCGGCTTTTTAAATACAGTATATACAAAAAAGTATCAACGAACAACGACCAGGGACTATGGACCAGGGACTAGGGACTAGTGACTATAGACTATTGTTTCAGTAATTCGTCGATATGTTCAATGTAATCCAGGGCATCGTCGATAAAGAATTCGAGTTCGGGAATTACGCGTAGTTGTTGTTTGACGCGGCCGGCCAGAATATGGCGAATTTCCTTTTTGTTGTCCAGCACTTTTTGAAAAAGGGCATTTTTATCCGGGGTAGCGAACAAGCTGAGGTGGACACGCGCCAGTGACAGGTCGCGGGTGACGCCCACATGGGTCACCGTGATCATAGAATGGCCGCGGATTCCTGCGAGTTCCTGCTGAAACATCTCGCCCATTTCCTTTTGGATGAGGCGGGAGATTTTGTTTTGACGAATAGATTCCATATTACAAAGGTACGCAAATAGTGAATAGTGGATAGCGGATAGTAAATAGTGGAATACGTTTGATAATTATTTAGTTCCCAAGCCATAAATAAATGAATGGCGAAGCGTTCGGGTCGCAAGCACGTGTACTTTCATGCCGGGCAGAAGGCAGCGTTTGAATTTTAACCTGTATCTTTGCGGCATGAAAAAGCTGATCTCGGTCTTACGCTATGCGCTTCCCTACTGGAAATATGCCCTGCTGAACATCGTTTTTAATATGCTGGGGGTTCTTTTTTCATTGGTTTCCTTTGCCCTGGTAGTGCCCGTACTGCAGATACTGTTTAAAACACGGGCGCTGGTAACCACTGCGCCGCCGCTGGAATTGAGCACCGATAGCCTGATGGCGAATTTTGATTATTATGTATCCAAGGTCATCCTGGAAAAAGGAGAAACAACGGCCCTGCTTTACATCTGCCTTGCCTTAATAGTGCTTTTTCTGTTAAAAAATCTCTTCCGGTACCTGGCCATGTTCTACATGTCGAGCGTTCGAAATTATGCGATCCGCGATATCCGGGACACCTTATATAATAAGATCACCATACTGCCCATCTCATTTTTCTCCGAGCAACGCAAGGGTGACCTTATGGCTCGTATGACCAACGATGTGCAGGAAGTAGAATGGTCGATTATGTCCTCGCTGGAGATGTTGTTCCGTGATCCCATCACTATTATCTCTTACCTGGTCATGCTGTTCATCATGAGCCCGGAACTCTCGGTGTTCATCATCATCTTGCTTCCCCTCGCGGGAATACTAATTGGAAGTATTGGCAAGAGTCTGCGGCGGACCTCCGATAAGGCTCAGGCAAAAATGGGAAACATCTTGTCTTCGATTGAAGAAACACTATCGGGTCTTCGAATTATCAAGGCTTTCAACTCTATTGATTTTGTCAACAAGCGGTTTCGCCGCATCAACACCGACTATACGCGGGTAATGGTTCGGCTGGTTCGCAAGCGTGATTTATCCAACCCCATGAGTGAGTTTCTGGCCATCATTGTTGTGGTTGTCGTGCTGTGGTACGGTGGCTCGCTGATTCTGGCCCATAATTCCACACTGGATGCCGCCGTATTTATTGTCTACCTGGCCGTGTTTAGTCAGGTAATCCCTCCGGCCAAGTCGTTTACGCAGGCCTTTTACAATATTCAAAAGGGGGCGGCCTCGGTAGAGCGCATTGAGATGGTGCTGAAAGCCGAAGAGGTCATCACCGAGAAGCCGGA
>CAZPDS010000072.1:0-12832 GCA_964585485.1 uncultured Bacteroidales bacterium
TGCCGACCTTCATGTTATCGATCATACTACCAAGCACAAAGCCCAGCAAGGCACCTATCGGACCACCGCTTACCCAGCCCAGTCCGCCGCCGATCCATTTTCCAAATTTCAAAATACACGGGTTTTAGTCAAGATCCTCTTCGACGAATTTCACGCCGTACTCCTCGAGTTCCTTGAGAATCGGCTTGTACAGCTCGGGTAGCACCGGCATGTGAACACCTTTCAATTGTGTTTCGCCCAGCATCATCATCTTTACCCCAATGGCCAGCGGAATCCCCACCGTGATCGCCATAGCGGTGTACACCTGATCCTGGCCGGTCACCACCAGGGTTGAGCGTTTACGCTTAATGGCGCCATTCAAGGAAAACACAAATTCATGCTGCATCACGATCAGATCCTTATCGTCCGGACCCAGTACCCACTTCTCTTCCAGAATCTTTTGAAGCACCTGCGCCGGCGAACCTTCCTTCATACCAACGGGCTTTGCCTCAAAAATCCCCAGCCATTTCAGGCGCTGCATGGTTTCCGAATCCATAGTGATACCTGTTGCAGCGCATACCTTTTCTTCCACGCTGAGTTTCTCGTCGAAAGGCAGGAAGGTATTGATAAAATCGCGCCAGGTCATCTTCTCTACCCCTTCGAGCAAATAGGTATCATCCGTCATACCCAACTGAACAAAAACATCCCAGCCTTTGCAATAGCCCGGACGGCGCATGGTACCACGGAACATGGTCTGAACATCTTGCAAACCATAGGATTCCCTGTATTTCAGCGAATCCCGGTTAGCGTAGATTTCAAAATCACCTAGGCCCGGAACCGAGGTGCTCAGGGTACGGGAATAGAGCTTGTTGTAAGGGATGTACTTATACTGTCCCTTTTCCAGAAATTTGGAAACGCCTTGTCCGGCTAAAACCACATTCCGTGGGTTCCAGGAAAACTTATAATTCCAGGGGTTGTCATCGCATTCGGGCGCCACGAGCCCTCCGGTACAGGACGTGAATTCCAGCATTTTTCCGCCCATAGCGCGGATTTCGTCAATCACCTTCATGGCCGACATGTGGTCAATCCCGGGATCTACGCCAATTTCATTGATAAACAACAAGCCTTTGGCTTTAACCTCCGCTTCCATAGCCTTCATTTCCGGACTGATATAGGAGGCGGTGGCCATATACTTTGATTGCTTCAGGGCTTCAGCCGCCACCACCGGATGAAAACGGGCGGGCAACATTGACACCACAAGATCGCACTTGGCCATTTCCGCGGCTAAGAGGACCGCATCGGACACATCAAAACGGAAAGCCCGTCCACAGGTGTAACCAGCAACTTTTTTTTGTGCCGTTTCCAGGGATACATCACCTACAGCAACCTGCCAGTTGTGTTTTACGGCCTGATCCAACAGATATTTTATCATGCTGGAGGCTGACAGTCCCGCGCCAAGAATAAGAATATTTTTCATTGATTTGAGAATATTAGAAAGATTACGAAACAAAATGAAGGTACGAAGTTACAGGTTTTTTGTTATTCTTTTCACAATGAAGAAAAAAAACAGACAATCACCGCTGCGCTTCTGCAAGTCGCTATCAACAATAGCTTCAGGGAAATTTGCGGGTAAAAAATCCCCATCCAAATAATTCGTACTTTTGCAGAAAATTTCTCAACCATGACAACCCTCAAAAAGCTCCTGTTTGCACTCAGTATCGCGATGCTATTCTTACTAAGCCCGTCGAAAAACGCGAATGCACAGATTTTCACCGGCGGCGAGTTCAGTGTAAATTTGCTACAAAATATTACCGTTGACATCGCCCCCATCGTGGGCTACAAAATCCAGAACTTCCGTATTGGCGTATCACCGGTCATTATGTACACCGCCACCGGCAACACCACCGGCGACCTTTCCTACGGCGGCCGCGTTTTCGCTGAATACCTCATTTATAAAGGCTTTTTTGCCCATGCCGAATGCGAGGCAATGAACACGGGCAGCTACGACTGGACTGCTTTAAAGATCCAGCGCAACTGGTTTATCGGAGCACCGCTGGGTGTTGGTTACGAAAAAGAGTTGATGAAAGGTGTATGGCTAAAGACCATGGTGTTGTACGATCCTTTTTTGGATCTCAACCTGAGCCAGAGTTCAGCCAAGGCGAACCCGAGTATCAGAGGCGGGATCATTTATCAGCTGTAAAGCAAGCACGCTATTTATAGGATAATTTAGCCGCGCGTCGGGTTGTATGGATATCAGTTCTAAAGAAACATCGGAAAGAAAGCGGATTATCACCCGGCCGGTTTGGATACTGTCGCTGGTAAGTTTGTTTACCGACATTTCCAGTGAAATGTTATACCCGGTGATGCCGATGTTCCTCAAGAGCATCGGTTTTTCCATTTTAATGATCGGCCTACTGGAAGGGCTGGCTGAATTTACCGCCGGCCTTAGCAAAGGCTATTTCGGGCAACTTTCCGATCACTCCGGCCGGCGGGTTCCTTTTATTCGTTTCGGCTATTTGCTCAGCGCTATTTCAAAACCCATGATGGCCATCCTGAGTTTCCCGCTCTGGATCTTCGGAGCACGCACCATGGACCGGCTGGGCAAAGGAATACGGACGGGTGCCAGGGACGCCTACCTTTCCGATTGCACAACAGCCGAGCATAAAGGAAAGGTCTTTGGCTTTCATCGGTCCCTCGACACCATTGGCGCCTTTCTGGGGCCCATCGCCGCGCTAACCTTTCTCTACTTTTTGCCCGGCCAATACCGACTGCTATTCCTGCTTGCCTTCATCCCGGGCGTTATCAGTATTGGATTCACCTTCTTTTTAAAAGAAAAACGCCGTAGCCAAACGCAAACGGCGAAACCGAAAACCACCTTCCTTGGATTCATCCGTTACATCCGGAAAAGTCCCGGCGAGTACAAAATGCTCATCGGAGGGCTGCTGGCCTTTACCTTGTTCAACAGCAGCGACATATTCCTGCTGTTGCGAATGAAAGACATCGGCCTTTCCGACGATCAACTGATCCTGGTGTATATCTTCTACAATTTTATCTATGCCGTGTTCGCCTATCCCATGGGGGCTTTGGGCGACAGGATCGGACTGAAGCGAACGTTTATCATCGGGCTGTTGCTCTTTGCAGTTGTGTACGGCGGTATGACGGTAGTCCCCAACCTGTGGGGCGGGCTGATTCTTTTCTTCATTTATGGCATTTATGCTGCCAGTACCGAAAGTATTTCCAAAGCCTGGATCAGCAACATCAGTAAAAAAACAGAAACAGCCACCGCCATTGGTGCCTTCACGGCGCTCAACAGCATTTTCACCATGGTCGCCTCAATTTTGGCAGGTCTCATTTGGGCCTTTGCCGGTCCCGCCTATACCTTCGGTCTCACGGCCCTGGCCACCTTGCTGATCAGTGGGTATTTCATAATCTGGGTTCCCTACGCGAAAGTAAGCAGCAAGGTATAAAAAGCTACGGCAACGGGACTACGCGCTGTTTCTCGGGAAACTCAAGGCTGACGGATAAAATCGACGGTGCGTACGGTCTTGTCATCGCTCAACCTTAGCGTATAGGCACCGGCGGGAAGTTTACGAACATCAATACTGTGGCTTGCTTCGTCGATCCTGAATACGCCGTAATTCCTACCCGCCGTATCCATCACTTCCGCTTTCACACGTTTGCCGGTGATCGGGCTCCATTCGATATAAAGCTTATCCTTGGCGGGATTGGGATATATGCGTAGAGCCGGCAGGGCACTCTGTGCATCCGATGAAGCTACAGATGCCGCGCTGTAGGTGTAGTTCACACGTTCGTTGGTGTCCAGCTCCGGATCGGTGCACATTACCACCATCACCACTTCTTCGTTTTGCACCCCAAGACTATCGGCCTGGTACAGCGCCAGCCCGCTTGCGTCGGGCAGCACATGTGCCACTGCACGGGTGGTCTTTGTTAGCGCATTCCGGGCAATGAAAGCGAGGCGGTAGTTCGAAGAAGCATCCCCCTGAAAGTTGATCTGCACCGCCTGGGGCGAAGAGGATGTAAACAGGATGTAATCGTTTCCGTACGGACTAAGGTCGCCCGAACCCGAGGACAGCGGATAGACACTGTGCTGATTTTCCACCAGTGCCGCCGGGAAGCGAAAATGCTCGTACGAATAGCGACCGCCCTCAAACACGGAATCATCAATATAATTCGCCACACAGAAATCCGCGAAAGCATCATTAAAGGTAGCCGAATGACCCAGTAGACGCAAGGTGCTGTCGACCCCCTGCCAGCCGTTCAGTTGGTTTTGAATCAGGGCCGAGATGTAGCTCCATCGGCCAAAATGCTGATACATAAAGGTCATGAATAATTGAGCCTGATTGTAGTTTGAAAAGTACAGCAAAGGAATGTCGGGGCTGTATTTGAAAAAGGCGGAGCCTTCAAAGACATTATGCTGATCGAGATTTTCGGTTAGAAACTCCGCGGCGAAGGTCGAAAAACCCTCGTCCACAAAGGCTTCTTCCCAAAAGATACCGGGTGCGTCCGTTTCCGCCGAATGATCCTGTTGCCAATGCAACAAATGGCCAAATTCATGCGCCACGATCGGTTCAGCGCTATAGTTAAAAGAGGAGGCGGCCACATAGATGAGCTCACGCTCACTGCTGTGCCGGCTCCAGCGGGCATTCACCACGCTGTCGGCCATCTGTTGGCCGGGATCAAAATAGCCCCCCCAGTCACTTTCATCTAAAACAACAATAAAAACGGCCGAATCGTGATCGAATTGATCCGGAACCGGGCCGTACTTCGCGCTTAGTCGCGGAAAGAAATCCGTATCGAAGTTGCTAACCAGCTCATCCACCACCGTCTGCGAAATGCCGTTAACGCCGGTTTCCACGAACACATAACAATGATCGCCGGCGCCTTTGCACACGGCGGGGAAATTGCGCTGTGGCGCACCCCACAAGGGCGGCCAGTCGATGTACGAAACCGACCAAAACGAAAGGGTGTCGCCCGTTTGTACCTGGGCCTGAAGGCCAAGTCCCGAAAATCCGGTAAGGAGAGCAAGAAAAATGACGTTCAGATACTTCATAATTACGCAGTATGTTGATATTTACATTTCCGTCAAAGGCGGCTGACGTCGTTGTTCTTTGACTTTGCCGCTTCGCTTCTTTTCTTCCAACCGACGTTGCTTTTCCGCGGCCGGAATGCGGGTGGCCTTGCGCTGTTTAACCGGCCGCAGGACGGTCGCCAGCAAGTCTCGAAAACGTTTAATGACCAATCGCTTGTTCATTAACTGGGTTCGCCCCTCCTGTGCCACAATATGAATGGCCCCGTCTTTCCTGATCTTGCGGCCAGCGCGGGTAAAAATCTGTTGTTTCTCCTCCGGCGTAAGGATCGCGGAACTTTCCACAAAAAAAATAAGCTCCACGCGCGTAGAAACTTTGTTCACATTCTGTCCACCACTACCCGAACTTCTGGAGGTCCTAAAAACCCACTCGCTCGTGTAATCCCTTGATTCCGCCTTCAGCATGCGCAAAAATAAGATTTATTCGTTTCCCTTCCCGGATTTTCAAATTTTTCTTATCTTCGTAAGAATAAATTCAATTCCCATGAAATCTTTAGCTTACATCACAGGTATTTGCCTGCTCTTAATGACAGCTACGGCTTGCAACAAAGATGGAAAGGTTGGCACTGACAACGACATAAATATCTTTTCCATCCAGGATGACATTGAGATGGGTCAGAATGTAGCCGCGCAAATTGAAGGCGATCCGGCTAATTACCCGATCCTGGAACCCAATCAGTACACCGATGCCTATGAACATCTGTACGGTATACGCGATAAGATCCTCAACACCGGACTGGTTTCGTACAAAGACCAATTCGAATGGAGAATAAGGATCATCCGTAACGATCAGGAATTGAATGCATTTGCGGTTCCGGGCGGCTATCTCTATGTATACACGGGGCTCATCAAGTTTTTGGATAATGAAGCACAGTTTGCCGGCGTTCTCGCGCACGAAATGGCCCATGTAGCCCGGCGGCACAGCACTGATCAACTGACCCGTGCCTACGGAATTGATTTGATCTTATCGATCATTCTTGGCGACAATGCCTCACAGCTTGCGCAGATTGCGGCTGGCCTGGCCTCCGGCCTCAGCACCCTGGCCTTCAGCCGCGATGATGAACTGGAAGCGGACAAATTCGCTGTGGATTACCTTTACGCCACGGATTACAACGCCCCCAGCCTGGGCGACTTTTTTATCAAACTTGGAACGGCATCGGGAACCCCTACGTTTCTAAGCACACACCCCAATCCCGAAAACCGTATCGAAAACATTAATCAGGAATGGCAGACGCTGGGCGGCGCCACGGGCGCGCTGTACGAAACCGAATACGCGCAATTCAAAGCAATGCTGCCGTAGGGAATCAAGAATCAAGAAAAAAGAAAAAAGAAAAAAGAATCAAGTATCAAGAATTAAGAATTAAGGATCAAGAATCAAGAAATAAAAATTAAGAATCAAGAAATAAAAATCAAGAATCAAGAATTAAGATATAAGAATTAATAATAATTTCCATAATTTAATGATTTTATCAAGAAAGTTTTTTATTGCGGGGATGGGGTTGCTGGTTTGCGGCCTTGTACTGCAAGCAGGGCCGGCGACGGCACAAAAGATTGAAACTACCAAATCGCTGAAAGCAACCGCGGTGAAGAACCAGGCCAATTCCGGTACCTGTTGGAGTTTCGCAACCGTATCTTTTCTGGAAAGCGAGATGTTGCGCCTTAACAAGGGCAAGCACGATTTGTCTGAAATGTTTAACGTTTACCACGCCTACCTTGACAAGGCTGAACGCTACATCCGCCTGGGTGGCAAAGCCAGTCTCAGTCCGGGCGGGCAGGCCCACGATGTGCTGGATGTGATCCGCACCTACGGTATGGTCCCCGAAGAAGCCTTCAGCGGGCTCAAGGACGACAAGGATCTTCACGATCATTCCGCCCTTGACGAAGCCCTGGTGAACGTCATGAAATCTGCGCTGGATCGTCAGGAAAACGCCTGTAACGACAGTCCCTGGCGCCAACGTGCCGACTCTGTCTTAACGGCCAGGCTCGGGTCTCTCCCGGAAACCTTTACGTTCAAGGGCAATCAGTACACAGCCCTCTCCTACGCCCGTGAACTCGGCATTAACCCGGATGATTACATTGAACTTACGTCGTATTCGCACCATCCCTGGTACAAGAACATCGTGCTGGAAGTACCCGATAACTGGTCGGCCGGATCCTACTTCAATCTGCCCCTTGATGATCTGATGCGCGTCATGGAAAATGCCATCAGCAACGGATATACATTCTGCTGGGACGGAGACGTAAGCTGCGAGCCCCGCTTTTCGCAAAACGACGGCGTTGCTACGCTCACCGCTTATCCCAACGGCATCAGCGCCGAAATCCGGCAGCATGCCTTCGATGACTTCTCCACCACTGACGATCACCTTATGCACATCACCGGCCTGGGCAAGGACGAGCAGGGCAAAACCTACTTTCTCACCAAGAATTCCTGGAGTGAAAAAAAAGGAAACAAAGGCTATTGGTGGATGTCGGACGATTTTGTTCGGCTCAATACCATCGCTATCCTGGTGCATAAAGAGGCCCTTCCGGCGGATCTCCGGACCAAACTCAAATTGGATTAGCAAGGGCATTTACGAAGCACAATTCGGGGCACGGCGTTCAGGCCCAACAAGCGAAATCTTTAGCCTACCCTTGCAAGATCACGGCAGACTTTGTACCTTGCACCCCGGTTCATAAATACTTAACAAAGTTGTATATGAAAAAGATTTTTACTCTCCTCGTCGCCCTGCTGGCGTTTTCCTGCTTTGCTCAGGACAGTGTTCAACCCGCCTACGCACAAGCACTTCAGGACCGTCAGGGTCTGTGCGATGCGCTCAACAGCGCGCTAAGCCTGAACGATACGAGTGTTGCCGGATACAAGGATCTCACCCTGAAAATGGCCGCTCTGCTCCAGGCCGACTCTGCTATCATTGCCGGGGACCTGGTCCGCGAAACGGCCCGCGCCGACAGCCTGTCGTTGCAATTGGCGGAAGCCTCCAAAGAAAAGAGCATCCCGCTGGGTGAACAACTGAAGAAAAACCTCTACCTGCAAATCGCCCTCGGAGTAGCCGCCCTTTTCCTCATTTTATTTGTAGTGATGCTGGTCATGATGCTGGGCAAAACCACCAAAGCCGGAAAGATCCATAAGCAACTCGAAGAAAAAGAAGAGCAGCTTAGCATGATGCAGGACCGGCTTGAGAAAGCAGAAGCCGAAGAAAAAGCAGAATTAGCTCAGCTCAACAAAAGTCTCGACGAAGCCAAGGCTCAGGCGGAACAGCAAGCCCGCACCTTCAGCACCCGGGAATCCGAGTACAAATCCCAGGTGGCGGTCATCGAAGAGCGAATGAAAGAGGCCAGTCAGAAAGAGAGCGACCTGAATTATAAGGTATTCCAGCTTGAGCTGAAACTAAAAAACGAATTGGAAAGCACGCTTTCGCAGAAGTGTGCGCTGGAGAACAAAGTAGTCGATCTCGAGCGGGAACTCTCCGAAGCCCGCATCAGGATTGAGGAAAACAAGCAAGTGCCCGTTGATATTTCGGGCTTCGAAAGTAAGATTAACAGTCTTGAATGGGAACTTGGTGAAGCCCGTCGCCTGCTGGAAGAACAACAACAGCAACCTGCTCCGGAAACCGAAGAACTGCACGCCACCATTGCCGGGCTGCAGCGTGAACTGGCCGAGGCTCGTCTGCAAAGCACCGCCAATCCTACCGACGACAGTGTAGAATCCTACGAAATTCAGGACCTCAAATCAAAAATCGACTGGTACGCCCATGAGGCTGATTACTTCCGCGACCTGATCGCCAGGCAGAATGAGGAAAAAGAAGCCTTACTCCGCGACATGGAACAGCTTCGACTGCAAGCCGGAAACGCTCAACAGCAGCAGGAACGCATCGATGAGCTGCTGCGATTCATTGATCAGTTCCGCCAGGCCTAGCCTTAAAACTTGGCCACCAGTTTCACATTAATCAAACGGCGTGTCAGTTCGTTGGGAACAGCGTACTGGCGGTTGTTTACATCCTTCACCCACAGATAAGAGATGGTATTAAGGCGCCCCAGGAGGTTGTACACTTCGGCGCTAAGCCAAACCGAACGCATAAACCGCAGCGGGTTTCTCTTTTTGAAGGTGCGGTTTTCGCTCAGCAGCATTTTGGAAAAGCCCACATCCACGCGGAAATAAGAAGGCGACCGTAAAGTATCCTTGTAGCGATCGTGGCTGGGGGGACCAAAGGCCAGGCCCGTTGAATACACCAGGTTCAGGTGCATTTTATAGG
Source organism: uncultured Bacteroidales bacterium (assembly GCA_964585485.1). GTDB lineage: Bacteria > Bacteroidota > Bacteroidia > Bacteroidales > CAIWKO01 > CALGYY01. The sequence goes on from CAZPDS010000072.1 coordinate 9,337, forward strand.
TGGGGAATTTGGGAAGATAATCCTGAAAAAAGAGATTAATACTCAGCAATTGGTCCGTGGGCCGCGGAACATAGCCCGGCTCATGCCGCAGGCTGTCAACCACCGGGTTCACAGAATAGCCCGGTATCACTTCATTTCCGGCCGCATCATAATACGTATAATAATAATCATCAACAATATCTTCGCGGGTCTGCATCAGCGAAAAGCCCAACCAGCTTTCTACATCCTTCACAAACTCCCCGTTAATCTTAACATCCAGTCCCGTAGCATAGCCCCGTGCCATATTTTCGGCAAAGTAGCGCAGGCGAACGTTGTCAATTTCGTAGGGAACCAGTTTATCAAGGTATTTATAGTACACCTCCGAAAGGATTTTAAACGGACGGTTCCATAACTTCAGATGCCAATCGGCGCCCGCCACAAAATGATACGATCGCTGGGCGCGGAGTTCCGGGTTCAGCACGCCGTCGAATCCACGGAGTTCCTTGTAGAAGGGTGGCTGATTATACACCCCGGCGGAGATGCGGAACACGACATCGCGTTTCCAGTTGGGTTTAAAGGTGGTCGTCAGGCGGGGGCTGATCACCAGTTCCTTGTTGTACGTCCACCAGCTGGCCCGGGCCCCGGCGGAGAAGGTAACGCGCAGGCTGTCGACGTACCAGGTCCAGGTGTCCTGAAAAAAGGCCGAGAAACGATGGGTGAACAAATCAATATCGGTGCGGACAACGTCCTGCAGCAAGAGTGGATTTTGCGGCTGCAGCGACGGATTCGTATAACCGACGCTATCGGCGGGACGAAGCAGGGTAAAGCCGGACGAATCTATCATCGTCCACTCTTTCAAGCGGTCGTAAATGATCTCTCCCTGGTACTTCACACCCCATTGAAAGAAATTCCGTTTCTTCGTCATCGCTCCCTTATGCTCCACACTGTAAACCGTAGCATCCAATTCGTTACGGGCGTGGGAGAAATGGGTGCCCACGCCCAGGTTTTGGGTGACTTCCCCAAAAGTTTCCTTACTGAAATCAGTTTCCAGCAAGCCGATCCAGTACTGTCCGTTGATATCCCAGGCTTCGCTTTCGCTGGTGCGGAAAGCCGAAGCAATAAACTTCAGCTTCAGGTTATCGTTGGGCGTCCACGTGGTACTAAGAGCGCCGAAGTACGTATAGATCCGGTCGAGTTCCTGTCCGTCAAAAAAGATCTTTAAACGATAGGATTCCTGGATGGTTCCAAATTCCGTTTCGCGGCTCTCCGGCACCACCAAATATTTATTACGGGCAAAATTTCCCAGGAACCCCAGCTCTACTTTTTTGCTCAGCTTATAATTCATGCAGGCCTGTACATCCGTAAAGGAAGGCTTGTACTGACCTTTGGTTTGCAATTGGTTTAAGATATATTGATTGGATTTCTGCCGTGCACCAATCAGGTAATCGAAGCGCTTTTTCAGCGCGGTTCCTTCCAGATGAGCGGAGGCTCCCAGCAAACTCAGGGTCACGCTTCCTGCGAATTCGGTGGGCCGGCGGTAGGTGATGTCGAGCACCGACGACATTTTATCGCCGTATTTGGAATCAAAGCCGCCGGAGGAAAACAGCACATTGTCGGCCAGGTCGGAATTCACAAAGCTAAGCCCTTCCTGTTCGCCGGAACGGGTAAGCAGGGGGCGGTAGATTTCGATATCGTTGACATACACCAGGTTTTCGTCGAAGTTTCCACCGCGTACCGAATACTGCGAACTCAGCTCATTGTTCGAATAGACACCCAGGCTGGTTTTCTTCACCAACTCTTCAATGCCGCTACCAGAGAGGCTTGGAATGATATCGGCATGTTTTGTTTCGATGCGGATAATGGTCGCACGCTCTATCTTTTCGCCTACTATATTGGTGCCTTCAATATTGATAACATCCACGTCCAGCACCATATCCAAAGTCGCTCGCTCGTAGGGCTTCAGCGTCAGGACTCGGGAAACTTTTTTGTAGCCCACGCAGGAGTATACCAAGGTAATTGCTTCGCCGGCGGGCACATGGAGGCTGTACTTTCCGTCGCGACCGGTCATGGTTCCAATAGGTTTCCCGAACACCGCCACGCTGGCCGATTCGATCGCTTGTCCCTGTTTGCCCGTGATAGTACCACTCAGCACGGCCTGCTGCTGTGCAAAAAGCGAAGCCGGAGCCAGGACCAGCAGCCACAGCAAAGCGCGCAGCAGTCGATGGCTAAGTCTTCGTATTCCGGCCAGCACCAAGGACTTCATCACTGCACGCGTTTTGTTTTGAATTTACCTTCCCGCCAGGCTTTAATGAACCGAGCCCAGGCTAATGGATTCAGGAGGTTGTTGGGCGGAAACTGCCCGGCGTAATACAGTTTATCCGTGTACCGCTGCACCACGTTGCGGAAGTTCATCGAACCATCCATAGGCATGAATTGGTACACCACCCGCGATTCGATTTCTTCAATATTTTTCCGGGCCCGCTCCAGTTCGTCGTCGGGAATCTCGGCCTTCACAAAAGCGTTTTTAAATTGCTCGTACGTAGGCCAGGGGTAGATAAAAGTTTCGTCGAGATAAAGCGTATCGGGGCGCATGATTTGAATCAGTGTATAGCGATCTTTTGTCAAGGTATCCGGAATATGATAGTACACCGTTTTGAATCCCAGGCTGGAAAAGATCAGGGTTTCATTTCGGCGGGCCGCCACTGAAAAGAATCCACCGAGATCGGTCAGCGTACCGCGGTAGGAACCTTCAATGGCAATGCTGACGAAGGGCAGGGGCCTAAGACTATCGTCGGTAACCACCACGCCGGAAAACTGGAGGTAGGTAGAATCCGTAAATTGTGACTGAACAGGACCCGCGAACATCACGAGAAAGACGAATAACAAGGCGAGCCTGTACTTAATTTGCATGAACCCTGATTTTTGTGAATGCGAACGCTGGTCGTATAAAAATATTGCACATTGGTGGCGGTGCAAAACCGGCTTAAAATTAAAAAAAAAGCTGTTACCATCACGGGCAACAGCATTTTAAAATAATGTATTCGTCGACTAGCGGGTAAGGAAACCCTTTTCACGGGCTTCTTTTACAGCTGCCGTAATTCCCTTTTTGTCGATGGTGCGTAAACCCGAGGTTGATACCTTCAGGGTAATCCACTTATCTTCTTCAGGAATATAGAATTTCTTGGTCTGAAGGTTAACGTTAAATTTTCTCTTGGTTTTGATATTCGAGTGAGAAACGTTATTACCAATCATCAACGTTTTTCCGGTAATTTCGCACATTCTGGCCATGGCTGTATCTTTTACTGATTATTTTTAAAACGGAGTGCAAATATCGGTATTTTATTTTGAATAAACCAAATTTTGATGAAGATTTTTGTACGAAGGCATTGACGGGGAATTAGAAATTAAGAATTAGTTTTTCGACATATTCTGTCTTCCGGAACTATCAACCCCCATCCCCGGCCTTCCCCCATCCGGGGGAAGGGTGCCCGCTGCGCTGATATGCTGCCTTGCGGCG
>CAZPDS010000073.1:0-10422 GCA_964585485.1 uncultured Bacteroidales bacterium
TAACCCGGTTCCGGATATGTGCAGCGGTGATACCGTGGAAATCCTGACCGGTTTCTCGGCCGTTTCCACGATTGTGATCGAAAACGTGAACGGCGGCGCCTCCGGTGAACTGGAACTCGCCGACACAACCTTCCTCCCGGATGGCAGCGGGGTTTCGTATACCTCTAACCTCATCTACACAATTTTCCCGGCCGGCATGACCCTTACGGATATCAACGACCTTTTGGGTGTCTGTTTGAATATGGAACATACCTATATGGGCGACTTGCAGATTGAACTGCGGTGCCCTAACGGAAGTTCGGTCCAGTTGCTTAGTTATTCAGGCAACTCCGGCGGCGGAACCATCCTGGGTGAGCCCGTTGGACAAAACCTTCCGATCGACGGAAATTCTTCCAATACCACACCCGGTATTGGTTATGATTATTGCTTCTCGCCGACGGCTACTTCAGGTTTTATCGATGGTGCGGCCAACTGGACTACCGTTGCACCCTACACCGACCCCATCGGTCAGGTAAGTACCTCGGTTAGCCAGGCCAATGCCGGAACGTATTCCGCCGACGGTCCTTGGACCAACCTGCTGGGATGCCCGCTCAACGGAACCTGGCAGATCTATGTAACCGACAACTTAAGCCTTGATAATGGATATATTTTTTCCTGGGGATTAAGCCTGAACCCCGCCCTCATTCCCGGAGGTTGGGTGTACACGGTGCCCATCGATTCCGTAACCTGGGCCGGCCCCAATATTTACGGACTTACCGATAGCACGGCGAATATTATTCCCACTTCCAATGGAACCTTTGTTTATACCGCCACCGTATGGGATTCTTTCGGATGTTCGTACGACACCAGCTTTAATGTGCAGGTCGTGCAAAGCCCGTCTGTAGATCTCGGAAACGATACCGTACTCTGCGGAACCGGCACAGTGTATTACCTCGATGCCGGACCCGGCGCCCATTATCAGTGGTCTACCTCCTCCCCGGCACAAACGATCCCGGTCACCAGTACAGGGTTTTATTCCGTAACCGTCGAAAATTATAATACTTCAAATACGCTTACCTGCGCCGATATCGATACCGTTTGGGTCAAAGTCCTGAATCAACCCAGCGTGAATCTTGGCCCGGATGTTTGCGTCAACGCACCGATTACGCTGGATGCGGGGAACCCCGGCTTTAGTTACCTGTGGAGTACCAATGAAACCACACAGACCATCAACGTGGCCCAGGCCGGAACCTACACCGTCAGCGTTTTTGAAGAGGCCGGCTACAACTGTGAATCCGTTAGCGATATCATTGTAAACTATTTCCCGATTCCGGATATTTCCATCGGCCCCGATAGCACCGTTTGCCGTCACCATACAATAAATATTGATGTTACAGATGCCAACGGATACCTGAACGATAATAACTATTCGTACTTCTGGTCGGCGGATCCCTCCATCCCGCTGCCTTTTCCCACCGATCCGCTGATTTCACTCTCCTATCTGCAGCCCACCACCTACGCCATTATGGTGGAGGTTACCGGGTGCCCGGGTGAAACCGTCAGGGATACGATGATGCTGACCGTGGAACCCTGCGACCTCACCGTTCCCAATGTCTTTACACCAAATGCAGACGGCCATAACGATGTTTTCAATATCGATAATGTGCTTTCCTATCCCAACAGTTCCATGGTAATCTACAACCGCTGGGGCCGAAAGGTGTATGAAAGCTCCAATTACCAAGGTGACTGGGACGGCGAAAAGTGCCCGGCCGGCGTCTATTACTTCGTGTTCACCGTTAACTACGGCGATCACGGCAACGGCGAAGAAACCCAGCAACAACACGGAACCGTTACTATTCTCCGCTAATTAGTGGCTTCGTATCAGAAAGGCTGTCCCACCGGACAGCCTTTTTTTTTAGCCGTATGCGGATTTTTTGTATTTTTATTCATCAATACAGGCACCATGAAAAAAATCCTATGGCTCTTCATTTTCTTTCCTCTGTTTTCACTGGCCCAGATCTCCGATGATTTTGCCGACGGCAACTTCTCCTCAAACCCTGTCTGGACAGGCGATACCGCTGACTTCAAAATATCTATCTATTCCAGCAGTTCCTGGAGCCAGCAACCCCGCCTGCAACTCGATGGTACTATTGTTGACATAAGCCACGCACGGATCGCGGCGCCCCTCGCCAGTTTGAATAATGTTGAATGGAATTTCTGGACACGCCTGGCCTTCGGAACCTCGTCATCAAACAATGCCCGCGTTTACCTGGTGAGCGACAGCGAAAATCTGGAAGGCAGCCTCAATGGCTATTTTGTGATGTTTGGCGACGACAGCAACGACGCCCTCGATAGCATCTCGCTGTGTAAACAATCCGGTACAACCATCACGAAACTGATTCACGGTCATTATACCAAAACAGGCGCCTCCCGGAATTACCGCGTGAAAGTGACCCGCGACAACGCCGGTCTCTGGGAACTGGCTGTGGATACGGCCGGAATGACCAACTACCTGGTGGAAGGTACGGCCACCGATGTTTCTTTCAATACCTCAGCTTTCTTTGGCGTGTTTTGCCGATACACCCTTACCAATAAAACAGGTTTTTATTTTGATGATATTTATGTGGGTCCGCTGGTGGTTGATACCGTAGCGCCAACGCTGGTTTCGTTGAACTGCCTTTCGGCGAATGAACTCGATGTTACATTTTCCGAAAATATTACCCCCGCCACCGCACAAAATACGGCCAATTACAATGTGCCGGGCATCGGGAACCCCACCACTGCTGTGGCCGATGGATCCAATGCCGCCCTCGTGCACCTGAGCTTTCCCGGCACCTTTAACGCGGGTCAGGTCTATCAGTTGGAAGTGTCCAATCTCTCCGACCTGGCCGCAAATGTGATGATCCCCTCTTCGGCACCTTTTTCATGGTACACGGCTCGCCCGTATGATGTGGTTTTTAATGAAGTAATGGCGGATCCGGACCCCACGGTGGGTTTGCCCAACGTGGAATACCTGGAACTCTTCAACCGGGCCCTGGTGCCGGTTTCCCTGAAGAACTGGACACTGCGTATGGGAAGTACCGTGGTCACCCTGCCCGACATCAGTATGGCATCCCACACCTACCTCATTCTTACCGGTGAAGGCAGTGTGGCAGATATGAGTCCGTACGGCAATTGTGCCGGACTGACCTCCTTTTCGCTGACCAACGCCGGCACCAGCCTGAGCCTGGCCAACGAAACCGGTACCGAAATCCATGCGATTACCTATAACAGTTCGTGGTATCACGATCCGTCTAAATCGGGTGGTGGCTGGAGTATCGAACAGATTGACGTGGATAATCCCTGTGCTGGTGAGGCGAACTGGGCGGCCTCGGTGAGCGTGCTGGGAGGCACCCCCGGCACCATTAACAGCATTATGGCGCCCAATCCCGATCTCCTGGCGCCCCGCATATCGAGCGTGGTTCCGGGTGCCGGAAACACCCTCTCGGTCTATTTTTCAGAAACCATCAGCAGCGCCATCCTGGCAAATCCCGCCGGCTTTAGCGTTCAACCGGCGATGGGTGCGCCCTTGTCCGCCATACCCGCCGTGGATCAGCGTTCGGTGCGATTGGACTTCGCCGCGGCGTTTGACCCCTTAACGGTGTACACCCTCCGCCTGGCCGACACCCTGTATGATTGTGTGGGGAACTTCACCGCCGGCGACAGCCTGCAGTTTTCGCTTTATCAACCGGCCCCCTTTGAAATCAGCATCAACGAAATCATGGCGGATCCGGAGCCTGTGGTGGGACTGCCAGCCGTGGAATACGTCGAACTCTACAATCGTTCACCGTTTCCAATTAGTCTCCGAAAATATACCTTGCTGGTCGGTACCAGCTTGAAGAACCTGCCCGACGTCTCCATTCCCGCCGGAGGCTTCCTGATTTTATGCCCTGCCGGATATGCTGCGCCGTTTCAAGCCCTGGGCAGCGTTGCTGAGGTTTCCGGACTCACCATTTCCAATACAGGCACCAGCCTGGTATTGCTGGATTCCCTGCACCGCGCTCTTTCCACGATTGTTTTCACCGACAGCTGGTACCAGAATGCCGCCAAAGCCAATGGGGGATGGAGCCTGGAGCAAATCGATCCGCTGAACCCCTGCGGGGGAGCTGGCAACTGGAAAGCCAGTGCCGACGCAACCGGCGGCACCCCTGGGCGGGTGAATTCCGTGGCAGCGTCCAATCCTGACCTGCTGAACCCGCAGCTCATCCGCGCCAGCGTGAGTCGTTTCGAAACCTCAAAGGTCCGCCTCTTCTTTAGCGAATCCCTCGACAGCACCTCTCTGCTGAACCCGGCAAAATACACCATCGATAACGGGATCGGTCAGCCCCTGGCAGTGAAACTGATCCCCCCCGATAACGCCGGCCTCGTATTGTCCTTGTCGGCACCCTTGCAGAACGATATCATTTATACGGCTATACTGACCGATACGGTGATCGATTGTGTGGGCAATCCTGTTCCCCTGCCTTCGTCGGCCCGTTTTGCCATTCCCGTCGTGGCCGACAGTGGCGATCTGGTGATCAATGAAGTGCTGAGCAACCCCTGGGGTGAGGGTGTGGACTTTGTGGAGGTCGTAAATCGCAGTACCCGCGTATTTGACCTGGGCGAACTTTTTCTGGCGGAGTGGGACACCCTGAGCGCCGCCGCTACTGAACTATTTCCCATTACCGGCACCGGTTTTTTGATCTTCCCCGGCGAATACGCTGCGCTCACCACCGATCCCGTGCAAATCCAAAAGGTGTATCCCGAGGCCTTGAAAAACCCCGGCGGTTTCGTGAAGATGAGCGATTTCCCGTCCCTCAGTAACGACGAGGGGATCGTAACGCTCTGCAACCAATCCATGGACATCCTCGATCAGATGGTCTATACCGACGATATGCACTTCGCCCTGCTGAGCAACACCGAAGGCATCAGCCTGGAGCGCATCAGTTTTAACCGCCCCTCCCGGGACAAAACCAACTGGCATTCGGCGGCCGAAACCGTGGGCTACGCGACCCCCGCCGTACTGAATTCACAGTACTCAGAGGCTGTCACCGACGATGGCGCCGTGAGTGTTTCCCCGGAGATTTTCTCGCCCGATAACAGCGGCTACAATGATGTCCTCAACATTTCCTACACCTTCGACGAACCCGGGTTTATCGCGAATATTTCTATTTATGATAACAATGGACGACGCATCCGCCAGTTGGTACGCAACGCTCTACTGGGCACCACCGGCACCTATAGCTGGGACGGCACCACCGATGAGGGCGAAAAGGCGACCATCGGAATTTATATTATTTATTTCGAAGTTTACAATGCCGCGGGCGACCTGAAACGCTACAAAAAAGCGGCGGTCCTGGCGCAGCGAATGAAGTAGCGCTTATTTCAGCGCACAGGCGATGGTGGCAATGCTGACCCGGCAATCCGGAATTTTCACCAGATGCCGCGCGCAGGATTCCAGCGTGGCTCCCGTGGTTACCACATCATCTACCAGTAAGAGATGACATCCGGCAAGCCTTTCCGGATGTTGTGTAACAAACACCTCCTGCACGTTTTCCCATCGCCGGAAACGCGATTTCTTCGTTTGTGTGGCCGTCGCTGTCTTTCGCAGCAAGGTCGCGGTATCTGCCCGCACCCCCAGACCCTGCGACAGGCCACGGGCAAAGGCTTCACTCTGGTTGTAGCCACGCTTGCGGAGCTTGCGCGGATGCAAGGGCACGGGCAGAATCACATCCACATCGGCAAAGTGCGGCGAATTCCGCAATCTAAGCCCATACTGCCGGCCCAGGTGAACACCGATTTCCTGCTGCCCTTTGTACTTGAGTTTGTGAATCAGCGATTGAACGCGACTTCCTTTATGGAAGTAATACATCGACGTCGCACGATGCACGGGTACCCGACCCCAGAAGAGTTCCGCCACCGGATTTACCTCGTGCTCGTGAAAATCAGTGGCCGGCAGATGCAGTCCGCAAAAAGTGCAAATGCAGCTTTCGTGGCGAAGCAGCGTATTGCCGCAGGATGCGCAATGACGCGGGAATAATAGCGAAATAAAGTCATACCATAAGGGCATGGTGACCTCCTGTTGTTTTTTTCATAGCAGGGCGAATTTACGGAAAAATTGGAGTACCTTTGCAAAAAATTTAAAGGCTTAAAAACAGACTGATATGATTGAGAACGGAGCCGGTTCAGGCACAAAAAAGTACAAAGTCACCATTGGAATTATGGCAGGGGTGATCGTGGTCCTGCTGATCCTTTTGCTGATGTCCAGATCGCAGGTGAATACCTTCGTGATCGAACACGAGAAAGCCGTTGTGGAAAACCAGCAGATGCAAACCGAACTGGATTCATTGCTGACCGAACACGAAAAAATCAAAAAAGAGTACGGCAATATGACTGTCGAGCTAAGCCGCAAAGACAGCCTGATTCAGGCCAATGCGGAAGAAATTCAAAAGCTGATCGCCTCCAACGCCGGCAAAAATCAAATTCAACGCAAACTCGATTATCTGCGTGGCATTACCCAGGATTACGTAGCGCAGATCGACAAACTGCTCACCGAAAACAAAGAGCTCAAAACCGAGATCGCCGGAATTACCGACAATTACAACAAAGAAAAGGAGCTTAGCGCGAACCTGGTGAAAGACAAAGAAGAACTGAACACCCAGATCAATAAGGCCGCCGTATTGAACGCCTACGGTATCAGCGCAACAGCGATACGCTACCGCAGCGGTAACGCCGAAGAAATTGTGGATAAAGCCACCCGCACCGAAAAGATCAAAATCACCTTTACTATCGGCAAAAACCCATTGGTGCCGGATGCCATGAAAGAAGTCTATGTTCGTATCGCCCGGCCCGACAATGCAATAATGCACGAGGGCCAATCGTTCGAATACAATGGCCAGCAAATTATGTACTCCCTCAAGCAGTCTTTCCATTATCAGCAAAAACCGGTTCCCGTTACCCTGTACTATGGCAAATCAGACCGCATCGTGGCCGGCACCTATCATATTTCCTTATTTATCGATGGTCAGGAAGTGGGGCAGACCTCCCTCTCCTTAAAATAATCTTCAAACCTACCCATAACGTCGTTTTTGTAAACCAATCAAAAAAAATTCACATGGACAACTTAGGGACTGAAACTTCGAAAAAGCCCAACCTGTGGCTTTATGTTTCCATCGCGTTATTTATCGCGTGTGCTGTGCTTACTTACTTTGTGGTTACCACGAAAAACGAGGTAAAGGTGCTGACTGAAGAAAAATCCGGTTTAAGTCAGGAAAAGCAAGACATGATTGCTAAACTGGAAACCCTGAAGGCAGAGTACGATCAATTGAGCGAGGACAATCAGGGCTTGACCGATATGTTTGAAAAAGAGAAGGCCCACGTTGAAAAACTGATCGCGCAGATCAAAAACAACGAAGGGTCTATCGCCAAATTCAAAAAGCAGGTATCGCAACTGGAAGGCCGTCTGAAAGAATACGAAGAGCAGATCGCCAAACTCAAAGAAGAAAACTTGGCCCTGGTGGAAGAGAACTTCGACATCAAAACTGCCCTGGATTCAACCATTACCGAAGCCGAAACCCTCACCCTTGAAAAAGTAGAATTGGTTACCAAAGTCAACAAAGGTGCGGTACTTACGGCCTACGACCTGGATGCCAGTGGCATCAAGATTTCCAATAAGAAAGAAATTCCAACCTACAAATCAAAACGCGCCGAAAAGGTGCGGGTGAGCTTTACCTTGGGCGAAAACGCGCTTACCAGCCCGGGCCAGAAAGATGTCTTTGTACGTATTGCCGATCCTACCGGAAAAGTCCTGGTGAAGGGCGAAGGCGATGAGTATTCCTTCGACTTCCAGGGCAACAAACTGCAGTACTCCATCAAACAAAACGTGGAGTATCAGAACAAGGCTGTTGATATGCTCATGTACTGGGATAAAACCACGGAGTTCATCATGGGCACCTACATGGTCGACATTTTCGTGGATGGCAACAACATCGCGACCACGCAATTTATTTTCGAAAAATAATCTTAACCTTACTACCTATGAAATTCCTCAAACGTCTCTCCGGTATTGTGATGCTCAGCATGGCGATGCTGTTTGCTGTTACCTCTTGTGCTCAGGCCCAGAAAAAGGCCGATACCCAGGAAGTGAAGATTAAAACCTTTTTCCATTGCCCGAACGGACAGGCCCTGCTCCAGAAAGAACTGGTGAAGGAACCCGGCGTTAAAGCCGTGGTTGCCGATCTGGAAACCAAAGTGGTGACCATCACGTTTGAAAAAGGTGCAACCGACAAAGATAAGTTGGTGGCCGCCATCGAAAAAATTGGCTATAAAACCGAATTCACCCCGGAAGACAAAGCCATCAACAAAGCGTGCTCGCACGACACACCAGGAGCCGATCCCGCGCACAAGCACTAAGTCACTACAGCAATACGAAAAGGCCACCCCAAGGTGGTCTTTTTTTTTGGTGATGGGAGAGGGGCGGTTCGGCCAGCTACAAATGCCAAATGAGTATGATTAACTAAGGCCTCCAGGCGACTTTGTTGTAAAACCCGGCCTTGTTCTTTTTTGATCGAGCAGCATTAAAAAATTAAACCGCAAAGAGCCGCAGAGGTATTTCGCAGAGGATCGCCAAGCTTATTTTTTCTTCCCTTTGCATTAAAAAAAAGAGACGCACAACAATTTTAATCGTGATGTTTTTTTCTTGCTTTCAACCGTCTTTCATATTCTTCCAAATCTTGTTGGTCGGCAAGATGAGCATCGACTGATTTACGACGTGAATTAAACTGGTCATAAATTTTTCTTACATGCTCCTCCATCGTCCTCCATCACGAACCCTTTTCTCATATTGCCCACCCCCTCCATACACTCCCATCCCATCATCAAATCCTCCTTCATCCTCCGGAACAGGGGATCGTCTTTCCCGCGAATCTGTCCCACGAAATTGACGTAACCCCGCAGTCGGTAGGCGAACTTCAGCGGTATGTAGTCCGGCATTTCGCCCTTAATGCGGTAATGCTTGTGGGCCGCGGCTTCCAGGCCGTTGACACGGAAATCGTGCACCATCGCCCGGATCTTTTTCAGCAGGTGACGTTCGATGTTGACCTTTTCGTTGACCACCAGTCCCGTCACGGTTTGCTTACGTCCGCTGGTTTTTAGGTGGATCTTCTTTGCGTTGACACGGAAGCCTTTTTCGTGGATCAGGTTGATGATATCCAGCAGGGTGTCGTCGGTGAGGCGTGCATCAGACGAGAAGGTCAGATCATCGGCATAGCGGCTGTAGGTGAGCCAGTGTTCGGCCGAAAACCGGATCAAAGCATTGTCAAGCTCTTTGCAGATGAAGTTCGAAAGGGCCGGTGAGCTGGGCGCCCCGGCCGGCAGGCGACCCTCATAGGTGCTCAGCAGGGTGAGTGCGGTGGCGATCTGTGGAGGAAAGCGGAAAAGATCCGACGCGAACAGGCGGCGCACCGCCCTGGCCGTGATACCGGGAAAAAAGTCCTTGAGGTCAATGTTCAGCACATAACGGTGCCCCACGTGCAGCGCGGCATTGGCGGCGATGTTGCAATAGCTTTGGTTGCGGTAGGGGTTAATCACAAAGCCATGCACAGGCTCCGGCCGTACCAGTAGATAATAGGCTTGCAGGTAATAACAGAGCGTATGCTGTATTCGTTTCAGTGTCCACTCCGGCTCAAAAATTTCACGAAAGCCGCCCTTCTTTTTCGGAATCTGAAACGGCCGGTATACGGGCTGGTTGATGCAATGGTCCAGTGTTTCGAAGGGGGCCGACAGCAGGCGCAGCAGGTCCGCGGGGGTTTCCACAGCGAGCAGGCACAACGCATTCAGCTCCACATTATCAAGCTTAGGCAGCCAGGCCGGACAGCGGCCCGGGAAACCCGGATGAGCGTAGCGGTAAAGCGCGGTCTTGTTTTCGCGGGCTAAACGAATATAATCTCCTGCCGGTAGCATGCGTGCGTTGTTAGTCGTATTTAAAAAAAAGAGCCGTTGCTCATTATCCGTTTTTGTGCGTTAGTGTTACGGGCGGAGCGGAGCGAGCACCGTAACACTAACGATCTCCAAAGCTCCAAACCCGCAAGGGTTGCGGAACACAACCTCAAGGTCACAATCCAATTACCTCATAATCTTACGCAACGACTCTTTTTTCGAATATTTGATTTATTAAGTTAACTAGTGTCTCTCGCACAGGTGCGCAGACGCAAAGAAAAACAACGGCCTGGCACTTTGCCAAAGAATATTGTATCTGCTGGCACCCCGGCCCAACCCCACCATCCTCTCTGCGTCTTTGCGCCTTTGCGAGAAAGTATTGTCTTTGTTTGCACACATTCCCAACCCCCACCTCCCTCTTCGCGTCTTCGCGTCTTTGCGAGAAAGTATTGTCTTTGTTTGCACACATTCCCAACCCCCACCTCCCTC
>CAZPDS010000073.1:10522-12485 GCA_964585485.1 uncultured Bacteroidales bacterium
GCACACATTCCCAACCCCCACCTCCCTCTTCGCGTCTTCGCGTCTTTGCGAGAAAATAGAATTTTGACAACATGCGCTGATTTACTTTCTTTGACTTCCTGATAGTGGCGGAAACGTTTCTATGTATTCAATCCATCAACCCATCAGATCCTTTGCTAGAAGGGGTCCGTGGTAATATCTTCCCCCAGTTCATCCAGCCGGTTCTTCACAAACAAAAAATTCGGCGAGGCTTCCGCTTTATCTTTCAGCGAACAGCACGACATATTATGCGTAAGCATCGTTACTCCGCACACCCCATTCCGGTTCTTGGCGATGATCAATTCCATATCCCCCTGCGTACTTTCGCCGTCTTCCCATTCTTCGATCATGTAATATTCGGGGCGGTATAAAAAGATAACCTTATCGGCATCCTGCTCAATCGATCCGCTGTCGCGCAGGTCCGACAGTACAGGGCGATGACCGCCGCCGCGGGTTTCCACGGCGCGGCTGAGCTGGCTACTCACAATCACGCACACATCAAGGTCCTGCGCCATCGTTTTGAGTTCCCGGCTCAGGTAGCCGATTTCAATATCACGGTGGTTGCGGAAGCGGTAGGCGCCCATCAGCTGCAGGTAATCGATCATCACAATGCGCACGCCCCGTTCCTTCACCATGCGTTCGCAATGCAGGCGCAACGCACGGACCGACAGATTGCCGCTTTCGTTCACACTAAGGTGAAGATGCTGCAAGCTTTCCCCGGCGGCGGCCACCTTGCTGCGTTCGTCCTCATTCAGCCGGCCCTGCAGGATATGGTCCAGCGGAACTTCGCTCATCGCCGAAAGGAAGCGGCTGGTCAACATCAGGCTGTTCATCTCGTAAGTGAAATACAGCAAAGGATGCTCCCGGGCCATCTGCCGGGCGAGATTCACCATCAGCGTGGTCTTGCCCATGCCCGGCCGTCCGCCAATAATGATATACTCGCCCGTGGCGAATCCGCCGGTGATCCGGTCGAGGTTTATAAAACCCGTATCCATCAGGCCTTCCGGAAGCTCCTGGCAGAGCAGGGACGAGCGGTGCTGTTGGAAAATATCGGCCATACCCACGGACTGCTGCACGGACTCCTCCATAATGTCCGCATCATTCATCAGGTGACGTATCATAAAAAACTTCTCCTCCTCGTCACGTGCGGGGTAGCTGATGATCTCCTTAATTTTTGCTACGATTTCTTTTTTCATGGTCTTATTTCGTTGACATCCTCCTGCAAAATTATCCGGAATACCCATCCGAATTCCGCTGTTGAAAACTAAATACGTGCAGATAAACAGCGCTTTACGCTCTATGCCGCCGCCCTCGCGGCAAGCCGTATTTTATCCTTTCGGAGGGCAAAGTAATTCAATGGGTACGTCAAAATCTGACGCGCTGGAAATTTTTTTCAGACGGGTTTGGGTGTACTTTCATCCGCCTCACCGCGCGCAAATTTTGTCCGCGGGCAGCGGTTCAGCCACGTCCGCCTCGTCGTCATCGTCGGGCAGGTGTTTAAGCAGGAAAGTGCCATCGGCCAGGTGTTCATCCACCACTAAGAAAACGGGCTCTTCCAGATTTTGCGGGAGCTGCGAACCAATCGCGTAGATGGTACGGAAGTCACTGTTTTTTTCAATTTTAAACCAGACATCCAGGTTCACATTGCCGTTGATTAGCTCAAACCCACATTTTGAATTAGGTTCCTGCAGGCATTTATCCAGCAGGCTCATGCCAATGCTATTCGCAAAAAGGTAATTTGCGTAACACGCAAAGCGAGTGTGAAACGCCGCCTCCCAATGGCCCAGTGTATCATAAAAATGCGCGCCTGTGGCTGCATTAACCCCTTCATCATTGTATTGTTCCCAGGGGGTGTGAAAATTCATTTGATGTGTCATGCTAACAATATGTTTTGATGTTGAGTAAAGGTAGAAGGGGCCTACGACAAAACATGACGCGGGGAAAA
>CAZPDS010000074.1:0-12151 GCA_964585485.1 uncultured Bacteroidales bacterium
GGAGATTCAGGCCAAAGGAATACGGGGCATCACGCATCCGGAGTGCGTGGAACAGCCGGATTTACGGTTACTCCTGGTATCTTGACGCCGCTTGCCAACAACAGTGGGATGCATTGATCCTGGATGATTATTCAGCTGTTTTCCCCCTGCCCTGCCGAAAACGATGGACGGTCAACTATGTGTATACACCCTTTTTTATACAACATCTCGGATTGTTTTCGCAAAAATCGCTCAGTCTGCAGGATCAGGCGGAATTCCTTGCAGCTATCCCGGCCTTTTTCCGCCTGGTGGAACTGAATATTAATTTTTTGCCCGTTGCACCAATCGCGGATTTCCGTTTCCAACCCCGCCGAAATATAGAGTTGTCTCTTCAACAACCCTATGAAGAAATCAGGGCCCGCTATTCGGAGAACACCCGGCGTAACCTGAAAACAGCGGAACGGGCCCGGATTAGGGTGAATGAGGTGGGTTTATCCGAGGCTGTCATCCAACTGTTCCGCCGGGAACGTGGACGCGCCATCCGACATTGGAAGAATGAAGACTACCAGCGGCTCGACCTGCTTCTGGAAAAATGCAAAACAGAACAAAGCAGATTAATGCTAGAAGCTCGCAGTAATGAAGGAGAATACCTGGCCGGAGCGGTTTTCCTGATGACTGACCAACGGGCCATTTTTATTTTTTCAGCTACAGGTCAGGCAGCGCGTGGTACCGGCGCCATGACCGCCCTAATCGATACGTTCATTCGAGATCATGCCGGAAAAATGACCGTACTCGACTTTGAAGGCTCAGAGGACCCGGGATTAGCACGATTCTACAATGGCTTCGGCGCACAGGAAACAACTTACGCCATGGCCATCCGCAACCATCTCCCGAAACTCTTCAGGCTGCTGAAGCGGATACGGAAATAATTTCACCATCACGATTCACAAACACCATAAAAAATGGCTATCTTAGCCATCCAATCTGTGACAAAAAACTACCATGGTTAATATTCTTAGCGCTCAAAGTTCCATCGTAAGCACCTACCTCAGCGAAATCCGCGATGTTGTAATTCAAAAAGACAGCTACCGCTTTCGTATGAATTTTGAAAGATTGGGTGAAATCTTCGCCTATGAAATCAGTAAACATTTGGCCTACGAAACCAAAGAAGTGATCACCCCCCTGGGTATGGCTGAAGTCAATGTCCTGAGCGAATATCCTGTGATTGCCTCAATCATGCGGGCCGGGCTCCCCTTACATAACGGCCTGCTGCGCTTCTTCGACAAATCAGAAAATGCCTTCATCGCAGCCTATCGTAAGCACCATAAAGACGGATCCTTCGACATTAAACTTGAATACCTTTCAAGTCCTGATATTACGGACAAGGTTCTGATCCTTGCAGATCCCATGCTGGCCACCGGGGCCTCCATGGTTCTTACCTACCGAGATATGCTCACTAAGGGCAAACCCCGCCATACCCACATCGTCACTATCCTCTCCAGCGCACAGGGGCTTGACTATTGCCGCCGCAATCTTTCGGGAAAAGACATCACCATTTGGGCCGGGGCAGTTGACGATGAACTAACCGCACAGGCGTATATCGTGCCGGGGCTGGGTGATGCCGGTGACCTCGCGTTCGGGACCAAATTGTCCTGACCCTATGATGCTGACGATGCCACTCGGACTGAAAGCCATCCAGGTGATGCTGGTGGGCAGCGTGAAGTTTTTTCTTGCCGTCCCCCTGGCTTTTGGTTACGGTCTTAGCTGTTGGCAAGCTTTTATTTTTTCGGTGGCTGGAGGAACAGCCGGTATCCTGGTGTTCTATTTTCTAACGCCTGCCTTGATGAAGGCACTCAAGGTATTCCTTCTTTCAATAAAACATTTGTTTAAAAACAAGCAGCATCAAAAAAAAATAAAAAAAGACCCCCGAAAGTTTTCCAAAAAAAATCGCGTCATCATCCATATTCGCGGCAAACTCGGACTCTTCGGGATAGCACTGCTAACCCCGGTCTTCCTTTCCATCCCTTTGGGCAGCATACTGGCCAATAAATACTATGCCCACAACCGTTTCACCCTCCTGATCCTGTTTGGCTCGGTGGTTTTGTGGTCCGGAATCCTTTGCCTGGCATTTTTCCGACCCGCCTGGTAAATATAGCAGATTCATTTATTCGTATATAGAATAAAGTATCGATTCGCTGATAGAATAATCACCCATCTTTATATTCCCACCCTCCACACTGGCAATGCTAACGGCATGCATGTCATAATTTTAGATTATTGCAGATAATTGTTATCTTTGCTCCCTTTAAAACGGGAACGCGTGGAATTCATCCTGACTCTGGCCTATACCCTGCTCTTCGTCGCACTGATCAAAAGAATGACTTTTTTCCGGCCAGAAGGACTACACCCCTACACCCTTCCTGCTATATTCCTGATGAAAGTGCTGGCCGGTTTTCTGCTCTATCTGGTTTACACATATGTATACACTGACCGCAGCACGGCGGATATTTTTAAGTATTTTGACGACAGCAAAGTCATGTACGATGCCTTATTCCAGCGGCCGGCCGACTTCCTGCAAATGCTAACCGGCATCAAAAACGACAGTCCGCGCTTTGATGCTTACTATAACCAGATGAATTACTGGTACCGCGTTTACGAGAGCAACATTTACAACGACAGCCATACGATAATCCGCTTCAATGCCGTGATCCGCCTGTTCAGTTTCGGTTATTACAATGTTCATACGGTATTCATGTGCTTCTTTTCCCTGGCTGGGCTAACGGGGCTATACCGATTTTTCAGTGTACGCATTCAGGGGAAAAAACACCTGCTGCTCCTGGCGGTTTTCCTGCTTCCTTCGGTCACCTTATGGGGCTCGGGTGTGTTGAAAGAAGGCCTGCTGCTTTTTGGTCTCGGCATGTTGCTCTGGCACACACACCTGCTGTTGCGTAAGGAAAAAGGAACCTTATCGTTGATCATGATCCTGGGCTCCCTGCTCCTGCTAATGTATGCCAAGTTTTATGTGATTGTGATGATGATGCCACTGCTGCTGGCCTTCGTTTGGTGCGAGCGAACAAAAAACCGTCATTGCTTGCAGAAATATCTAACAGTACTTGGCGTAGGGGGTTTGCTTGCCCTGGGTTTTCACTATCTTTTTCCAGACTATAATTTGATTCAACTGTTGGTGCAAAAACAGCACGATTTTATCGCCCTGGCGCAGAGCGTTCAATCGGGTAGCAGCATTGCTATGCAGCCCCTTGACCCTAACCCGGCCAGCCTGCTACTCCACGTTCCGGGGGCTTTATACAACAGCCTTTTCCGTCCCTGGTTCTTTGAAGGAGGCAGTTTTTTAATGCTTGCTGCAGGCCTTGAAAACCTGTTTATTCTCACGCTGATGGCTCTGTGCATTCTATTTCCTCAATGGCCCCCGCGGAATCAATCGCTCTTCTGGCTCAGCCTGTTTTTTTCACTGGGAATCCTTGTTCTTACAGGTCTTACAACACCTGTAATGGGGGCCATTGTACGCTACAAAGTACCGGCCTTGCCCTTCCTGCTCCTGACGTTCTTCATGCTGACAGATACGGAAAAAATGCACAAGCGCTGGCCCTGGTTGAATAAAATAAAATTCAAATTTCTCCCATGAAAAACTGGTCGTTCTTCATCCTGATCACACTACTCACCTCTCGCTGCGTGCAAGCGCAGACCGACACCGTACGTCTTGAACCTCTCGAAATCAGCTCGTCCCGTACCCCCATGCTCCTGCATTCCTCAATACGGCCGATGGGTCTCCTTTCTCACGTTCAGATTCAAAGCCTTCCCGGCTCAGATCTCCCGCAGCTATTGTCGTACGCCATTGGTTTCGATATTCGACACCGCGGACCTGCCGACATACAGGCCGACATCAGTGTCCGGGGAGCTTCCTTTGATCAAACCCTGGTGCTGCTGAACGGCCTCTGTATGAACGATCCGCAGACCGGCCACCACAACATGAACCTGCCGGTGGATATGGCTCATATCGATCGGATAGAATTCATCAGCGGGCCCGGCACGCGGCTTTACGGAACCAACGCATTTGCCGGTGCCGTAAATTTCATCACCGAAGTTCCAGATAAGGCGGGCCTGAAAATAAGCCTGGCCGCTGGCGATTTTGGGCTGTTCACGGGCTACCTGAGTGGTAGTTTCCGCACCGGTAAGCTGCGCCATTTTTTCGGCGCTGGTGCACGAACCTGTGAGGGCTATACCACAAACACTGACTTTACAGAAAACAAACTCTACTATCATGGTCTGTTGCCCCTGAAAACCGGCTCAGTGCAGCTAATGGCCGGCTTGTTAAACAAAGCATTCGGTGCCAATAGTTTTTATTCCGCCAAATACCCGAACCAGTTCGAACGGATTCAGTCAGAATTTGTCGCCCTGAAATTGAGTACGGGTCGTAACGTTCGTCTGCAGCCGTCCCTCTACTGGAAGCGTCATGCCGATCATTTCGAGTTGTTTCGTGAGGATGCCCCTGCCTGGTACACCACCCACAATAATCATCGGACCGACATCCTGGGGGCCGACCTTAACCTATCCTTTCGCAGCGTGATCGGCACCACCTCACTTGGCATCAACCTTCGCTATGATCACATTCACAGCAACGTTCTGGGCGAACTCACCGGGCACAGCCTTCCGGTTCCGGGCGACCCAGATGCACAGTTTACCCGGGCCGGCGAGCGCTGCTTACTTAGTCTTTTTGTAGATCAGCAGTTCCAGTTCCGTCGCTTCAAGCTGAGTGCAGGAGCCCTGTTACATTACACGGCCGACTTTGGAGCCGGCGTTTACCCGGGCCTTGAATGCGCCTACACGCTCAGTCGCAGCGTGCAGTTGTATGCCTCTTTAAACCGTGCCCTGCGCCTGCCAACCTTCACCGATCTCTATTACCAGGGCCCTGTTAATACGGGGAATCCCGACCTGCTTCCGGAAGAATCCTGGGATACCGAATCGGGTCTAAAATACGAAGGTAAAGGTATTGAAGGACGTTTCTGCGGATTCTTCCGACTTGGAGAGCATTTAATTGATTGGGTGAAATATCCAGGCGACACCAAATGGCGCAGCGCCAACCTTACACGTTTGAACACTTACGGGATAGAAGGTCAAGTGAGGTTAAACTTTCCGGCCTTGCTGAAGAAAAACTTCTTCCTTACCGAAGCCAGCCTCTCCTATCAATGGATTGACATGAAAAAACCCACCACCGATTTTATCTCCTATTATGTGCTGGATTTCCTGAAACACAAGGTCGTATTGAGCATGCAGCACGGCATCCTTAAAAATCTATCCGGCGCCTGGACCCTGAGCTACCGCGACCGGGCCGGCAGCTATTCGGACCTCAGCAGCGGACTTGAAAAGGACTATACCCCCTATCTGTTGCTGGACGGGAAGATCCGCTGGGATCTTGGGCCCATTGACTTTTGGATAGGCGTTAATAATATTACCAACACACGCTACCGCGATATTTCGAGTGTTTTGATGCCCGGACGCTGGGTTTCAGGGGGACTTCAAATTGAATTACAGTAAAAGGGCCTTTGGCCTCATTAATAAAACTCATGGTATGAAAAAAATTATTTGTATTACGGGCGCCACCAGCGGAATTGGCAAAGCCACGGCCGAACAGTTTGCCCAATCGGGCTACGATCTGATTCTTTGCGGAAGACGGGAAGATCGCTTGCAGACCCTGGCCGAAAAGCTTCACCGCGAATACAACAGCGCTATTCAAGCGTTGGTGCTGGATGTAAGAGATCAGAAAAAGGTTGAACAATCCTTCCGGGAATTACCGAACGAATGGAAAAGCATCGATATTTTAGTCAATAATGCGGGACTTGCTGCCGGTATTGCTCCGCTGACCGAAGGTCTCATTGACGATTGGGATCAAATGATCGATACCAATGTAAAAGGCTTATTGTATGTAACCCGGGAAGTGGCGCGCGGAATGAAGGAACGCGGGCAGGGGCACATTATCAACATCGGATCCATCGCCGGCAAGGAAACGTACATCAATGGAAATGTATATTGCGCCACCAAACACGCGGTAGATTCGCTCACCAAAGCCCTTCGCATAGAACTGCTGCCTTACGGGATAAAAGTCACCCAGATCGCACCGGGCGCCGTTGAAACCGAATTTTCGCTCGTACGCCTCAAGGGCAATGAGCAGGCTGCGAAAAATGTCTACAAAGGCTACGACCCACTCATGGCTGAAGACATCGCTGAAGCGATATTGTTTGTAGCCACCCGCAAGCCCCATGTCTGCATTAATGATTTGTTGATAATGCCCACCGCTCAGGCAAATACTGTACATTGGCATAAAGAAAACTAATTTTTTATGTAGCTTTGTAATAAACCACCTCACCGACTCACTAAAACCATCACCAATGACTGATCAGGTTACCCGTATTTTTGATTTGGTTCCACGCTATCATCAACTATTTCCAAAGGCCGACGTTTTTGCCGGCAAGGATGAAGGAGAATGGGTTCGCTACAGCAGCAAAGCATATGTTGACATCGTAAATCATATTAGTTACGGCTTTTTGGCACTGGGCGTGCAAAAGGGCGATAAAATTGCAACAATCACTTACAACCGCCCCGAATGGAATTTCCTCGACATGGGCATTTTGCAGATAGGCGCAGTCCATGTGCCGATCTATCCAAACATCAGCGAAAGCGATTACAAGTATATTCTCAGCCATGCCGAAGTAAAATATGTTTTCCTTTCGGGGGATGATCTCCTGCGGAAGATCGAGCACATCTTGCCGGAAATCCCGACTTTGAAAGACATATACACCTTTAAGAACCTACGTGGCTTTAAGCATTTAAACGAATTGATCCGCTTGGGCTGGCAACATCAGGAAAGCGAAAAACTAACAGCCCTGAAAAACACCATTCAACCCGACGATCTGGCTACGCTGATCTACACCTCAGGGACAACCGGAACACCCAAGGGCGTTATGCTGTCGCACCATAACATCGTAAGTAATTTTATGGCCGTTTCCGACATTCCGCCGGTGGGTCCGCAATCGCGCGCCGTTAGTTATCTTCCGCTGTGCCATGTGTACGAACGCATGCTGAACTACATGTATCAGTACCTTGGAGTATCGGTGTATTACGCCGAAAACATGGGAACCATTGCCGATAACATTCGGGAAGTACAACCGGAGATTTTCACAACAGTACCACGGCTATTGGAAAAAGTATGGGAGAAGATACTTCAGAAAGGACATAAACTCCCGCCCTTAAAACGCAAAATTTTCTTTTGGGCCGTCAAACTGGCACTCGTCTACGATCCCACATGCAAGCAAGGCACCTGGTATGCAGTACGCCTTAAACTTGCAGATGCGCTTATCTATAGCAAATGGCGTGAAGCCCTGGGCGGACAGCTCAAGGTTGTTGTTTCCGGCGGCGCTGCCCTTCAAGCCCGTCTGGGCCATGCCTTCTGGGCGGCACGAATTCCGGTACTGGAAGGCTACGGCTTAACCGAAACATCACCGGTAATCGCCGTAAGCCACTTCCGGAAAAACGGGGTGAAAATAGGTACGGTGGGGCCCATCCTCCGGGGTGTTGATGTCAAGATTGGCGCCCTGGATGAAGTGCTGTGCAAAGGCCCCGGTGTTATGATGGGATACTTCAAAGAACCTGAACTTACCCGCGAAGTAATCGATGCTGAGGGCTGGTTTCATACAGGCGATACCGGGGTTATTGAACCGGAAGGGCAGCTAAGGCTTACCGGTCGCATCAAAGAACTCTTTAAAACATCCTTTGGAAAATATGTCAACCCCGGCGCCATCGAAGATTTATTTAAAGAATCGCCCCTGATCGACAATATGTGCGTTTTCGGCGAAAACCAAAAATTTGCCGTCGCCCTGGTGGTACCCGATTTCAACGACCTGCGCAACTGGTGCGAAAATAAGGGCATTGAATACACTACCCACACCGAAATGATCGCCCACGAAGAAGTTAAAAAGAAATTCAAAAAAGAAGTAGCCCGCTTCAATGCGCAGTTAGGGGCCACCGAACAAATCAAACGTTACGAACTAATCGACTACGAATGGTCAACCTTTACAGGCGAGCTAACACCTACCTTAAAATTAAAACGCAAATACATCGAGGGCAAATACGAATCGACCATCAAGAAACTTTTTGATGCCGGAAGTGATTGATCTTTCTTCAAAGGCCATTTTTGTATAATTTTCAACTATTACGCATGAAGCATTCTTTGATTTCACTCTTACTGCTTACCGCCTTGATTCCTGCTTGCACACGAACTGAAACATCCGAGGCCGGCCAGGAAAACATGATTACGGAAAAAATTGAATATCCCGTATTCATTAAGGATCCGTGGGAAGAAGAAACAACGGACTGGTGGAAAGAAAACATTGAAACCTCCAAACGACTGGAGTTTGTCAAAACTATCTTCGACTGGGCCTACAGTGGCAAAGTAAAAGCCTACGACTTTATCACCTACGAACCACTCAGTGTAGAGCAGGTGAAGGCCATTGGCAACCGGTGCGACACCATTACCATTACGGAGACCACGCCTCCCTATCGCGAAAAAGATACCGTGATCCAGGAGAAACTGGACTTCGCACAGATTCACAAAGTGAAGTTTTTGGAGGAATGGACCTATGACAAGAATCGCACATCGATTGCAAAAAAAATCATCGGAATCGCCCCGGCCCTGACGGTTTACGCCGATAGTGTTGAAATCAAAGGCTTCAAGCCCCTGTTCTGGCTTTTCTTTGACGATCGCTATGCAAAAAAGAAGTAATCCAACAGAAAAAGGAATACCTGCGTAAAATGCTGATAGCCCGTTTCAGTATCCATTGTTACAGGCACATTTGCGAATTGCTTTGTTTTGATGTATCTTTGAAGAAATCATCCACATAATCTTGTGAAAA
This sequence comes from uncultured Bacteroidales bacterium, assembly GCA_964585485.1. GTDB lineage: Bacteria > Bacteroidota > Bacteroidia > Bacteroidales > CAIWKO01 > CALGYY01. The sequence goes on from CAZPDS010000074.1 coordinate 8,904, forward strand.
CCTGTTTCTCCGGCATCCTCTGCGGCCTTCTGCTCATAATTGAAACAAGCTTGGTGTTCGGGCAAACCGAAGAGCGTCCGCGCTATGCGCCGTTTTCGGATAAGCACCGGAACGCGCGGGATGAGCTGGGACGTAAACAGGGCCTGTGGAAATACTATACCCTTAACCGGGTGTTGGTTCTTGAAATCACCTTTCAGAACGACGTCAAGCACGGCCCTTTCATCCGTCATTCTTCCTCAAACGGGGTGATTACCGAAGAGTCCAATTATTTCGATGGTCGCCGCGACGGCGAAATTAAAAAATACAACTACAACGGAACCCTGATCACCGAAGGCAATTACCTGATGGGCAAGAAAACAGGGACCTGGATCAGCTATTATCCCGTAAACGGCGAAAAGCGCGCCCAGGGCAGTTACGACAACAACGGGAAACAAACCGGCAACTGGCAGTATTATACATCCAAAGGCAACCTGAAAGCTGAAGGAGGCTATAAATCAGGGCTTCGCGAAGGGGTCTGGAAATTATATTCGGCGGACGGATCCCGCAGTGAAGAAAAGAAATTCCAGGGCGGCAAAGAGGTAGGTGTTGTAACGGCTGCTGCGAACCCCAAAAAACCGGGGAAAAAACTTCCGCAAACCAACAAGCCTAATAACAAAAACACCACTCCGGCGCCGGTAAAACCTCCGGTTCCGGCCAATCCGCCTTCAGCACCCTCAGCACAACCGAACAATCAATGATGCAATCCGGGCAGTACGCCATCTTGCTGGTCCTTTAACAAGGCCTCAATAAACTCCAACAGCTCCTCCCGCCCAATTTTATTACTTGCCGAGCTTAAAAAAACTTCCGGCAAATATTCCCAGATCTCCAGCAAATGACGGCGGTACGCGCTGATGTTTCGCTGCAATTCGTTCCGCGTAAGCTTATCTGTTTTGGTAAAAACCATCGAAAAAGGAACCTGGTTCTGCACCAGATTATTCATAAAATCGACGTCAATCTTTTGCGGCGCTAATCGGGCATCCAGTAACATGAATGTGTGTAGCAGATCGGTCCGTTTTGTGAGGTAATTTCCCACCATCGGCAGCCATGTTTTCGATTCCGACTTTGACGTTTTGGCATAGCCTATACCCGGAAGATCCACAAGGTACCACTCATCATTGATGAGAAAATGATTAATAAGTTGTGTTTTCCCTGGCGTTGATGAGGTTTTTGCAAGGGTTTTTACATCCACCAGAAAATTTATCAGCGAGGACTTCCCGACGTTAGAGCGACCAATAAAGGCAAACTCGGGTTTTTGGTCATCCGGCCCGCCGGTATGAATAGCACTGCTCTTAATAAAAAGAGCCGATCGTATTTTCATTAGGTGGTCTTAAGGTATTTTTCTTTGAGGTAGGTCAGCAAGTGCCGTTCCTTCTTATTCTCATAAATATCGCCGATAGTGACCAGAATGCCCGTTTCCTCAACCTTGCCAAACGCCTCATTGATACTGGTGCCAAAGGTTCGCATGGTGGAAGTCAAGTTCATGTAGGCGTTCACCAGGGGCGGAATATGTTCATCGAGTTCCCGCATCACCTGAATCAGGCGCTTGTAATCCTGGCCGTAATTGCCGCCGTGGAAAAGCGATTCCAGCTTATCCAGCTCGGTCTCAATCTGCAGCGGAACCTTTGGCTTTACCAGGCAATCGGTATCCGGAAAATACTTAAAGAGGAAATACAAAATAATATCGCGGGCTTCCTTTTTGAAATGCGGATACATGGTAACTTTCCCAAAGAAGTACTTCACGTCCGGGTTATCAATCACCAGTGCCCCGAGACCATCCCAAAGATTATCCAGCGAAAAAAGTCCTTTGCGACTACTCACCATCGGCTGGTAGGCCGGCTGAACAAAACTTCGCCCCAATTCAATCGTATACGGAAAAAACTCATCCAGAAAGCGCGGTGTAAAATCAAAGAGATGCGAAGTAGCGATCAGCGGCTCACCACTTGCATTAAACGGAACCTTTCCGCAATGCATAAAGCGGTACCCGCCTATGATTTCCTGATCCCGGGGATTCCAAACCACCAGTTGCTTGTAGGGATAATCCTGCACATCAAATTCATCAATATCGACCTCCTCGCCCGTGCCACCCCCGCCCATCCGAAAGGTCAGCTCGCGGATACGTCCAATTTCCTGCATAACGTTCGGCGAATCGTGAGCCGTAATAATATAAATACTATTGCTTCCATTGTTGGTTTTCCGGACGAATCTCTTTTTATTAAGTTCTTTCTTCAGTAGTGCTTTATCCACCGGTTGAATAATCTCTTTCATGGATCCAAAAAAATTAAACATTAAAGATCAGGTCGGGCGCCTTTTCCAAATTATAAACATGCTCTCTGACCCGGGCTGCCCACTGCAGATCATTAGCCGACTTATCAAAAACACCGACAGAAATAGGTTTTCCGATCGTAATTCGAATTGCATGACCTTTCTGACGGTACATTTCATCCACCAGATACAACATTTCCAGATTGAATTTAAGACCGATTTTCTTCCTGAAACGGGCCAGATTATAGAAAAACGAGGTGTTTTGGCCCTGGATGTGAACCGGAATAATATCACGTTTTGATTTACGGGCCTTGCTGATAAAGGTCTTTTTCCATTCCAGATCCTCGATCACGCCTTGTTTCTGCTTACGCGAAACCAGGCCGGCCGGAAAATAGAGAATTGTCTTGTCGCCCATAAAGGTTTGATCAAAGAGGGCAATATTTTCAGCGTTGCTGCCATGCTTGTTCACCGGAATGAATAAAGGTTCCAGGTTCTTCACGTTCATCAGAAAATCGTTCACCGGAAAAAGAATATCCGGTCGAACGCGGCCGGCCACGGTGATGAGCGCGATGCCGTCGAGCCCGCCCAGCGGATGATTTGCAGCCAGCAGGTAACGGCCTTCCGCCGGAATATTTTCCAGCCCCCTGACTTCAAGGTGGCTACCAAAGTATTCGATAATACGGTTAGCAAAAGGAAGTCCGCTAAGGTGAGCGTTTTCACGGATGAACTGGTTCATATCATCCTGGTGCAAAATGCGCTTCAGATAGCGAACAACAAAGCCCGGCAAAAATTTAAGAAGACGCGGATTTTTCGATGCAATGACTTGCTCAACATCGATCAGCTTATTCTCAAACTCACCGGCCGCTGAAGAGTTCCCCGGTGTCGTCCCTGATGGTTCTTTCATGGCAATTAAGAGTACAAAGATAGTTCATTTTATTAAAGAGGCT
>CAZPDS010000075.1:0-10753 GCA_964585485.1 uncultured Bacteroidales bacterium
TCAACCATCTCTACGCTGGTATGCATATAACGAAGTGGTAAAGAGAGCAGTGCGGTTGGAATTCCCTCTTGTGATACTTGGAGAGGAGTAGCGTCTGTGCCTCCTGCCATGGGAATCGGGTCAATCACTGTTTTGATGCCTGCAGGTGTTTGAACGTTTGTCGATGAAAAGCCCGGGATGCTTAGTTTCAGGCTGCTTGATTGCAGGTTGCCGGAAAGAAAGGATACCGTGGCTTCGGAGGGCTGACCGGACTGAATGCCTGTCCAGGTCTGCGCACACAATGTGAACGAGAGGAACAGCGAGCTGATCCAAAGCATGTACTTCTTCATACGTTATTTTGTTATGATTAATTTGATGGTGTTGGTTTGATGTTCGGTTGAAAGTTTCACAAAATAGATTCCTGATTCCAGATTCGAAGTATTAAGTAAGACGGAGTGCAGCCCGTTGTTTTCCTTCGAATCTGAGTGCAAATTTTTCACACAACGACCGGCAAGATCGTAAAGGTCAAGTTGCACCTGATCGTTTTCAAGAAGGTAAAAATCGATATTGACAATGCCGTTTGCAGGGTTGGGATAGCAGCGCAGGAAATTTTTTGTTGACGTGGCTTCGCTGATATTCGAATAGCCCGACACGGTGGGCGGAAATAAGATATAATCCACCCAGGCACAGTCACTGCCGGAAGAAATAATATAATCTTTGGAAAACACCCATTTAAACAGATGGATGCCTGCCGTAACCGCGTAGTCTTCTTTTGACCAGGCAAGGGTTCCGCTCCATTGATCCATCAGGTTTCCGTCGATGTAGAACGAGAGAAAATCGTAATCGGCTTCGCTGGAAACTTTTTTCCAGAACGAAATCGAGTCGTTGATTAGTACATCCAGCGTTACCTCGAGGGTAGATGTTTGATCATCACCGATATTTCCGGAAACGGCGCAGTCTACTCCTTCATAGGGAGCACTGGTGGTAATGAGCCAGGGCACGTTTCCGCCCGACACCCAGTCAAACTGGCTGAAATCGCCGGATTCCCAGTCTTCGCTAACCAGGCCCAGGGTGAGCAGGTAGTGGTAATTGGTAGAATAAGCACCGCTGGTAACGGTGTAAATGAGTTCAATAACGGCAGTATCGGGAACGCCCGGGGCAACACTTAGGTTGAAGGCTGCGTTGGCGTTACTGGCAAGCGCCAGGGTGCCAAAGCTATGTGTTCCGCTGTTGATGGTGATCCATTGGGGGGTTGTTGTAGTAAGAACTCCAGTGGTGTTGGGGGCGTCAGCGTGGCCGTTGTTCAATGTGGTAATGCTGATGTCGGCGGTTTCGCCTTCATCCAGTACACCGTTGTTGTTTCCGGAGGCATCGTTGATTCCAAAGGCACCAATGGCAAGTTTGGGTGCGTTGGCCACGAGGGTGAACGTCGCGGGCCAGCTGCCGCCGGCATTATCCTGAACGGACAAGGTAAAGGGCAGGCTGTGCTGATCTTCGATGTTATTCACCACATTGAAGGCGTAGGCAGCGGATTGCGCGGCATCTGCACTGGCCGAAATATCGCCGAAAACCTGGTTGTTGTCAGTAATGGAAATATTGGCGTCGGTTGTGCTTAGGCTGGCGGAAACGGCGGTTGCTGTCTGCGACCCGAAGTTATGGAGATTGATATCGAGCTGGATGGTTTCGCTAAAATCAACTTTTCCGTTGTTGTTTCCGCTGGCATCATTCACACTGTTTGCCGTGTAGGCAACCCAGGGACCGTTGGCGTTGTTCACCAGCACACTGCCGAGGTAAGGAACATAGTTAAAGGCGGTGGCGCAAACCGTCAGCGTATCAATGCTGGTAAGGGGGCTGAAGCTGATTGCGGCGGATCCGCCGGTTACGTAAGCCGTGCCAAGGATAGTATTGTTCATGCTTACGCAGACAAAAGCTCCGTCTGTATTGCAGTTAACTGTGAGGCTGGTAGACCCGATGGGCAGGATGGGGCTGTGGGAGGCGGTCATGGTCGCCGGATCGTCGGTACGAACCATTAGTGAGGGATCACCAAAAACAGTCCATGTATCGGTCATGGCAAAGTCGGAGTAGGTGTCATTCATTTTAAAGATGCCGTTGACCGACAAGCCCCCGAAGGTGCGTTTAATGTTGCCGGCAATGGATCCGGCCAGAATATCTACCATTTCATCCTGGCCTTCCATGGGCGGATCCCAGGACTGGTTGATGGTGGACATCAGCGTGGCAACGGCTCCGGCGGGTTGGCCATTGTAGGTCTGACGCAACCATCCTTCTGCAAAGCAGGTGCCTCCGGTAAAGTTGCCGTTTACACACGCTACCGACCAAATGAAAGGATGAATATCAGTATTGGTCAGGGCGGTCATATTGGAATTGCTAAATCCTGTCGTAACAAAAGAATTGTCGCTCCCGTGCCCGCAGTAATTGATAATGCTGGCGCCACGGTTGACCTGGGTTGTTAAGTCGGCCGCCGTTGGGTCCCCGGCTACATCCGCGCCACCTTGAGAGCCCTCGTAAAGTGCAGCCTGTGAGCTATAGGTAAATCCCAACAAGTCGGTGTTGATGTTGTTGATGTGTGTGTAGTCGTATTCATTGTCGTCGCCAGGGCCCTGACTTGACGCTATGCCAATGCAGTGATCAAATTTTCCGGCGGTGGTAGAGGGGTTTTTTTCGTAATTAACCGAACGACTTACCTGGGTGTTTACGTGTACATCGGTTTCAGCGGAAAATCGTCCCACCAGGATGTCCTGGTAATGGTCGCTGCCGACAATGAAACCATAGGTGGGATCCGAATCGCCATTGGTGGTAGCATTGGTTGGAATCTGGGCGGCATCGCCCACCAGCAGCAGGAATGTAAGTCCGTTGGTGGTGTAGTAATTAGCAACGAAGGTTTTAATGGCGGCGGCGCTGCTCCCTATGGTCGCCACATCAACGATTTCAGTTGGGATCCCTTCGGTGATTTTCCAGTTAACAAACGCTTGCATGGCCGGGATAAAGCTACCGTGACTAATGATCAGCATCTTGCCGTTTTCGCTCAGGGGAGTGTACTTGTGGCGGGTGCTGAAATTTAGAAACTGGTGGTGGTAAATTTCCGCGAATTCCGGATCCAGTGCAGCAAGGGCCTTGGTGCGATTAAAGGTGTTGGTGGCCGTGGATCCATTGGGGCTTACGCTGACTTCCATCGAGGTATACACCCTGAGGACTTTGGTAACGGGGTTGTATTGGTAGGGATAAAATACCACGGTCTGCCCGCGCAGGTCGCGCAGGATGAATGGGTCTTTCAGTTCGGCCAGCGGACCCGGGAAAAATTGATCTTTGGAATAGTCGATGCCCCATTCATAAGGAACGTCGGCAGGATTAATATCCCGTGTGAAATTCCCTTTTGAAGGAGCGATATCGATATTGGTATATTCAACATAGGCGGATTGGGTTATCACCAGACCCATCGACGATTCGTCGGGGATAATCAGGGATGCCGTGAGTTTAGGCAGATCCGGAGCGCCTTTGCGGAGGATACGGGTGCTGCCTTGGATGGTAATCACCTGGCGGTCACCGGCCGGTGTGGCGACCACACTGGAACTGAAGCCCGGAACACTCATTTTTAGCAGGCTGGCCTGAGGATTATCCGACAGTAAAGAAACCGTTGCGGGTTCAGGTGTTGGTGATGTGGCGGGGGTCCAGGTCTGGGCCTGCAGTGAACAGGAAAGGAGAACAAAGAGAACAACACTGATGATTCGCTTCATGTTTTTTCTTATTTGGTGATGATCAGCTTGATAGTTTTTGTTTCCTGACCGCTGAGCAGGTTGATGTAATACATTCCCGACTCAAAAGTGGAAGCGTTGAACATCAGTTGGTGAAGACCGGCGGTTTGGGTTGAGGGTTCCACCAGGGTTTTGATGGTTCTGCCTGTGATATCGGTAAGCCGCAGGCTTAGATCGCTGGTTCCTGTAAGGCTATATTCTATCCTCACCATACCCGCGGCCGGGTTGGGGGAACAACGAAGACTTTCGATGAGGGCGGCGGAGGTGAGGTCAAGTCCGGTAAAGGTGCTAACAACCGGAGGGAACAGGATGTAATCAATCCATCCGCAGTCGCTGCCCGAGGAAACCGATATGTCTTTAGTATAATCCCAGGTGAAGGTGTGTTGTCCGGCTGACACGGGGTAGGCTACTTTCGTCCAGGCCAGGTTTCCGCTCCATTCATCCATGGAACTTCCATCAATTAAGAAGCTCAGAATATCATATCCGCTCTCGCTGGATACTTTCCGCCAGAAAGAAATGGTATCGGCGATCAAAGTCTCCATGGTAACGCTAAGGATGGACGATTCATAATCATCAACGTTACCGGATTGTGCGCAATAGATGCCTTCCTGAGGTGTAGTGGAGGTAATGATCCAGGGAACATCACCGCTTTGCTGCCAGTTAAACTGGCTAAAATCGCCGCTTTCAAAGTCTTCGTCAACCTGGCCAAGCGGTAGCAGGTAATGGGTATTAACGGTATAAGCTCCGGCGGTAACGGTGTACACTAATTCGATGATGGCCGTGTCCGGGGCCGTGGGGCTTACGCTTACGCTGAAGGTCGCATCAGCATTTCCGGTCAGGGGCAGTGTGCCGAAGGAATGGGTTGCGCCGCCAATGGTGATATACTGTGGTGTAGTCGTGGTAAGGACGCCTGTGGCCGCTGTTGCGTCGGCATGTCCGTTGTTTTGGGTGTTGATGATCAGGTTGGCGCTTTCGTTCACGTCCAGGCAGCCATTGTTGTTGCCGGTGGCGTCGCTGATAGTCATACCGCCGATGGCCAAATCGGGTGCATTCAGGGTGATGTTAAAGTTGGAGGACCAGGTGTTGGAGGCATTGTCCTGAATGTTTATAGTGAAGGGAACCACTTCCTGGTCGGTGATGTAATTGGCCACGTTAAAGCTGTAAGCCCCGGTCTGGGTAGCATCGGAACTGGCATTGATGTTACCGAAGGCCTGGCTGTTGTCTGTGATTGTAACACTGCCACTGGTGGTGGAGAGGGTCGTATTTACACCATTGGCGGTGGCCGCACCGTAGTTACGCAGGGTCATATCAAGGGTGATAGCTTCGCCGTAATCCGCCTGGCTGTTGTTGTTTCCGGTGGCATCATGCAGGGCTTTGTTCACATAGGAAACATAGGGACCGGAAGGATTGGCCACCACTACGGTTCCAATGTAAGGTGCGCGGTTTTGGCGGGTGATAACCACATCCGCGGTGCCGGGGGTGCTTACACCGCTAAGCGGGACCACTACATTGCCCAACGAATCGGCCAGTGCGGCGCCCAGCAGTGTACCGTTCATGGATACGGCTGCATAGCCCCAGGGGTCGGTCTGAATGGCGAAGGTGGTCGATCCCAACGGAATCAGCGCGTTGTAAGTAGCCGTAAGGGCGGGCGGTTCACTGAAATAAACCATCAGCGAGGGATCCCCCATCAGATGATAAATTTCCCAATAGTACTGCACCATGCTGGCGCCCTGGGTTACGCCCAGGTTGCCGCCAAACATATACTGGCCCTGCGACATGGTCCACTGCGAGAAGGGTTCGCCGTGGGTGTGGAATACCCGATCATAGGCACCTAATGTTGAAGCCGAATACGTGGGATTAACCACAATGCTGCTGCGGTAGCCAACGCCAAAGTAATAATCCTCGTCCCAATAGGAAACATTCGAACCCCCGATGTACCCCAGGGCACCTTTCAGATTTGCGCGGAGCAGCGCTTCCCCGAAGCACTCGGTATCGTCAAATTTATTGGTCAGGCAGCAGTTGCCCACCATGAGCGGATATTTATGGGCATTGTTGAGGGTCTCAACATCACCGACATCAAAGGTCGGGTCAACCCAGCCATCCGAACCGCCGTGAGCGGTGTAGTTCGCGAAACAAACCCCGCGCGATACATTCTGAATCACCTGGGCGTCGCTGCTTCCAGAGGCTGGATACAAGTAAGTGTTGGAATAAATGCCGTTCGTGTTGTTGAAATAATTGCTTGTCCCGTAATTGATCTGTCCGTTACCGTAGGTCGGGGCCATGGATCCGTCAACCCCCGCAATCATGACAACACTGTCGAGAAACGTCTTCACCGGCATGGTGTATTGCTCATACTCCAGCGTTTTGTCGATCTGGGGCTGTAATTGGGAGATTCCCGTTGCGGAGAAACGGCCGTAAATCATTTCCGGGATGTAGTCGCCGGTGTACTCGCAATAGTAAAGATCCGAAACGTGACCGCTGCAAGGGAAGGACGGGATCTGGGCCACATCGCCCACGAACAGCACATAGGTGGGGGCAGGATCTGATGCGGTTCCTGCGTTGTAGAGTCCCTGCAAATAAGCCTTAATGGAGGTCGTGGTGGTGCCTACCGAGGGGTTGTTGGTGTAGGCTTCAATTACCTTGAATCCCTTTTTGATTTTCCATTGAATAAATGGTTGCAGTGTTGTTTGAAACATTGGATCGGCAACAATTACATATTTGATGGGGTATTTACTGATCAGATCCTTTTGCTGCGCGGGCAGTCCCTTGTAATTCATCAACGCGCTGTAAGATGATTCGAACAACATGGCGTACTTGTCTTTCCTGAGTTGAAGCGTGGAAGCCAGGTCGGCACCGGGGAAGGTGACTTCGGCGTGCAGGCTGGTCAGAATTTTCACCCTGCCCGTAACCGGATTGTATTGAACGGGTGCTACGCTAAGCCGCGCCATACGGACGCCGCGCATGAATCCTACGTTTTCTACGCTCACTGCATTAAACCCGAACCAGGCGTTGGTCTGGTAGGTTTGTTCGTTGTAAAGGAAGGGCAGGGTGCCCGGGTCGGCACTTTTGGAAACCGATGGCTGATCAGGCATCAGCGGGAAATTGCTCCCCAGTTCCGACAAGCTGTATTCCTCATACGTGGCGCTGAGAATGTTGATTTCGCAAGTAGCGCCTACCGGTAATTCGATCAATTCATTTACCACCGGCAAGCGCGGGTCGCCGTGTTGCAGGCTGTGGTGCAGGCCGGGCATCTTCATTTCCGTAAACATACCGGAAGGCGTGTTGACCTTCATCAGCGTAAGGTCATCTTTTGAGAAGCTGGCGGTAAACCTGAGTTTCGACCAGGTGTTTTCTTTAACTACTAAATGTCCGCCGTCGGGTACATTCGCAAAAAGCTGTACCGAAACCAGCACAGCAAGGAGGGAAAGGAAGATGGTTCTCATGTAGTTGTTTTGTAAAATATTAATATATAAATTATTGTAATTTTAAAGACACATTTTGGCAGTCTCAAAGGTAAAAAAGAGAATGGGTATTCGCAAAAATATCAGCCTGTTAACAGAAGATTAACAGGCTGTTTTGAACGAAGTATAAAATCAGGGCGGCTAGACCAGCGGTGTTCCGCTCATGACCTCGGGAATAGGCAATCCCATAAGTTTGAGAACGGTTGGTGCCAAATCGCACAGGCGACCGTTTTGCAGCCCCCGGGCGTCTTGGTCGTAAAGGAAACATGGGACTGGATTCATGGAATGTGCGGTATTCGGGCTTCCGTCGGCGTTCAGCACATGATCCGCGTTACCGTGATCGGCTGTGATGATGACGGAATAGCCTGCGTTCAGGGCCGCCTGGGTCACCTCGTTGGCGCATTGGTCGACAGCGGCCAGCGCCTTTAGGATGGCGGGATAAATCCCCGTGTGCCCCACCATATCAGCATTGGCAAAGTTCAGGCACACGAAATCGGCTGTGGCTTCCCGAAGGGCCGGAAGAATCGCCGCTTTTACTTCGGGGGCGCTCATTTCCGGCTGAAGGTCATAGGTGGCGACTTTGGGCGAAGGGATCAGGATGCGCTTTTCGCCGGGGAAAGGTTCTTCGCGACCGCCGTTAAAGAAGAAGGTTACGTGGGGGTATTTTTCGGTTTCCGAAATACGGATTTGTGTTCGACCCGCCTGGCTGATGACCTCTCCAAGGGTCATCTTAACATCTTCTTTATCGAACGCAATGCGTACATCGCGGAAGGAATCATCGTAGCGGCACATGGTTATGTAATGCAGGGGTAGTGCTTTCATTCCGTACTCATCAAGGTTTTTCTGTGATAGTACGCTGGTGATTTCACGCAGGCGGTCGGTTCTGAAGTTGACACAGATAACCACGTCGCCCTCGCCAATTTTGGCCAGGGGCTGGTTGTCATTATTGGTGATGACAACCGGCTTAATGAATTCGTCGGTCACGCCTTCATTGTACGATGCCTGTATGGCTTCCAGCACATCGCGGTGCTGTGTCCCACGACCGCTTACCATCAGGTCGTAGCCCATTTTTACCCGCTCCCAGCGTTTGTCGCGATCCATGGTGTAGTAGCGGCCGATCAAACTGGCTAGCGTTCCGGCAGAATGCGCAAGATGATCCACAATCGTTTTCATGAAACCCAGGCCGGATCTTGGATCCGTATCACGGCCATCCGTGATGGCATGGATGAACAAGGGGTCAAAAGAGCGGCGTTTGGCCATGTCGCAAATAGCCAACAGATGACTGCTCAGCGAATGAACGCCGCCATCGCCGATCAGGCCGATGAGATGAATGGCTTTGTCGTTTTTTTTCGCATAGTCAAAAGCTTCGGATAAGACCGGATTCTGATCGATGCTCCCATCTGCGATGGCCCGGTTGATGCGCACCAGGTCCTGGTAAACCACGCGGCCGGCGCCAATGTTTAAATGACCCACTTCCGAGTTGCCCATCTGACCTTCGGGCAGGCCCACGGCTTCCCCATGGGGAATCAGGGTGCTGTGCAGCCAATCCGGGTTACTATAGAGGGATTTGAAAAAGGGTGTTTCAGCATTCCAGATGGCATCCGCTTTATCGTGATTCCCTTCACCCCAGCCATCCATGATCATCAGCAATACTTTTTTTTCTTTTTTCATAGCGCTTTATGTGCAAAATTTCGATCCGGTTACAAAGATAAAGAATCCCGACGGAACGCTGCTTTCCCTTTGGGAATAAAGATTAGCGATTCTTTTGGTGCCTTGGGTTGTCAACCTGGCTCCCGACAGGGAAACACGGCAGCAACCTTTTAATGGAAATGACGTATAAGACGGTTAAAGCCTTGCAAAACAAGCCTGAAAGACTTCTTTAACCCAACGCGCAGATCCGATGAATACACGCATTGACTTCGACAAGCTAAAAATTGGGATCAGTATCTTTCTGATCGGGTTCTTCATGCCGCTGAAGGCGCAGAATGTTGATTTTTCCCGTCAGCATTTCCCCAACCAATCGACTGAGCTGAAAAAAGCGCAGAAGAATATTCAGAAAGGCGACGCTTATTATTATCTGGAAACCCGCGGTGGGTACGGACAGGCGTTGGAATATTACCTTCCGGCCAATCACTTTAACCCCTCCAATGCCTTGCTGAATTACAAGTTGGGCGTTTGTTATCTGATGTCGTTTCATAAAAATATGGCCCTTTCGTATCTTGAAAAAGCCCGCAAGCTTGATTCACTGGTGGATCCGAAATTGATGTTTCATCTTGGGATGGCCTTTCAGTTTCATTCCCGTTACCGGGAGGCCAGGGCGTGCTACGAGGCCTATCGCCGAAGCCTTGACCAGACGAGCTTGTTGGCGGAAGGAACCCTTATTGAAAAGCGATTGCAGGAATGTGCCTCGGGAACGGCCCTTAGCGCCCGACCCAACATTGTTCGTTTCGACAACCTCGCCGAAAAGGTGAACTCGGTTTACGATGAGTATTGCCCGGTGGTGGATGCGAAGGAGCGAACCATGGCCTTCACGTCGCGTCGCAAAAGTTCCGTGGGTCAGCGCATCAACAACCTGGATGGACTTTATTTCGAAGATATCTATTTTACCTTTAAAGATTATTCCAATGCCTGGGATTATCCGGAGAATCCGGGTGAACCGCTGAATGGTAAAGCCAACGATGCCACCGTGGAAATTTCCGGCGATGGCAATATTCTAACGGTGTACAAGAATATTAAGGGGAAGGATTACATCTGCGAAAGCAAAAAGGAAAACAACCTGTGGACGACCCCGGTAAAACTTGATCCGGAAATTAATCGAACTCAGTACCATCAGCCATCGGCCACCTATACATCCAACCGTCAGGCCATCATTTATGTGAGTGATCAAGGGGGCGGGTTAGGTGGCTCTGATTTATATTACAGCGAGATGCAGGCGAATGGTGCATGGTCAGCCTCGGTCAACATGGGGCGGACCATCAACAGCCTTTACGACGAAGAGGCTCCCTTTTTACTGAACGACTCCACCTTGTACTTCAGTTCGAAGGGGTGGAACAGTGTGGGGGGTTATGATGTTTACCTCTCGCGCAAGAAGGACGGGCAGTGGGGCGAGCCGGTCAACATGGGGATTCCCCTGAATTCTCCCTGCGATGATCTCTATATGGTGGTTTCGCCATCGGGCGAGTACTATCTTTCTTCCGACCGCGCCGGAGGCCACGGTGGCTTTGATATATACCATGTGAACCTGAATCTAACCCCCGAAGAGCTGCTGGCTATTGTTAGGCCTGTATATATTCATGGGTCTATTACAGATGAGGACACAAAGCAGGGGGTAACCGCGCTGGTGGATATTCACGACAGTACAGGTGTCAACCTGGTGCCCAACGGCACTTCCGATCCGCACGGTCAGTTTGTGGCCTCGCTTACATCAATGAACACCTATGATTTGCTGGTGCAGCCAACCCTTTGCGATTCGGTTGTGTTTCCTGTTGGTTTACTGAGCGGAACGGCCTATCACCGCGATTATGCCCTCGACATTGTGGACAC
>CAZPDS010000075.1:10763-12064 GCA_964585485.1 uncultured Bacteroidales bacterium
AAATCCTTTACGTTTCCCGGTTGAGGTCAGCGATATGAAAAATCAGGTGGTGGCGGCGCGCATCATGCCGGATTCGCTGGGACAGTTCACGGTGGAACTCCCCTCTTCCGCTAGCTACAAGGTCGATATCTATACCCGGGGCTGTCTTCACGAGCCGTATGCCGAGGTTCTTCCTGAGAACTATAATGTAAGCATGGTAGACGGAATGCAGATCCGGCTCGAGAATGTGTACTTTGATTTCGATCGGGCTGAGATCCGCACAGACGCTGCCGAGATTCTCAATCGTCACGCTCTGCTATTCAGGCGTTTCACGAATTGGAAAATTCTGGTAAGCGGGCACACCGATAATATGGGTTCGGAAGAATACAATGCCTACTTGTCGCAGCGTCGTTCAAAATCCGTGGTCGATTACCTGGTGTCGCGCGGGGTGAAGAAGAATCAGTTCCGTATTGTTTGGCATGGATATGAACAGCCGGCTACCAGCAATCAATCGGAAGAAGGGCGTCAGCTCAACCGCCGTTGCGAATTCACCATTCAGGCCCGGTAAAGGCCTGGTATAGATTCCTGTTGTTATCATACAATAGCGGAAAACGTTCGTTTGGCTACGAGTTCTGAATTTGACTACGTATCGCTGAATAGATTTTCTTATTTTTGTCGCCGGGTGATGAACCTATAATCTAAAACGATCTTATAAAGAAGCACACATGGAAGATCCGATTTATTCAGCAGAACAGCCGGTTTTACCGCAGGAAACGGCGCCGCAGTCCGATATCGCGCCGGCCACAATAACGAGTGACATGCTACGGGAAATTCGTCAGACAGCGCCCTGGATGACCTTTATGAGCATTCTTGGCTTTGTGGGTTGTGGGCTTATGCTACTGGCGGGCATTGCCCTGTTTTTTCTGAGCAGCAAGCTGAGTCTGCCCATTCCGCCCAGCATGGGGCTGGTTTACATCATCATGGCGGTAATTATTTTCTTTCCCTACCTGTATTTGTACCAAACGGCAGAGAGCTTCCGTGGATTTGTGCAAAGGGGTGACGTAAACGCCATGGAAACCGCGCTGATGCTGCAGAAAAAGTTTTGGCGCTACCTGGGCATCCTGACCCTGGTTTACATGGCGGTGCTGGCGTTGATGATGCTGATCGGCTTTTTGGCCGTGATCCTGGGAAGCTAAAGGCAGGCGCAGAAAAATTTTCGTTGCGTGTTACCATGATAAAAAAAATTGTATCTTTGCAGCCTTAAAACTCCTCCCTAGCTCAGTTGGTTAGAGCATCTGACTGTTAATCAGAGGGTCGCTGGT
>CAZPDS010000076.1:0-11757 GCA_964585485.1 uncultured Bacteroidales bacterium
CGGGTGCCTCCGAAATCATGGCCTGGACCAGTCTGCCGAATGCGACCTCCGATCCCAATGCAGCCAATGATACGGCCTACAAAACGGTGGTGGCATGCTCCGGCCCGCTTGCAGGTACCTATACTATCGGTGCTGCGGCAGCCGACTTCATCGATTTCTCCGAAGCGGCTCTCGCTCTGCAGTATTGCGGTGTTTCCGCACCGGTCGTGTTTAATGTGCAGTCGGGTATCTATAATGAACACATCGTTATCCGTCCGGTCGATGGGGCTTCGGCCACCAACACCATCACCTTCCAGTCGGCTACCGGTGTGAATACCGACGTGACCCTGCGGTACGCGGCCAGCACAGCCAGTGATAACTATGTGCTCTGGCTCGATAGCGCTAACTACCTCCGCTTCCGGAACATGACCCTTCAGGCTACCAGTGCCAACAACTACGGCTACGTGGTCTTGATGAACGGTGGTGCTTCTTATAACAACTTCGAGAATAATATCCTTCAGAGTGTTACCTCGACTTCGACCACAGCCGCGCCGGTGTATTCCGGTTCCGGTGCCTCTGATAGCTACAATGTGTTCGTTAACAATCAACTGAAAGATGGTTATTACGGTGTTTATAACTATGCTTCTTCATCCGTCCGGAAGTTCTCCAACAAGTACATTGGTAATACCATTACCGGCGCTTATTATTATGGCATCTATACATACTATAATGATTCGCTCGAGGTTTCTTCCAACAATATCCGCAATGCGGCGAATTCCAGCTCTTTCTATGGAATGTATCTGTATTATGCGAACAACGATTTGATGGTAGATAAGAATATCGTTACCGGTACGAACACAGGAACATTCTATGGTATCTACCTGAACTATTCGGATGGTACAACAGCTTACCCGAATGTGGTGCGGAATAACTTTGTCAGTCAGTCGGTGGGCGCAGGTACTGCCTATGGTATCTATTCGTACTATTCGGATTTTGTCAATATCGTCAACAATTCCGTTAACATTAACGGCGGCTCTGCTTCCGCAGGACGAGCATTCTACCTGTCCAACGGATCGGAAGTGAAGTTGCTGAACAATAACTTTGTCAACTCCGGACCGGGTTATGCTTATTACATCAACTCAACGGCCGCGGTGGTTGCGTCCAACTTCAATAACTACTATTCGGCCACCACTACCTTTGCGTATTGGGGTTTGGCGGTAGCTAACCTGGCTGCCTTGCAAACTGCCAACTCCATGGACAGCAACTCGGTTTCGCAGGATCCCGTCTTCCTTTCCGCCAGTGACCTGCACGTTGTGAGTCCGGGCGTCAATAATGTGGGAACACCGTTGCCGTATGTTACGGAAGATATCGACGGACAGCCGCGAAGTGCTACCACCCCCGACATCGGAGCAGACGAGTTTACCCCGCTGCCGAAAGACCTGGCCGCAACGGCCTTTGTACTGCCCACGGCGGCTTTTGCGCCGGTAGGAAACAGCATGAATGTTACGATGAAAGTGCGAAACCTCGGTGCTGATACGCTGACCAGCTTCACCCTTTACTACAAATACGCCACGTCTCCGCTTGTAACGGAAGCCTGGACCGGGGTGTTGGCTCCAAGTGCAACAGTGGATCATGCCTTTGTGGTGCCCTTTACTGCCCTCAGTGGATTGAATAATCTCACAGCCTACGTGGTGCTTAGCGGTGATGGTAATATTCATAACGATACCATTGTTAAGACCTTCACTGGCGTGCCTGTGCTCGTGGTGCCCGATAGTACCGATTTTGAAAACGGAACCAGCTTCTATGCCGACGGTCCTGCCGGCCTCTGGGAATTTGGTGTGCCAACTGCGGCTACCATCAATGCTGCGCATAGCCCGGTGAATTGTTGGAAAACCAACCTCGACGGCGTATATGGCGACAGCCAGAACGAGTACCTGTATACTCCGTACTACAGCTTTACTCAGGTTACAGGAGCAACGCTCAAGTTCTGGCATTGGTATGAAACGGAGGTAGGCTACGATGGTGGGAAAATCGAGTATAATATTACCGGAACGTCTACCTGGATTACCCTCGGTTATATTGCGGATCCGGCGGCGACCAACTGGTACTCGGCTATTATCTCCGGAACTCCGGCCTTTGAAGGTTCTTCCGCAGGATGGGTACAGAGCACCTATGATCTGGCTGCCATTCCCGCTATTGTTAATGCTACGGTGCCGGTGCAATTCCGCTTCAAATTCTTTACTGATCCTAGCGGCGTTTACGATGGTTGGGCTATTGATGATTTCACTATCTCAGCACCACCGCTGGCAAAAGATGCAGGTGTTATTGCTATCACCGATCCGGTCGGATCGTCCATCACAGGTAGTAATGTTACCCTCAGTGTCCAGATCTATAACTATGGTGCAGATAGTCTGCAATCGGTTCCGGTCGCCTACCGGGTTAACAATGGTGCCGTTACGCAGGCAACCTGGAGTGGCGTGTTAATGCCGGGCGATACAGCCGACTTCACCTTCCCGACGACCTATGTTTCTCCGGCAAGTACCTATGAAGTTTGTGCCTTTACCAAACGTGCCGGCGATACCTATAAATTCAACGACACAACCTGTGTCAATATCAACGCAATGTCGGCTCCTTTTGATGCAGGTGTTACAGCCCTGCTGAGCCCCACCAATACCACCATTGCCGGCGATTCTATCCCTGTAATCGTGCGTATCCGCAACTTCGGCTCTTCGGCTCTGACCAGCATACCGGTCGGCTTCAGCCGAAATGGCGTACAACTCTATTCTACTACCTGGACGGGCAACCTGGCCGCAGGAGATTCTATCGAGTACACTTTCCCGAAGAAATATGTGTCTCCGATGGCCTTCTACAGTCTCTGTGCCTACAGCATGCTTCCCGGTGATGCCTATACGGGGAACGACCAGAAATGCGTATATCCCGAAGGCGTTATTGGTGTTGAGGAATACGGTGCCGGCGGATTTATGCTCTGGCAGAACGTGCCCAACCCGACTACCGGACTGACCAGCATCGCTTACCAGGTCCCGGAAGGTGGCAACGTTGTCTTCGAACTGCGCGACCTCTATGGACGTCTGTTGATGAGCGATCAGCAGCAGGTATCCGCGGGTCAGTATAGTTTCGAGATTGATGCCGCGCCGCTAAGCACAGGGGTGTATTACTACTCGATCATCTTTAACGATAAACAACTTACGAAGAAGATGATGGTGCATTGATTCGGCTACTGCTCCAAAAAAGAAAGGCCTTCCTTCGGGACGGCCTTTTTTTTATTAAAATTTTTTGAAAAAGTCTTAACCCTGCTGTTTTTTCTGCTTGCGGAACAGAAAGATCGAAAAAATCAAGAAGAGAAGCGCACTGCTGATAAATAAATAAAGTCCCGTTTTGATTTCGCTGGCACCTGTTTCTCCGAGCCCCTCCATCAGTGCTGTCGTTTTTGGTGAGTCGGATCCCAGCCAGCCAGCCAAAAATCCCAGCCCTATCAAACTGTTCAAGAGCCCGCTCAGAAACGCATAGCGGTTTCGTTTCCAGGCCAGCCACCCGCCGGCCAGCGCGATCAGGGCGGCCAGGATACCCCATAAGGTCGAAATACCAATGATCTGATGTGTAATGGCGGTCATGCTATATTCACCGATGCTCATCTCGGTTGTTTCAAGCCAGGGCATCAACAGGAAAGTCAGACTTAACAAACTGGCGGCCATGCATATTTTGTTGGCATTTTTCATGTTTCGGGAGTTAACAGTTAATAATGTTGACATTCGTGTCGTCAAGGTACACCAAGGCACTTTGCTCAAGGGTATAGCCCATTTCCGTGAGCAGTGCAGCATAATGCAGGAGCTGATGTTTGTGTTCCTCCTGCGGATGCCCCGTTTTGTAATCTAATAGAGTAAAGGCATTCTGACGGATCGTTACGCGATCGGGCCGGTAGGAGCGGCCCTGGGCGTCGAGGAGAGAAGCCTCTGTGCGCACTTCACCCGGCTTGTCGAGAAGTGCTGCTAATTCGCTATGCTGTAGGATAGCGTTTAGTTGACGACGTAGTTTTTCCTCGATTTCACCACGAACCAGGCCTTCCCGGGCAAGTTGATCCACCAGCGAACCTGCGTCTTTGCTGGTTCTGATTCGGCTCATGGCAGTATGCAGCAGGTTGCCCCAGGCAATTTTTTCCTGTGTTTCTGCAGCAATCAGGCTTCGCGGATACTCCAGGCTCAAGACCGCGCGGTCTTGCCAGGAGGCCGAAACCAAGGCCGCCGCAGGTTTGACAGGAAGGCCTTCCGGCCCTGCTGGCTGTTGGGTGGAGCGGTGACCGTAAGTGTAGAAGTTTTGTTCGGATCGATATGTGCCTTCTTTTTCAAGCAGTGCAGCAACGGCGCTCTCAATGGTTCGTATGGCTTCAGTTTTGGCTGGCGGAGGTTGTAGCAAGAGGTACAGCCGTTCGGCGGCTCTCGTCGTGGCGACGTACATCAGGTTAACAAAGTCAAGGATGCTTTTGTTGCGCTCAATATCGTAAAGATCACCGAAGGCAGTGCTCTGCAAATCTTTGGTATTGGGCAGCAGCATGGAAGGTAGTCCGGGAAGCTCCGGATCATCGAACTCCGTCCAGGTCATGCCCATTGTATTGCTCCGGAGGTTGATGTCGCCCGGCAAAATGACCACCGGGAATTCCAATCCTTTGCTTTTGTGAATGGTCATTACATTAATGGCATCAATGCCTTCCGGGATGCTAATGGTGGCGCTTGTCTTTTTTTCTTCCCACCACTGTTCAAAATCGTCCTCTTGCCGGCCGCTACCCTGGCTGTATTCGCGTACACAATCGAGAAAGAAAACCAGGTATGGATCGGCTTGGTCGTTCAGGTGCATGCGGCGCACAATTTCTTCAAAACGATCGTAGATGGCCATTTTCAGAAGCGGAGCCGCACTCAGGTTCAAGGCATGCTTGGTGAGCATTTCCCTGAAACCTGCAGCGGAGGCCGTGGTGAAGGATAAGGCCTCATGAAGATTCATCTTGCCCAGCATTCCTTTCAGATGAAGATAACGAACAATGCCGGCGCGTGACAGGTGGTCTCCAGGGTTCTGCAGAAAACGGTGTGTGGCCAGAAGAAATTCAACAACCGGATTCTTGTCGAGTAGTAAGGATTCGGCCGATACTACCGGGATGCCCAGGTTTAAAAGGTGCGCCGCAAGAGCCGTCGCCAGTCTGTTCGACCGGCAAAGAAGCCCGATGTCTTTCAATCGGTACCCGTCGGTCCGAAGGTTCCCGATGAACTCCGAGATGCGGTCGCCCGTAGCGGAATCATCAGCGTTGTCTTCAAAAAAACCGATCTGAACATAACCGCCTTGTTTGGAAGGATGATGATTTTGCCAGTGTCCTTCGTATATTTTCCGGTTCGACTCGTCCAGCTGCTCGGCCAGCAGCGCGTATAAGCTGTTGTTAAAATTCACCACGACTTCTGATGAACGGTAATTCGTATCCAGCTTCTCTTCCTTGTAGTTTCGCACCAGCGCCTCCTCCCGGATCCGGTAATCCAAGGTGTTGGGTTTGTTGTAAATTTCCGGCAGCGCCACGAACTGAGCAACCTCGCCGTTTCGCCAGCGATAGATGGCCTGTTTGCCATCACCAACCAGCATGCAGTAATTTCCGTCGGCAAGCATGTTTTCCAGCAAGGGTATCAGGTTGTGCCATTGCAGCACGCTGGTATCCTGAAATTCATCGATCATAAAATTCCGGAAACGTACTCCCAGTCGCTCGTAAATAAAGGGAACCGACTCTGATTCCACAACCCTTGATATGAGCCGGTTGAAGTCGGAAATCAAAATCACATTTTCTTGTTTTTTGATCTCGGTCATGATCTTTCGCACTTCGTTCAACAAGATCATTGGATAGAAAGTGCGGGAAAATAAATGGAAAAGGGTGTAGCGGGGATGACCTTCGTCAATCTGCTTGCGCATCGCCAGGGCAATATCGCGCAAGGTGCCTAAGTGTGGCTCGATGCGCGCACGCACGTCGGGATCACACTTGGATGTGATCCATTTGTCTTCGTCGATGGTTTTGAGTACACTGAGCCCGGGTCGTATATCGTTGGCTTTTCCCGATGCAATTTTCTGAAACCAACCGCCAATGCCGTTCTTTCCGTAAAAAAAATCGGCGGGGTTAATTCCTTCGCGCTTCATTAGCTGCATGGCTTCGGAAGCTAGCTTATGAAGGCGCTTCAGGAAATCGATGTTCCAATCAGTAATTTTTTTGTGCAGTTGTTGCAGGTCCTCTATTTCCAGTGTCGCCAGCTTTTCAAGGTGGTGTTCGGTGCCGTCGAGTTCCCAACTTGTTTTTGCCAACTGAAGTATGTCGTTTTCAATGTTGAAACTTTTGTCGTCGCTGGCTTTTTCCCGAACAAAATTCAGGAGGACCTGGGTTAATTTTTCATCCGTTCCGGCCTGGCTGATGAGAATTCCAACCGCGTCCTTCAGCATTTTATCACGATTGAGGTCAACCTCAAAGGATGCTGAGAGCCGCAGATCGAAGGTAAACGTGCGAACCACTTTGTGCATCAACGAATCGATGGTGGTGATGGCGAAATCGGAATAGTTATGAAGGATCAGCGATAGTATTTCGCCAGCGCGGCGGCTGATTTCGGTTTCACTTAGTCCGGTTGCCGTCATCAGTTTAGGAAGCAGCACCTCACGGGTATTGCGGTTGAATGCTTCGGGCGCGACCGACAAATCGGTAAGGTAGCGCAGCACCCTGTTTTTCATCTCCGCGGCGGCCTTGTTGGTAAAGGTAATGGCCAGGATGTTGCGAAACCGGCGTGGATCGGATAATGCAATCACCAAATATTCGCTAACCAATGTAAACGTCTTGCCGCTGCCCGCCGATGATCGGTAAACGGTGAAATTGCCTTTGTGTGTTGTCATCAATAACGCGTGAAATAGACTGATTTGCCCAGCCAGGAAAACATGATATAGCCGTGAACTTCCATGACAAATTTACTGGAAAGTTTGATAAAAGCAGTATAGGTATCTCCGGTGCGGCAGTCGTACATTTTTCCCTCCCACCGGTTTTCTGCAGCATTGTAAGTGAAGGCAAGAAATGTGTCGGAACCTACAATGGGTTTTCCCCGCAGGGCCGGGTTGGGGTTTTTTACATCCAGTTTAAGTTTCCCGTTTTTGTCGTAGGCCTCTTTCATCCAGGTAACTTTCCCATAATACTTTCCGCCGGATTTATAGATGTTGAACTTCCCGTCTTTTTCCGGTGCAATCCATTCCCCGAGGATGGCGTCCGCCGGATTGGCGCTCTGGGCTGCAAGATTACAGGGGAGCAGTGCAAACAACAGCATTCCCGCAATGATGAATGCATCCCGGGTTTTTTTCCGCTGTTCCATGATGTATAGATTTAAAAACTGTACCTGAATTTAAGGTACACGTCATCGTTCTTGTTTACCTTGCTGAAGCCGCTGGCTCCTTCACCTCCGATGATGTGCGCGCCAAGGCTTATCTCCGCATTTTGGACCGGACTGTATTTTACTTCGGGCATATACATCACCGCCCAGGCGTCGCGGATGTTTTTCCAGTCGCCAACCTGAACGGCTCCGTTCAGAGGCGCGAGTTTCAGACGTTCATTGGGGGTGGTCCATTCCAGACCGAGCACGAAATAGTCCGTTAGATTGTTCATCCCTTTCTCATGTATGAAGCCGTGAAGATACTGAAAATTCAAATAAATATTATGCTTGAAGGTATAATCCAGGCCGATTAAAAACTTCACGTAAGGATTTCCATCGGAAATTACAGAGTCCGGCAGGATGGAATCGCGTGTGAATTCCACCAGGGGTGGGAGACTCACGGAATACTGCATCGTTTGTTGGAGTATGGTCTTTTCCGGAATGAAGCAGGCGGCCTCGCCACGTAAGCCGATGCCCCATAAGGAACCGGCAAAATCAAAGCCGATGATTTGTTGGGTGGGATATCTCAGTTGTGCATCAACGGTGGCATGAGCATTGGCATAAATGCTCAGGGGAAGCGCCAATCCTAAGGAGTCGATATTCAGACGGGTGTGCGCTTTGGTTAATACCGGCAAGGTTTCCCGGTTGTAAATATAACTCAGTGAAAGATCCCATGCGCCCAGCGATTTTTTGATTTTGGCGCCCAAAGACGGGCTGTGCTTGAGATCTCTTTCGGGAAGGAGAATGGTATCGTTGATGGCGTCGGTGTGGATGTATACGGGTATCACCATTCCGGGGACAAAGGATGAGTCGTAGATAAGCTCCGGTAAGGCAGATTGCGGCATAAAGGCCGGTGTCCAGTCGCTGCCCGGAAGTATAGCGGGGACGAAGTTTAAAATGCCGACGGCGGTGATTGTCCAGCTTTTATGGTAATAATTTAATTGCAGGGCGTTGGAGGCCGTGTGACGCCCGAAATCCCAGATGTCTTCCAGATCATAAGGATTCAGGTTGTCAGTGGGATTCAGGCGGTCGCCCGTGCCCCAGGCGATCCGTTGTCGTCCAATCCGAACGTCGAGATTTTTGGTGAACAAGCCATAGATATCGAAATATGCTTCGCGCAGATCGATTTCAACGGGCATCACTTTATTGGAGTACATGAGGTCGGCCGTCTGCGTGATGCCAGGTGTTTTGATGCCCCGCAGCCAGCATTCGGCGTAGAACTTTGCCCGGTTCCCGAAGCGGTAACTGCTCTTTAAGTCAAGCCGGTATTCTTGCCAGTTGAGTTTGCCTCCCTCAATGCGCACGCGGTCATCGGTCAGCAAATAGCCACTCCATTCCAGACGAGGACTTTCCGGTTCTACTTCAACGACATCTGTTGTGCTCGGTTCAATGGTATCGAAAAACAAGAAAGCATCCTCCGGATAGATTGTGTCGGCCGGGCCTGGGATGCTGCTGGAGTCAACCTGAGCGTTCAGCAGTAGCGGGCTCAGAAGGAGTAAGGCCAGGCTCAGAATCAGCGTCTGTCGTTTCATGCAGGCAAGATTATTTCATTAATTCCCGTTCGGAAAAATAGTCATCCGTTAGCCCCTGGTCGTATTTCACACTGGTGATGCTCATCCGCGTGCGGCTGCCGGTTCGATGATCGGTAAGAAGCGTTTCGCGCGCCATCAGGTAATTGCCACTCTTTTCAAGCTTGCCGGCAATCATGGTTTTGTATAGTTTTCCCCCCTTGTCGTAATGTTCAACCTTCACCGGATAACAGTCGCTGGTGCGGCAATGCATGATGAGTTTGGAGTAGTCGGTAACGACACCGGGTTTGGGTTTAAGCTCAAGAACGTAATTGCCGTTTTCCGTACGTAGCAGGCTGGGTGTCCACTTCACACTGTACTTCTTGGCTTCCATATCTTCGTAGGAATAGTCCGTGCCCGCAAATTTGGTGTTCTTTACGGAAGAGGCAATTTTCCGGGTCTTGCCGAAAGCCGGCAGGTACACGGTCATGTTGTCGTTCGGCAACGATAGAAAGCCGATGCCCTTCTGATCGGCAGGCGATAAAAATTTCACCAGGCGCTTGTCTGCGCCTTTCTGCATCATTTTCATGGTGCGTGTGCTTGTCTTACCGCTTTTGTCAATCAGGGAAATGACCGTGCTGATTTCCTGGTCTCGTGCGGAATTAAGAAAGTTGTCTACCCGGGTGAGAATTTGGGCGGCACTCAATTGGGCCGTTGCGTTGTGGGGCGCAGTCATGCTGACGAACAGCGCGACGAGAATTCCTAAAACAAATTTGGTTTTCATAACAATAACTCCTGTATTATTTAGTCTTTTTTTTGGGGATAAAAGTTAGTTTGTATTGGCTAATGGCGGCCGGAAGCAGCGTGAGAGCTGCAAAGCCAGAGGTTAGCATGGTTAAGGCGATCAGAATGCCGAATTGCTGAAGCGGGATCAGGTTCGCGAAATTCAAAACCAGAAATCCGAGGATGATCGTGACCACATTGATAACAATGGCTTTCCCCGAACTGGTGAGCGTGGCGCGGATGGCGTCGTCTATGGCGTACCCTTGTCGCATAAAGCTGCGATAGGTGGTTACAAAGTGAATAGAGTAATCGATGCCGGCGCCAACCGTGATGGAGGCGATGAGCACGGTGGCGATGTCGAGGGCGATGCCCGCAAATCCCATAAAACCAAAAATAATGGCCATTGAGAAGAGCAGCGGGAGCATGCCGGTAAGGGCTCCCCGGAATGATTTCACGAGGAAAAGCATGCATATTAAAATTAGGATCAGCGAGAAGACAAGGCTGCTGGCAAGGTTCAAGACCAGACTGTCGTCAAGATTGGCATAAATGGCCGGCATGCCTGTTTTTTCGAAATGTACGCCGGGCGTTTTTATATTGCTGATGTAGCGATCAATCTCATCGTTAACCTGATGAAAGATCCGCGTGTCGGAGTTCGTCATGTAAGCCTGAATGATCCCCTCTGTGCGTTCGGTGTTCACTAGTTGATGAAGCATTTCATCGCCATCAATCAAAAACCAGAGGTTGGTGATTTTGTCGCGATCGTCGGGTATTCGCTTCCCTTCTCCCATAACGTCGTTCATTTGTTCAATGAAATCTGCCACCGATTGCGCATTGCTGACGTTCGGGAGTGTGTTCAGAAAGTTCTGGAATTTCTTCGCCTCCTTCATAACCGCCGGATCCTGTAAGTCTCCTTTGATGATCACCTGGATGGGCAGGGAGCCTCCAAATTCCCGGTTCATCAAATCAGCGGTAGTGCGTATGCTGGTTTCTTTGCCAAAGTAATTCAGAATGTCAATTTTGTTTTTTATCAACGGAATGCCAGACAGACTTCCCAGGATAATGATCAGGGAAACCCAGAGCACGGCTTTGCGGTGTCGGATGGTTAGCCCGGCAAATTTTTCCATCATCCAACCCAGTATCGTGTGTTTCCCGGTCTTGCTTTCCTTAATGTGGCGCTGGCGCGGAACCTTCATAAAGCTGAGGATGGCTGGGGTAAAGGTGAGTGAAATAAATAGAATAAAAAGGATTCCTAATGACGAAAAAATCCCAAAGTCGCGGATAATCCACAGATAGGCACCAAAGATAAAGGACAAAAAGCCCATGAAGGTGGTGACACCGGCCAGCAGAACCGGTAAGCCGACTTCGCCCAGGGCAGCCGCTGATTGCGGTTTTCGTAGATCTTTATCGGTGATTTTGGCGTTGAACTTATTGATGACGTGAATGCTGTAGGCCGCACCAACAGCGAAGAGTACAACGGGTATCGCATCGGATATGGGCGTCAGGGGCACCCCCAGTAATCCCATTAAGCCCATGGTCCACACTATACCCATTCCCACGCTAATAAGCGGAAGCACAACGCCACGAACCGATCGGAAGCTGAAGGCGAGCGTGAGGGCGATCAGCACAACGATTAGTGGTACCAGCAGCAGTAGGTCGGAGGTGATAAAGTCAAAAATATTCAGGAGTTGGAAGGGGATACCCTCGTAGAGTATCGCTTCCGGAACCTTCAATGCATCTACGGAAGCGCGTATGTTCTTGGCCGCTTCTATTTTGTCATAATCCTGGTTGATCCGGCAGACGATGGTTGCATAGCGACTGTCGGCCGAGATGAGACGGCCTACATACATGGGCTTGCTCAGGGTGTAGGTTTTAATGCGTTGCAACTCCTCCGGCGATTGAGGAAGGCTGTATTCATCAATCAGCCGGGCAATTTCAATGCTGGAGTCCGCTCCACTCCGGATGTCCAGCACATTGGTCAGACTGGTTACGTAATCAATGCCTCCTGTCGTCTTCAGCGCATTGGTAATTTTATTGATGTAGATATA
>CAZPDS010000077.1:0-11111 GCA_964585485.1 uncultured Bacteroidales bacterium
TGAAGATTGTGGATGAGCAGACCGGTCGTATCCTCGACGGGCGCCGCTATTCCGACGGTCTGCACCAGGCCATCGAAGCCAAGGAAAACGTGAAAGTGGAAGCGGCCACGCAAACCTACGCCACGATTACCCTGCAGAACTACTTCCGCATGTATAAAAAACTGGCGGGTATGACGGGTACCGCGGAAACAGAGGCTGGTGAGTTCTGGGATATTTACAAACTGGATGTGGTCGCTATCCCGACCAATCGTCCCATTGTCCGTAAGGATATGGAAGATCTGGTGTATAAAACCAAGCGCGAAAAATACAATGCCGTTATTGAAGAGTGCGTAAAACTTGTGGAAGCCGGCCGTCCCGTGCTGGTGGGTACCACCTCCGTAGAAATCTCGGAATTGCTTAGCAAGATGTTGAAATTCCGACGTATCCGGCACAATGTGTTGAATGCAAAACTTCACCAGCGGGAAGCCGACATTGTGGCGGAAGCCGGTATCGCCGGAACGGTGACCATCGCCACCAACATGGCCGGTCGTGGTACCGACATCAAGCTCGGACCGGGCGTGAAGGAAGCCGGCGGTCTCGCTATTATCGGTACGGAACGCCACGAGTCACGGCGTGTAGACCGCCAGTTGCGTGGGCGGGCCGGCCGTCAGGGCGACCCCGGAACATCTCAGTTCTACGTTTCCCTGGAAGATGACCTGATGCGTATGTTCGGCTCCGAACGTATCGCGCGCATCATGGATACCCTGGGCTTGAAGGATGGTGAGGTGATCCAGCATTCCATGATCACCAAGAGCATTGAGCGCGCCCAGAAGAAAGTGGAAGAAAATAACTTCGGTATTCGTAAACGCTTGCTGGAATATGATGATGTAATGAACAGCCAGCGTGAGGTGGTCTATTCCAAGCGCCGTCATGCCCTGTTTGGCGATCGTTTGGCCGTGGATATCGCGAATAATTTTTATGATGTTACGGAAGCGCTGGTTAGCGACTGTATGGAAAGCGGCGATTACGAACGTTTTAAATTCGAGTTGCTTCGCAATTTTGGTCTCGATAGTCCCCTCTCCGAAAAGGAATTTCATTCGGCCAACCCGGAAAAGCTGACAGAAACTTTATTTGAAACTAATTTTGCGGCCTACCGAAAAAAATCGGAAATGATTGCCGAACAAGCCTTCCCGATTATCGAGGATGTGTTCCTGAACAACCCCAAGCATTACGAAAACATCGCCATCCCTATTACCGATGGAGCCAAGACGATGAACACCATTGCCAACCTGAAAAAATCACACGACAATAAAGGAAAAGAAGTGATCCTGGCGATCGAAAAGGGGATTTCACTGGCCATCATCGACGATGCCTGGAAAGAACATCTCCGCGAAATGGATGATCTGAAACAGTCCGTCCAGAGCGCCACCTATGAGCAGAAAGATCCTTTATTGATCTATAAACTGGAATCTTTTAATCTGTTTAAGGGGATGCTCCAAAAAGTGAATCGCGACATCGTTTCCTTCCTGTACAAAGGGAACCTGCCGTGGAACGACAGCCAGAACGTTAAGGAAGCGCAGCGCCCGCAGAGTGTCGACATGAGCCGTTTGAAAGCCGGACGCGAAGATGGCATGTCACAAGCCCGTAATCAGCGCACCGCGGAACAGCAGAAAACCCAGCCCATCAAGGTCGAAAAGAAAGTGGGCCGCAATGACCCTTGTCCTTGCGGAAGTGGTAAGAAATACAAAAACTGCCATGGCATCGGCGAGGCGCAGTAAGTAATCAGTTTACTTAATCTTCGGCTGTAACGCTGCCGAAACGATCAAAAAAAGAAGGCTGCCCTTGTGAGGCAGCCTTTCTTTTGTTAAACCACTTGGCTTAGTTCACCACGATCTTGTGGACACTGGAACGTTCGCCGGAAATCACATTGAGGTAGTAGACGCCCGTTGCGTAGTTCGTCATGTCGATCTGGCGCGATGACGTTACGCTGTTGGCCGGGATCGTCTCCGTATAGGTGATTTGCCCGATGCCATCAGAAATCGCCAGTTTCACCTCCTGATTAATCATGCCGTCCAGGTTCAGGGTCAATATACCGTGAACAGGGTTGGGGAAGAAGGTGATGGTGATCGCTTCCGGATTTTCTTCCACACCGGCGCAATCTTCAATGGTGATGGTGATCGCATCGTTGCCGCTGCAGCCGTTGAAGGCGGTTACGGTGACGGAATAGGTGAAGACGCCCAGTCCTGTGGCGGAAGGATCTACCAGCAGGGTCTGTCCGGCGGAACCATCGGACCATTCATAGGTCTGCATGTTATCCCCGGCATCCAGGGTCATCGTCAGATTGTTGCACAGGTCTGCGTTGGCGCCGAGATTTACTACGGGTGCCGTCAACACTAGCACATCCACAAAGTCGATGGCCGAGCAACCGTTTGCCGTTACCGTTACCCAATAGGTTTCCGATTCCGTCGGATTCACCGTGGTGCTTTCGGTCAGATCGCCGGTACTCCACTGGTAACTGCTACCACCGCTGGCCACCAGGGTAGCCGGCACGTTGGAGCAGGTCGTAACATTTTCTCCGGCGTCAGCCACAGGGATGGGGTTCACCGTCATCACGGTCATAGCCGAGTTCGCAGGCGATCCGGTAGCGCATTCCAGGGAGGAGGTCAGTACACAATATACCTCGTCACCGTTCGTCAGGGTGGAGGTTGTAAAGGTTGACGAGCTCACGCCGGCGTCCGTACCGTTCAGGAACCAGGCGAAAGTTGGCGTATCTCCGGTATTGGTTCCGTTCGCAGAGAAGGTCACTTCAGTACCCTCGCAAATAACATTGGAGGGGATGGTGTTCACCAGTACGCCGACCGGCATGCTGGGGTTCACCGAGGCAATCATCATGTTCGACAGGGCCGGGTTGGTTAGGGTGCAAGCCTCGGAGGAGCTAAGCTGGCAGCTAACAATATCCGTGTTGTTCAGCGTGTTTGTGCTGAATACGGGACTGTCACTACCTGTGGCCACACCATTCACCATCCACTGGTACGAGGGCGAAATGCCTCCGTTCACCGGTGTTGCGGTATAGGTAACAAGGGTGCCCTCACATACGCTGCCCGTGGCATCGGATGCAATGGTGAGACTAACCGGCAGTACCGGATTCACGGTGATAGTGATGGGTGCCGAAGTGGCCGGAGAGCCGGTGGGGCAGGCTTCCGATGATGTTACTACACAGGAGACCATATCACCGTCAGCCAGACTGGAGCTGATAAAATTGGCGGCATTCGTACCCGCGTAGCTTCCATTTACCAGCCACTGATACGATGGTGTCGTTCCACCGTTCACAGCATTGGCGGTGAAGGTAAGTGGCGTTCCGGCGCAGATAGTCGTGGCCGGGCTGACGTTCACGTTTACACTTAACGGAACACTTGGTGCAACATCCATCGTAATGATGTTGGAGTTCGCCGGTGAGCCGTTAGCGCAAGCTGCGGTGGATGTAAGAATACACGATACCTCATTCCCGGTACTCAGGGTGCTGTTGGAATACGTGCTTCCGGTCCCTACGTTGATGCCGTTAATAATCCACTGGTACTCCGGATTTGCTCCGGCATCGATCGGGGTGGCTGTAAAGGTCACCTCCGTTCCGTCGCATACCGTTCCGGCAGGATTGGCAGCGATGCTGACATCCACATTCAGGATGGGATTAACATCCATGATGACCGCGTTGGAGATGGCGGTACTGCTGGATACGCAGGCATTGCTGGAGCTCAGGATGCAGATCACCTGGTCGTTATCAGACAGCGTAGTGCTGCTGAAGCTTGAACCGGTTCCGGCCGGGCTTCCGTTGAGTAGCCACTGGTAGACCGGACTGCTGCCTTCGTTGGTCGGGCTTGCGGTAAAGCTTACCGGTGTCCCTTCGCAAACAGCACCCGCCGGGGAAGCTGCGATGCTGATACCAGCTGCAACCACCGGATTCACTGTGGCGGTAATGATGTTCGATACGGCAGGGCTGTTGGTGGCACAGGTGGCGGTAGAGAGAACCGCACACTGAACCTCGTCGCCCTGATTTAATCCGGCGGTGGTGTAGGTGGTTCCGCTGGCGCCGGTGGGTGTGCCGTTGAGCAGCCACTGGATTTGCGGAGCCGTGCCACCGTTGGTGATGATCGCGTTGAAGTTAACGGTACTTCCCGCGCAGACCGCGCCGCCGGGGTTGGCCGTGATGGCCACGCTAAGCGGTGCGGAAGGATTCACGGCCATGGTGAGGCTGTTGGAGGTAGCCGGGGAACCGGAACCGCAGCTGACATCGGAGCTCATCACACAGCTTACCACATCGCCGTCGGCGATGGTGCTGCTTTGGAAGGAGGCGCCGCTGGCAACACCAACACCGTTGACAAACCACTGGTAAACGGGACTGGTACCACCGTTCACCGGGCTGCTGTTAAAGGTTATTAAGGTTCCTTCGCAAATGGCGCCGGCCGGGCTTGCAGCAATGCTGAGGCTTACCGGCTGAACAGGGTTCACGGTCATACTGATGGGATTGGACAGAGCCGGATTACCGCTGGTGCAGGTCTCCGAAGAGGTTAGCGTGCAACTCACCTGGTCATTATGATTCAGACCTGCGGTGGTGAAGCTTGCGCTTCCGCTGAACACGGGGGTTCCGTTAATCATCCAGGTGTAGGCCGGGCTGCTGCCGCCGTTTAGCGGGCTTGCGGTGAAGGTCACCGGACTGCCCTGGCAAACGGTGGTTTCCGATGCATTAATCGCAACGCTTACCGCTAGGATGGGGTTCACGTTCATGGTCACCGATCCTGAGCTGGCCGGGTTGCCGGTGGCGCAGGTAGCGTTCGATGTAACTTCACAACGGACTACATCACCATTAGCAAAGCTGTTGCTGCTGTAGGTGGCGCCTGTTCCCGCCGGGGTTCCGCCCACGTACCACTGGTAGGCAGGTGCGGTTCCGCCATTGACCGGAGTCGCCGTGAAGGTGACGTCGGTGCCGGCACAGATGGCGCCTGCAGGCGATGCCGCGATGGCTAAGCTCACGGGCAGATTCGGATTAACCACCATATAAATGATGTTGGACGCAGCGGGACTGTTGGCTGCGCAAACAGCATTGGAGGTTAGCTGGCAACTTACAGCATCCAGGTTCGCTATGGACGAGGTGGTGAAGGTGCTTCCGCTGGCCACCGTGGTGCCGTTGACTTTCCAGGCATACACAGGCGTGGTGCCACCGTTGACCGGGCTTGCCGTAAAGGTAACCGGGGTGCCTTCGCAGATGGTGGTTTCGCTTGCGCTGATACTGACACTCACCGGAAGGTTGTCATTAACAACCATAGTGAGCGGAGCCGATGTTGCCGGAGAGCCCGACGGACAAACAGCGTCCGAGGTCACCGCACAGGTTACCACATCGCTGTTATTCAGGGAGGCCGTGGTAAAGCTGGCGCTGTTGGTGCCGGCAAAACTACCGTTGACCATCCACTGATACGTTGGAGCGGTTCCGCCATTTACTACGTTAGCCGTAAAGGTAACGGGGGTGCCCGAGCAGATCGCGCCGACCGGTAGGGCCGTGACGTTCACACTGAGAGGCAGGGTGGGGGTAACACTCATGGTGATTTGGTTTGATGTCGCCGGTGAGCCGGTAGCGCAGGGTGCTGTAGCCGTGATAATGCAACTTACATTATCGCCAGTGGACAGTGTGCTGCTGGTATAGGTGTCGGTGTTGCCAACGTTGATGCCATTGATCACCCACTGATAGTTCGGGTTGGCGCCTGCATCATTGGCCACAGCCGTAAAGGTTACCGGGCTGCCATCGCAAACGGAACCCGCCGGATTGGCCGAAATGGCGGCACTTACGTTAAGAACCGGGTTCACCTCCATCAGAATGGGGTTCGAGATGGCTGGATTGCCACTCACACAAGCAGCATTGGAAACCATCACGCAAAGTACCTGATCGTTATCGCTCAGGCTGCTGCTGGCGTAAGTGTTGGCAGTGCCAACGACTATGCCGTTGAGAATCCACTGATAGGTGGGAGTGGTTCCGCCGTTGCCGGGAGTAGCCGTGAAGGTCACCGGAGTGCCTGCACAGATCGCACCGGTGGTGCTGGCGCTGATCGTTACACTGGCGGCCACCGTAGTGTTGATGCTGGCCGTGAGTATAGCTGAACTTGCCGGACTGCCGGTTGCACAAGCAGCATTGGAGCTTACCACGCAACGTACCTGATCACCGTTCGATAATGCCGCGGTGCTGAAGGTCGGCGTGGTAACACCGGTTGCTGTTCCGTTAACAAGCCAACTGTAAGCCGGAGCCGAACCGCCGTTGATTGCGATGGCTGTATAGGTCACAGTGGTGCCCGGACAAACGGCACCCGCTGGGCTGGCCATGATGGTAACGCTCACCGGAGCCGAAGGACTAACACTCATAGTGAGGCTGTTCGACGTGGCCGGAGATCCGCTGGCGCAGGTGGCTGTTGAGGTCATTACGCAATGTACTTCATCACCATTAACCAAAGCATTGGTGTTGAAGGTAGCTCCTGTGGCCACCGAAACATTGTTGACTTGCCAATCGTAGGTGGGGGCTCCGCCGTTAACAGGGCTGGCCGTAAAGGTCACCGGGGTGCCTTCGCAAATGCCGCCGGCCGGTGTGGCTGCAATGCTTACGCTGACGGGCAATACAGGATTGACGGTCAGGGTAAGGGCATTGGAGAGGGCCGGGTTGCCGCTGGTGCAGCTTTCGCTGGATGTCACCGTACAGCGGACTACATCGCCATCAGCAAGTGCATTGGTGATATAGGCTGCGTTGTTGCCGCCCACGGAAGCGCCGTTGATGGTCCATGCGTAAACAGGGCTGCTGCCGCCGTTTACCGCCGTGGCGTTGAAAGTTACATTGGTTCCCGCGCAGAGCGTCGTGGTGGAGGCTACGATATTCACGCTAACCGGCAGGTTCGGGTTCACGGTCATGATGATGGAGCTCGAGTTTGCCGGACTGCCTGTTGCGCAGGTAGCGTTGGAGCTAAGCTGGCACAGAACATTATCACCGTTGACCAGGGTGGAGGAGGTGTAGCTGACGCCAGTGCCCACGGTGGTTCCGTTCACCTTCCATGCGTACGTCGGCGCAGTGCCGCCGTTCACCGGGTTTGCGGTGAAGGTCACCGGTGTGCCGTTGCAGATCACATCGGAAGGATTCGCCGTAATGCTTACACTGACGGGTAATAACGGATTTACCGTGAGCAGTGCATTGCTGGAGGTGGCTGACGGAGCACAGCTGCCATTCACAACACAACGATAGAGGTAACCGTTGTTTGCAGCCGCAACGCCAGTCAGGTTAAGGTTAGCTGTAGTATATCCTGCGTAGGCCGGATTGCTGCCCGCCGCCAGGATATTGGTGAAGCTTCCTCCGCCGTTGGTAGAAACCTGCCACTGGTAGGACGTGATGGTTCCCGATGCACTGACGGTAAAGCTGGTATTTAAACCTTCGCACAGGGTGGCCGGTGCAGGTTGTGTGTTGATAACAGGAGCTGTATTTACTGTCAGGGTGGCTGCGTTGGAGGTCGCATCCGGCGGAACCGGACCACTTACGATACAACGGTACATAAAGCCAGTGTTTGCAGCGGCAACACCCGTCAGGTTCAGCGTAGCTGTTGTCCATCCCGTGTAGGCCGGGTTGGTACCCGCCAGGAGGATGTTGTTGAAGGTAAGACCTCCGTCAGTAGATACCTGCCATTGGTAGCCGGTTATGGTGCCGGTGGCGATAACGCTGAAGCTGGTGTTCTGGGCAGCGCAAACGGCGATGCTGGCCGGATGTGAGGTGATCGCCGGGGCATTGTTTACGGTCAGGGTTGCCGCGTTGGTAGTGACAGCCGGCGGGCATGTGCCGCTCACGATACACTGATACATATAACCGGAGTTCGCGCCGATTACATTCGTTACATCCAGCGTTGCTGTATTCCATCCGCTATAGACCGGATCAGTACCTGCTGCTGTAATGTTCATGTAGGATCCGCCGCCGTCGGTAGAAACCTGCCACTGATAGTTGATTCCGGTGCCGGTAGCCGCGGTAGTGAAACTGGTATTACCGCCGGCTCCGATAGTGGAGTTGGCTGGTTGCAAAGTGATGGCCGGAGCCTGTTGCACGGTGAAACTTATGGTTCCCGACGTTGCGGGATTATTGCTTGCACAGGCCGCATCGGATGTTAGCACGCAATGAACAACATCATCGTTGGCGAGAGCAGATGATACCAGCAAGGTTGATGTTCCTGCGGGATTTCCATTAATATACCATTGATACGAGGGAGTAGCGCCGCCGTTGACCGGAGTCGGCGTAACCGTGACGCTGGTGCCGGAGCAGAGCGTCGTTGCACTTGCAGCGATGCTCACACTTACGGGCGCCAGGTCGGTAACGTTCATAGTAATAGTGTTGGATGGAGCCGGATTGCCGGTAGCACAGCTTGCATTCGATGTTAGAACGCAGCTTACCACGTCTCCATTGGCCAGGGATGAACTGCTATAGCTGGCGCCTGTTCCGGCGTTTGTTGCGTTCACCAACCACTGGTAGGCAGGACTTGATCCACCGTTCACTGGTGTAGCACTAAAGGTAACGTTGGTGCCGTCACAAATGGCGGTCTCCGTAGCCGAAATCGTCACACTCACCGGAGCGTTCGGATTCACGGTCATAGTGATGGTATTCGAGTTTGCGGGATTACCGGTCGTGCAGCTCAGGTTCGACGTCAGTACACAGCTAACAATATCGTTGTTGCTGAGGGCTGTACTGCTGAAGTTACTGGTGGTTCCGGCGGGGGTTGCATTTACAAACCACTGGTAGGTCGGCGTACTGCCGCCATTTACCGGCGTGGCTGTGAAGTCAACATTGGTTCCCGTACAGATCGTGGTGGCCGAGGCCGCAATGCTTACGCTTACGGGCATGTTCGGATTCACGGTCATTGTAATTGGATCTGAGGTGGCTGGGCTTCCTGTAGCACAGCTTTCGCTGGATGTCATGATGCAGGTAATGATACTCCCCTGAGTCAAACTGTTGCTGGAATACGTACTTCCGGTACCTACTACGGTACTGTTCACTTTCCACTGGTAGGTGGGGGTAGTGCCGCCATTGACCGGAACGGCCGTGAAGTTCACAGTGGTGCCGGCACAAATAGGATTCGCGGAAGCGGAAACCGTAACCGAAGCCGGTAAGGAAGAATTCACGGTCATTGTGATCGGATTCGACGTAGCCGGGTTGTCAGTCACACAGCCAAGGCTGGAGGTCATCACACAGGTGATAACATCGTTGTTTGACAAGGCAGCGTTAGCGTAGGTCGGGCTGTCGAGACCGACATTCACGTTGTTCAGTTTCCACTGATACGAAGGTGTTCCGCCATTGACCGGACTTGCCGTAAAGCTTACGTTGGTGCCGGTACAGATGGTTGTCGCCGAAGCTA
This sequence comes from uncultured Bacteroidales bacterium, assembly GCA_964585485.1. Lineage (GTDB taxonomy): Bacteria > Bacteroidota > Bacteroidia > Bacteroidales > CAIWKO01 > CALGYY01. The sequence continues at coordinate 9,396 of CAZPDS010000077.1, forward strand.
CAATGGATACCGCTGCCGGACTGCTGGACGTTACAGAAACAATGGTTGTGGCTGAGGCAGTACATCCGGCTGTTGTTCCAGTTACCGTGTAGGTTGTAGTATTCGCGGGAGAAACATTAACCGTTGTTCCTGTCATACCTCCAGGGGCCCAGGAATAGTTGGTTGCTCCCGAAGCGGTAAGGTCTGTCGATGAACCGCTGCAAATAGAGGGCGATGTGGCATTGGCCGAAACGACAGGTATGCTGTTAACGGTCATCACAATGGGGGCGGAGGTCACCGGATTAACGGTAGCACAGCCGGCATTGGATGTCATCACGCAAGTGACACTGTTGTTGTTGGCAAGACCGGCGGTGGTGTAACTTGCACCGGTGGCCACGTTCACATTGTTTACCTTCCACTGATAGGTGGGTGTTGTGCCACCGTTGGTGGGCGTTGCGGTAAACGTTACAGATGTTCCGGCACAGATGGTGGTTTCGGTAGCATTGATGGAAACCGCTGGAACTACACTGGGTGTCACCGTCATGCTAATGCTGTTTGAAGTCGCCGGATTTCCACTGGCACAAGCCACATCGGAGGTGAGGATGCACCTTACAACGTCAGTATTCGCCAGTGTTGACGAGGACCACGTTGAACCGGTGGCAACGCTGGTTCCGTTTACCTGCCAGTCGTAAGCCGGCGTGGTGCCCGGGTTGGTAACGTTGGAGGTAAAGTTGACCGTAGTACCGGAACAGATCGAGGTTGCCGAAGCATTGATGGTGATACTTACCGAAGCCACCGGATTCACCGTCATGGTGATCGGGTTGGATGTTGCCGGACTGCCGGTTGCACAGGTGGCGTTGGAGGTCATGATGCAAGTAACAACATCGTTGTTTGCGAGTGCAGTGCTTGCGTAGGTTGTACCGGTTCCAACCACGGTGGAGTTGACTTTCCACTGATACGTTGGGGTTGTGCCGCCGTTGGTGGGTGTTGCGAGGAAGGTAACATTGGTGCCGGCACAGATGGTCGTTGCCGAAGCACTAATGCTTACACTTGCCGGAGCCAGGGGATTCACCGTCATAGTCACGCCATTGGAGGTCGCCGGACTGCCGGTGGCACAGGTGGCATTGGAGGTCAGAACACAGGTCACAACATCATTATGGGCGAGTGTGGTACTGGTAAAGGTTGAACCGGTGCCGGCGTTGGTACTGTTGACTTTCCACTGGTAGGTGGGCGTGGTACCGCCATTGACAATGGTCGGGGTAAAGGTAACGCTGGTTCCGGCGCAGATGGGATTCGCGGAAGCAGCAATGGTAAGGCTAACCGGCGCATTCGGATTTACCGTCATGGTAATGCCGTTAGAGGTGGCCGGGTTCCCGGAAGGACAACTGGCGTTGGAGGTCATCACGCAGCTCACGATGTCATTATGTGCCAGGGATGATGAACTAAACGTAGATCCGGTTCCAAGCACAGTGCTGTTGACTTTCCACTCATAAGTCGGGGTGGAGCCGCCGTTGACCGGGGTCGGCGTAAAGGTTACAGTGGTTCCTTCGCAAATCGTTGTTGCCGAAGCCGCAATGCTAACGCTGACGGGTTTGATGGCCTGAACATCCATGGTGATGGTGTTGGATGTGGCGGGACTACCTGTTGCACAGCTTTCGCTGGAGGTCATGACACAAGTAACCAGATTACCTGCGGTGAGCGAGTTGCTGGAATAGGTGAGTCCTGTTCCAACGGCCG